>PXQR01000097.1:0-21207 GCA_003021235.1 Halobacteriales archaeon QH_6_64_20 | reverse complement strand
CGTTGACCCACTCGGCAACGAGACCGTACTCGAGATCCGCGGCGACCGACATGTCCATCTCCCGGCCGTCGAACAGCAAGGTGCCGGCCTGCGCGCAGTAGCCGAGGGCGGCTTCGACGTCCTCTTCGGCTTCGGCGTCGCGCGCGGCGGTGACGTATTCCTCGATGCTCGCCTCGTCGGCCGCACCCTCCGCAACGTACTCGTCGGCCGCGTAAAAGACACAGACCAGAGAGGTCTGGACGCCGTCGAGCAACATCGCTTTCTCCTCGTTTTCGATGCCGGCGTCGTCGAGGACGATCTCCTGGATCGATTCGAGTTCCTCGCGGGCTTGCTCGCGCTCTAACTCGCCGTCCTCGTAGGCATCGACGACGCGGGAGATCGCGATCGCAGCGTCGTCCTGTAGGTTGAGCAGGAGGCGGGCTGAGTCCTCGTTTTCGGGGTCTATCTCTTCGGCTTCGAGGCGCTCGATCCAGTTCTGCCAGCGTTCTTCCGTGTAGAACTCACCGGGGGACGGACTCATACTCGAACGTGCGTGTCGCAGTTGATAGACCTTTTCGTTGCCCGAGTCGGGGAGCTAATCAACCGATACCTACATGTCGATACCGTATACTCGCGCTGGCGTCTCGACGTGTGCGCTCCACATTGCCTCGTCGTAGCCCTCCTCACGCAACCAGCGCACTCTCCTGGGTACTGTCTTCGGACCGAGCACCGCTCCCGGTCTGTCGGGATCGTCGAGGAAGTCCGTCTCCATCAGGAAGGGATCGGTACCCTCGATTGCGGCTCGCAGTTCGTCTTTGCGAGCGATGACGCTCGCCGTTACGCCCTCGGTGGGTCCCGACGCGTAGTGTTTGACGACGTGCTCGGGGCTCATCCCGCGTTCGTCGGCCCACGTCGCCACCTCGCGTAAGTCCTCGGTGTCCTCGGTGTGTAGCTGTACCGGACAGTCGAGATCGCCGGCGAGCGAGAGGGCGTGTCGCAACACCGCGTTCGAGGCGTCCCACACGTCGTCGGAAACCGGGTAGTGCGGACGACCGGACTTGAGCGCGAGCGCTCGTCCCTCACGAACGTACTCGGCGGCGACCTCCAAACCCTCCTTCATGAGATCGCGGGCCGCCTCGGGCGAGAACTCACGGTCGTCGACGAGCCGGGAGATCAGCCCGGGATGTACGCCTAAGACCGTCCAGGCCTGCCCGGGAAGGAGTTCGTTCGCGGTTTCGGTAGCCGCTATCGTGAGATCGAAGCCCTCCCGGAAGTCTTCCTTTTCCTCGACTTCGACGCCGAGCGTCCAGGAGGGTTTGTTCAATACGAGCAGGTGGGTTCCGCCGGCCTCGGCGAATTCGGAGACCGCCTCGTGTGGATCACCGTTCACCGGGTCGAGGTGGAGGTGATCGTCGAGCACCGGCTGTTCGATAGCCATACCTGCGTTCCGGCCAGACTGCCCAAAAGCCCCTCGTCGTACGCTCGACGCGACCAGCGGTGCCGGAAGTCAGTCCCGTTCCGGGAGAATCGAGGCCGCGAGACGCGAGCGAACGCGTGACGTTACCGACGACGACTACCGAGAGGACCATCGGCGCAAGCGTCCCTCGGGGAGATCGAATACAACCCCGAAGGCGACTCGATAGAGCACAGCCGACGCCGTTACCGATGCTTGCCGAGTCCTCCGAGGAGACCCCTCGTGGTACGAAACGTCGAGAGACCACGTGGAGAAAGAAGAACGCGAGTTCGCCGGAGGGACGTTCGAGCTTCGAGACGACCGGTTCGTGCTCGGCTACGTAGGTATAGCAGGTCGTCTCGATAGCACCGACCGTCGCCGACCGGACGTCGAACTCGGTCCAGCCGAACCCCTCTCGCAGTGCCCGAAGCAGGCGGACGTTCATCACCAGCGCGAACACGCCGAAAGCGAGTTCGGTGACGACGACACGGGTGTCTTCGTTCATACCGACATGTCCACAGACGCCCGCATAAACCTTGTTTGGGCGACAGGATCTCGTTCATTCCCCGAGCGTCACCGCGTCGTGGGAGGCGTTTCGAAGCGCGTCCGACCGACCATGGGTTCCCGGCGCGATCGCGAGCGTTCGCGTTCCTCGCTCGGCTGCGAACTCGATAGCCGGTTTGAAGTCAGTATCCCGGGAGGCGATCGCGAGGGTGTCCACGCCGTTCGCAACGAATGTGGTTGCATCTACGGCTAATTTCACGTCGACGTCACCGCTCGTGACCACGACCTCGAACCCGCGGGCCTCCCCAGCCTGGACGAGCGCGGGCGTGGCGTGTTCGTCGAGATAGAGCCGGGCGCAGACGAGCCGACCCACTTCGGCGGCCGCTTCGCGGACGTCGTTGAGATCGACGTCGAACTCGCTTCGGAGCACGTTCGGTCCGTCGACGAACAGCGCGACCGTCGGTTCCGACGACCTCGAGAGACCCGACGGTCGCGTTCCGCCCGGTCGTTCCGATGGCTCGCTATCGGCGAAAAGCGCCCGCAGACGGTCGAACATGGCATCGATACTATTGGAGTATTCAAAGGTCTCGCGGTGCTCTCGTCGCTACCGGCGCTGTCGTCGCGATGGGATCAATTGTCCAGGGTCGGTCGTCCGGGGTCGATGGACGGGGTCGATCGGCGTCGTGTCGAGTCACTTTAACCGCCGGCTGACCGTTTTCGGAGTATGGCAGCCGAGCAGGTAGGGATCGCAACGGAGTTGATCGAACTCCTGGCGGTCTTCATCGTCGCGGCGGGTGTCGGGGTGTTCGTCGCGAAGGTCGGCCGGTTTCCCTACACCATTGCCCTACTGCTCGCCGGTCTCACGATCTCGGTACTCGGGTGGGCGCTCGGCATCGACCTGCAGGAGCGCTTCGCCGTCGGGCTTACACATGACCTCATCCTGCTCGTACTCCTCCCGCCGTTGCTCTTCGAAGGCGCGGCCACTACCGACTTCGAATCCCTTCGGGAGAACTTGCTTACCGTGCTCGCACTCGCGATCCCGGGGCTGATCGTCTCGGTGGTCCTATTGGGGGCGATCGGCCAGTTCGTGCTCGGCTTACCCCTTATACTCGCCTTACTGTTCGGCGCGATGATCCTCCCCACCGATCCTGTGAGCGTGCTTGCCCTGTTCGAGGAGGTCGGCGCGCCCGAACGCCTCTCGACGCTCGTCGAGGGCGAAAGCTTGGTGAACGACGGGGTCGGCGTCGTCGTGTTCTCAACGCTTTTGGCGCTCGTCACCGGTTCGTCGGGCACCGTCACCGCCGCCGACCTCCTCCGCGTCGATCGCCTGCTCGACGTCACGATCGAGATCGCCGTCACGAGCTTAGGGGGCTTGCTCGTCGGGATCGCCGCAGGGTACGCAGTCTATCGGGTAATGGTCGATCTCGACGAACACATGACCGAAACCGTCCTCACGATCATCGCTGCGTACGGCTCCTTTCTGCTCGCCGAACACTACCTTCACGTCTCGGGCGTGATCGCGACGGTCGTCGCCGGGCTGTTCGTCGGCAATCGGGGCGTCGAGTACGCGATGAGTCCCCGGACGAAGATTTCGATCTTCAACACGCTCAGTACCGGGGCGTTCATCGTCAACACGTTCATCTTCCTCGCGATCGGGATCAACACACCCATCGCCGCGCTGGCCGATAACGCCTCGCTCATCGTCGCCGCAATAGTACTGGTGCTCGCCGTCCGGATCACCATCGTCTACCCGATCGCCGCGGTCGTCAACCGCTTCCAGCGTCGGCAGGTCTCGTTCGATTATCAGCACGTCATGGTGTGGGGGGCGCTCCACGGATCGATCCCGATCGCCCTCGTGCTAGGATTACCGCCCGGATTCCCGCGGGCGACGACGTTGCGGGCAATGGTCTTCGGAGTCGCCGCGTTCAGCCTCGTCGTCCAGGGGCTCACGATGCCCGGGCTGATGAATCGGTTGGGGGTCGTTACCCGGTCGGACGCGAAGGAACTCTACGAACTGCTCCTCGGGCGCTCGCGGGCGGTCAACGCCGCACTCGAAGCCGTAGACCGGCTCGAAAGCGCCGGAAATCTCCCGCGAGACGTCTATACGGACTTCACCGCCGAGTACGAACGCGAGCGCAAGGACCTGAACGACGCCATCTCGCGACTCCTTCGCGAGAACCCCGAACTCCGTCGGGAGGAGTTGCTCGTCGGCGAGCGCCGCGTGCTCCAGGACGAAAAGAGCGCAATCATGGACGCGATGCGTCGCGGCGTCGTGAGCGACGACGTCGGAAATCGCTTACTCGAAGAGGTCGACGTCAAACTCGATCTCGTCAACGGCGGCGAGAGCACTGTCGAGGAGCGAGAAGAGGGCTACGAGGAGTTCTGGCGCCACTTTTTTGCTGGGGTCCTACGCGCACCTTTTTTGATGGGTCCTCGCTCGCTCCCTTCGGTCGCTCGCTGTGAACCTGGCAAAGATCCGCATCGAAAACCGCTCGCTCCTTTCAGACGCTCGCGGTGGAGCGAGCTGGACCGTTCCGCGAACGGTTCGCTCACAGGTAAGGCTGAACTGTGTCGTTTAGGATCAGGAGTTTCGGCTCGCTAACAACGTAGTCCTGCGATGGACACTGAACAGTAGGGAACCGATCGGATGGGCTCAGCCGATCAGTAGTCGATGTCGGCGGTGCAAAAATCGACGACGAGCACAGCGGATGCGCCGGCGAGTGCGATCCCACAGACGGCGAGCGCACGGCCCGGCGTCCACGCTGAGACGTTCGCGAAGACCTCCCGCATCGGCAGGCGAAGTGCGCCGACCATCAGCGCTACCAGGAAGGTAAGCGTCGCTGCCCGATAGCGATCGAGCGCGAAGCGAACGGCATGCGAGATCGAAAACAGACCGATCACCGCGCCGACCCCGAAGACGACGACTACCGTTCCGGGAGCGATCACAGCCCCGAGGGAGCCACCGCCGAGAAGCCCGAACAACGCATCGACGAACGCCGAAAGGGTCTCGGAGAGAAAGAGGTACTGCCCCAACAACAGGAGAATAAAAGCACCGGAAATCCCCGGCAGGATCATCGCACAGATCGCGATCGCGCCGGCGACCGCGAGCACCGGGAGGGTGTGAGGGAGGCTGCCGGTCAACCCGCCGGCGAGGACGAACGCGAGCGAAAAGCCCGCGAGCGCCGCGGCGATCCGGCCGGGGGTCGAGAGGTCGACCTCGTCGCGAAGCACGACCGCGCTCGCGGCGATCAACCCGAAAAAGAAGGCGAACAGAAGCGCCGGCACGGCCGACTCGGCGGCTTCGACGAGGCCGGCGACGGTCACGAGCGCCGTGGCGATCCCGGCACCCAAGACGAGCAGGAAGGGAACGTCCATCTCGATAAGTCGAGCGCGAAAGCGCCGACGGCCCGCGGCGGTCCGAACGCCCGGAACGAGGGTTACGACCAACGGATCGACGTTCGTGACGGCAGTGATGAGCCGTTCGTAGATTCCGGTGATGAGCGCGATCGTCCCCCCCGAGACGCCGGGCACCGCGTCGGCCGCACCCATGAACACGCCCTTGAGGTAGATCGCGAGCCACTCGCGGGCGCGCTCACCTGCCGAAAGCGCCGCGTGCTCGTCGTATCCCGGTTCTTCAGCCGTCATCGTCCGTCGGCCGCCACCCATCCGACGGTAGCGACCCCGGCGAGTCGCGCCCGAAGAACGGTCGTCGGTACCGTCGATCTCGTGGGGACTGTCGTTCGATTCGACGCGCTCGACATGGCGATGACGGCGGAGCCGGACTCGATCGCTTCTTGACTCCCGTTCGATGCGTTCGAGGCGTTCGCCCCGGAACTCGTGTTCGTCCCGTTGACCGTGTTCGCCCCACCGGTGCTCGCGTTACTGGGGTTTGTACCGGCGCTCGCGTTCGATCCGCCCGACCCGCTTCGGGGCACGCGTTCGAGCGCCACGTCGATCGTCGCGTTCCGTTCGCCGACCACCGCGCCTTCTGGGACCGATGCCGTCGCGTTCCAGACCGGTCCGTCGGCCGCTGTCGTCGCGTTAGCACTGGCGTTCGAGGCGTTCGTCTCGGTCGCACCGACGCTGATCACGTTCGACCCGCCCGACGCGTTCCGTCCGCCGGCGGTAAACGTATAGGGCCCCGTCGCCCGCACGTTCACGTTCGTATAACCCTCCTCAGTGCCCCACTCCTCGTAGTTCGTCGTCGAGTACGGCACCGTCATTTCGAACTCACCGTCCGAATCGGTGCGGGCGCGCTGGGTGTAGGTGAACGTCTCGTTGGCGTTCGGCATCCGTAGTTCGACGCTCGCGGTCACCGTCTCGTTCGGCGGGCCGGTGCCCTCGACCGTCGCGCCGGGCACGCGTTCGAAGGTCTTGACCCACGGCGTGCCGGTCCGTGCAGTGTCGGCGCTCGCGTGGACGAGTCGGTAGTGCTCCAAGGCGGGGACGTACTCGCTCGGGATCCCCTGGAGACCGCCGACCTGTGCGGAGCCGTCGCGCTCGACGAACGCGCGCGCCGCGGACATGTTATCGAACTGGCGAACGGTCGAGGCGTTCGGATCGTTCGGCGGGAACGCGTACCGAATGGATTCGAGCGAGGAACTCGATACGGTGTCAGGACCCCTGTAGTCGACGGCGATCGGCTGTGGCGAGGCGCTACTGCCGTGGTAGTAGTAGAGGCGGACGCGCAGGCTCTCGTAGTACCGTTGTGCGCGCAGTCGGTAGATCGGGCTGCTCAGGTCGGCGTTCTGCGGGTCGAGGATTCGGGTCAGCACGTCGGCTTCGGCGAGCGAGCCGTCGTCGTAAAAGACCATCGGGGCGAAGAACTTGCCCGATCCCGGCTCGGCGAGTTTCCAATCGATCATCACGTATCTGGTCGTCTGGCCGCCCTCGTCGGTGGGTAAGATGGTGTTCGCACGACTCTCGTTGGTCGCGAGCAGGAAGTTCGCGGCGTTGGTCGCACCCTGCTGGAAGGGGTTCGCACTGGGGATCCGGTGGCCGATCGAGGTGATGAAGTGACCGTAGTCCCACCAGGACATCACGCCATACGCGCCGGGCGGGTAATCGAAGTTCTCGGTGCGCTCGAAGCTCCCGTAATAGGCCATATCGTTGTTCGCGCCGCCGTAGGTACCCTCTTTAGGGGTGTTCTCGCGCATCCACTCCAAGCTCCCTTCCCATTGGGCGACCTCGCCGGGCGAGGCGCTCCCATCGGCGTACTCCCCCGCGGTCGGGGACTGCCCGCGGACGACAAAGGGCGCGGTCACCAACAACAGTGCCGCGGCGACCGCGAGCACCTGGTAGGCCCGAAAGTCACCGAAGCGTCCGCCCTCGCCGCCGTTCGTGCGCGCGCTCGTCCGTCTACCGATGCTCGATCGCTCGCTTCCGTCCGATCGCTCGCTCGCGCTCGGGCGGACGAGACGGACGACCCAGCCGATCAGGAAGGCGTTCAGCGCAGTGAGCGGGAGCACGAAGTAGTACGTAAAGCGCTGTTGGGTGAGCGTCGCGGCGGTGAGAAAGGCCATCCAGACGATGACGAACAAGAAGTCCGCGCGGCGCTCGTCACCGACGACGAGCCGCCAGCCCATGAGGACGATCGCAGCCGCCGCCGTGAGGTAGCTCAGTCCGAAGTAGTAGCTGAAGACCGCAGAAGCCTGATCGAGCGGAATGGGTTGGGCTTCCCCGACCGTCTGGGCTGTGGCGCTCGTACCGAAGCCCGCCACCCGCAGGAACTGTGAACGGATCAGCGCGGCGAAATCGGGGGCGACGACGACGAGCGCGCCGGCGAGAAGCGCAAGGCCGCCGGCGATCGCCGCCGGATAGCCGATCGTCGGAAGGTCCCGGGATTCCCAGACCCGGGCGAGCCAGGCCATGAAGACACAGCCGGCGGCGACCGCGAAGGCGAGCAACGGCTGAAGCAACGAGAAATTCGTCGGACTGAACGAAAACGTCGAGAGCGGGACGAACGCGAGCACTCCCGTCACCGAGAGCGCGACCGCCCCGACGAACGCGAGGTGTTCGGGGCTGTCGCCCGCGAGGTATTCGGCAGTGAGCGCGATCGTGAAGTACGCCCCCAGGATGCCGACGAGGAAGATCCCCGGCGGCCACGCCCAGATATAGAGCGCGATCGCGACGCCGGCGAGCGCCGCCCGGCCGAGCGGTCGGCGCAACCCCTCGAAGTCGCGATCGAGGAACTGCTCGTAGACCGGCTTTTCACGACGGGCGACCTCGATGGCGGCGAGCACGGCGAACACCGCGAGCGCCTGGAAGAAGGCCTCGGCGACGTGGTGATCGGAAAAGCCCACGAGGCTCCGGCGCAGGAAATCCCCGGGCGCGAGCGCGAGGATCGCCACGGCGACGACACCCCCAAGGCGGCCGCCGAAACGCTTGCCGATGAAGTATACTGGCACTGCGGTCAACACGCCGAACGCGGCGGGCGCAAAGAGCAATGTGTATGAGACCGTCGCCTCGGAGGGACTGCCGAGACCGATGAGGAGCGCGGCGGTCGCGATGAGTTGGTCGAACAGCGTGCCGAACTGCCCGACCGAAGTCCCAGTGGGAAAGCTCGTCCAGGGATCGAAGGGCATCGTCGCCGGCCAGTTGCGAACGGTGTAGCTCACCTGGCGGTAGTGATACCAGGCGTCGTTCCCCGAGTAGAGCACGCGACCGTCGACGACAAAGGCCTCCCAGTTGCGCACGCGGATCCACGTCATAAACGATACCAGGGCCGCGAGCACTGGGACGTGATACCACTCCTCGATCCGGTCGAGGACGGTTTCCGACGCCGGGAGCCGTTCGGAGACTTGCTCCCTTCGCTGACTCATTGGGAGAAACGAAGTCCCAAACGAGCCATAAGACTTGCCATCCGGTCGGCGTTGCTCCTGTCGGACCCCGTGGGCGACGAACGGAAACGGCTTTGTCTCCGACCTCGCTTTCGAGTAGCAATGCGGGTTTCGGTCGTTCTGTGTACGTACGATCCGGCGCTGTACGACGCCTTCCGCGAGGCGGCCGACAGCGTGCTCGCCCAAACGCATGAGGATCGCGAGCTCGTGATCGTCGTCGACGGCGCGGTAGAATTAGCCGAGCGAGTCGAAGCCGACTACGGCGACCGCGAGAACGTACTCGTACACTTGAACGACGCGAACCGCGGCCTCCTCGAAAGCCGGAACACGGGAGCCGACCTCGCAACGGGGGAAGTGGTCGCCTTCATCGACGACGATGCGGTCGCCAACGGTGAGTGGCTGTCCGAACTCGTCGCCGCCTATGAGCGCTACGACACGCTCGCCGCCGGGGGACGGATGGTCCCCGAGTGGGTGGCGGGCGAGCCTCGATTCTTGCCCGCGGAGTTCCTCTTCTTAGTGGGCGTCACCCATCGTGGCTTCGCCGACGGACCGAGCGAGGTTCGCAACACCTTCGGTTCGAACATATCGTTTCGGCGTGAGATCTTCGAGGAGTTGGGCGGGTTCGACCCGGCGATCGGCGGCCGGAAGGGTGACTCACATCTCCAGGGCGGCGAGACCGAACTCGGGGCACGGCTCCGACACGAGTACGGTAGCGGAGTGCAGTACAACCCCGATGCGCTCGTCGCACACAAGGTCTTCGCCTACCGAACGAATCCTATGTGGCTCGCGAAACGGGCATTCTGGCAGGGGTACTCGAAGCGCGCGATGGCCGTTCTGGTACCCGAATCGGGCGGCGAGGAGGGCGATTTCCTTGCCCGGTTGCTCGGCGAGTTCGTCCCCGGTCGGCTCCGTCGGTTGTTCGAGAGGCCGACTCGCGAGCGCGCCGAGGAACTGGCTGCGTTGGCACTGCTGACCGCCTGTGTCGGTTTCGGGTACGTCTACGGCGCGCTCAAGTACTCCCGACCGGCATCGTGGTCAGCGACCGAGGCGGAAACCGAATCCGAGGAGTAATTCGATGAGCGAAGCGCGCGTGCTCTGGCTCACGCCCGACAAGCCGGCGAATATCAGCGTCGGGCGTCGACGGATCGCCGCCCAACTCGAAGGGCGCGGCTTCGAGGTCGTGCTTCGGGGGACGACGGCGACGACGCTCGTTCGCTCGCTCCGTGACCGGGAGGGGTTCGACGCGGTGATCGGGACGACCAGGGCGGGCGCGATCGCGGGCGCGGTCGTTTCAATGGTACAGGAGTGTCCGCTGATCGTCGATCACGTCGATCCGATCAGCCAGCTAGAACGGACCGCTTCCCGGCCGATCGCAACGACCGTTCGCTGGCTCGAAAACACCGCGTTCACGCTCGCGGCGCACGTACTCTACGTCTATCCCGAGGAGGCCCCGCGCGTCTCGCGTTTCGCGGCTTCGTCGACGAAGACCGACCTCGGTGTGGACTTCGACCGGTTCGCGAACCCGTCGTCCGACGCGATCCGCGCGGCCGAGACACGGCTCGAAGGGATGGATCTCGGCGACCGAATAGCGATCTATCTCGGAGGGCTCGAACCCATCTATCACCTGAAGGAACTGCTCGGAAGCGTCGAGAACCTGGAGGACTGGACCCTGGTAATAGTCGGCGACGGGTCGCTTTCGGGACTCGTCCACCGAGCGGCGACGCGGAGCGAAGGAATCGAATTCCTCGGGAGCGTCGCCCACGAAGCGGTACCGGGTTACTTACACGTCGCTGACGTCGGGGTCTGTCTCGTCAACGACCCACACACGCTCAAAGTACTCGAGTACGGCGCGGCGGACCTGCCGGTCGTACAACTACGCGGTCGCGCCGAGGAACGCTTTGGTGGATTAGTCGAGTTCTGTTCGACCGATCCGGCCGACGTCGCCCGAGCGATCGAAGCGGCATACGACCGGTCGGAAGGCGTCGATCGAACTGCGGAGGCGGGTCGGGCAGAGAGGCCGAACCGAGCGAATCGAGACGAGCGAACGACCCGCGACGTTCGGGGAGGACGGAGTGAGACGAAAGAGGTGAGCGAATCGCTTCGGGCGTTCGCACGACGATACGACTGGGCCGAGATCGCTACGGACTACGAGTCGGTGTTGGACGAGGTGCTGTAGATCGTCGTCCGGCGTTTCACAACGGCTACGTGTAGGCACTCGTAATCGCGGGTATGGCCAGCGAGGACGGCGAGGACACGTTCGACGCGAGCGCCTCGATCCGGGCGTTGGCGAAGGGCGGGAGCGTGCTGTTCGCCGGGCTCGTGATCGAACTCGGGATCTCCTTTCTCGCGACGCTGATCATTGCACGCGTGCTCGGCCGGGTCGGGTTCGGCGCGGTCTCGCTCGGTCGGACGACGATGACGTTGCTCTCGACGGTGCTCCTGTTGGGGCTCGACACGGGCGTCGGTCGGTACCTGCCCCGACAGGAAGGGGAGGAGTACCGCCGCGGCGTGCTCGTCTCGGCGGCACAGATCGCGCTTCCGCTCTCGATCGTCGCCGGCGGCGTCCTCTTTACCGCCGCGCCGGTGCTCGCGACGCGGGTGTTCATGGACCCGTCGATCGCCCCCGTTCTCCGGATCTTCGGCGTCGCGGTACCGTTCGCCGCGCTCATGAAACTCGCCGTCGGCGGGGTTCGGGGCTCGAAGAAGGCCCTCCCGAAGGTCCTCGTACGGAACGTCGGCCAGCCCGTCACCCGATTCCTCGTGATTGCACTCGCGCTCGCCGCCGGCCTCGGGGTAATCGGCGTCGCGTGGGCGTACGTGCTCTCCTATGTGATCGCCGCGGCGATCGGGGTGTACTTCCTCGCGCGGCTGACACCGCTCTTCTCACGCGTGCGCGCTATCCCCATGCACCGGGAGATGCTCGCCTTCTCCGCACCGCTTGCCCTCACGATGGCGATGAGCATCCTGCTCTCGGATCTCGATACGGTGATGCTCGGGGCGTTCGGGACGACCGGCGCAGTGGGCGTTTACAACGTCGTCTACCCGCTCGCCGAACTCCTGGTCGTGGCGCTGAGTTCCTTCGCGTTCGTGTTCATGCCGGTGCTATCCGAACTCGACGCCGACGGGGCGAGAACGGAGATGCGCCGGGTCTACCAGGTGATCGCGAAATGGGTGTTCGTTGCGACCCTGCCGGTATTCTTGTTGTTCGTCCTGTTCCCCGAGACCGTGATCGGTCTCACGTTCGGGTCGGCGTATCTGGATGGATCGCTCGCGCTGTCGGTGCTCGCGGTCGGGTTTTTCGTCCACGCGACTGCCGGGCTTAACGCGAACGCTCTGACCGCGATCGGGCGCACGCGGGTCGTCATGTACGACAACGTCTTCGTCACCGCTCTCAACGCCGGGCTAAACCTCGTGTTGATCCCTCGCTACTCGTTTCTCGGTGCCGCGGTGACGACGACCGTCTCCTACCTCGTCTTGAACCTGCTGTACTCCACACAGCTCTATCGGAGTACGGGCATTCAGCCGTTCAGCAGGGCAATTGCCCGGTCCGGGCTCGCCGCCCTCGTTCCGGCGGTGGCGCTGTACTTGCTCTCGACCGCCGTATTCGTCCCGACGACCGTCGCCGTAATCGGGCTGTTCGGCGGGTTTCTCGTCTGTTATGGCGTTGCAGTGCTCCGTTTCGGCGGGATCGAAGAGGAAGAAGTCATGCTCGTGCTCAGTTTCGAGGAACGCTTCGGCGTCGATCTCGGTCCCCTAAAGGCGGTTGCCCGGCGGTTGATAGGGTAGACGTCCGTACCGACCCCACGGGCGATCGTTACGTCCGAACGGCGAACCGTCCCGGTTATCGAGTCGGTGCTCGGCGAGAGTGGAAGGTTTTTCCACACTGAAGTACGAGGAACGAACAATGGCCGGTCGTGACGACGTCTGCGTGCTCATCCCGACCTACGACGAGGCCGCGACGATCGGCGAGGTCGTCGCGGGCTTTCGCGAGCAGGGCTTCGACGAGGTGCTCGTCATCGACGGCCACTCGACCGACGGCACCAGGGCGATCGCGCGCGAACACGGCGCTCGGGTCGTCGAGCAGTCCGGCCGTGGCCGCGGCCGCGGGAAGGGCCAGGCCGTCCGCGAGGGGATCGACCTCGTCGAGCGGCCCTACGTCCTGATGGTCGACGGCGACGGCACCTACCGCCCCGAGGACGCAGGTCGCCTGCTCGAACCCCTTCTCGAAGGTGCCGCCGAACACGTGATCGGCGACCGGTACGCCGATATGGACGCCGGCGCGATGACCCGGTTCAACGGGTTCGGCAACGGGCTCATCAACCGCGCGTTCAGCTACATTCACGGCCGCGACCTGAAGGACGTCCTGAGCGGCTATCGGGCGTTTACCCGCGAGTCGGCGAAGCGATGTACCCTTTCGGCGAACGGCTTCGGCATCGAGACCGAACTCTCCGTCGAAAACGTCAAACACGGCGTCACGACCGCGGTGGTTCCGGTCAGCTACCGGGCGCGCCCGGACGGTTCGGAGACGAACCTCAGGCCCGTGCGCGACGGCGGGAAGATCCTCGTGACGCTCTACCGACTCGCGAAGACGCACAATCCCCTCTTTTACTTCGGGAGCGTCGGTTCCCTGAGCACGATCGTGGGTACCGTCGTCGGCGCGTACGTCGGGATCGAGTACTTCACCGTCGGGATCTCCCACGAGGCGCTCGCGGTGGTATCGGCCTTCGGGATCCTCTTCGGCGTTCAGCTACTGATGTTCGGCGTCCTCTCGGACATGATCGTGACCCTGAACCGCGAACAGACCCGACGATTGGAAGGGATCGCCGGGTACTCGGGCTCGGCCGCTACCCCACGCCAACCCGAAGAGGCAGGCGATGGAGTGACCGGCAGGACGGACGACGGAGCGGATCGCACGACAGTGGACCGTCGGTCGAGGGAGGGCCGACCGAAGGTGGCGGACGTCGAAGCGGCCTCGGACGGCGGCGCGCCGGACGGATCCGACCCGGTAGAACAGGACTAAAACGGTAACAGCGAGCGCAGTTGGGCGAACACGCCGCTCGAACGGGATCGGCGTTGTTCCTCGAAGACAGGGTAGAGTTCGTTGAGCAACTGACGTTCGGAGTCGAAGCGATCGGTCCCGGTGCGATCGATCGCTTCGGAGAGCGCCATCGTGCTCCCGGCGGCGTCGTAGGGGATGTCGGTGTTCGCAACGGCGCGAGTGATCGTCTCGGCGTCGGCGGGAAAGGAAAACTCCGCCCTATCGAGGCGGGCGTCGAGTGCGGCGATTCCGAACTCGATCGTGTCGGGTTCGTCGGTCGTATCCGGCGGGGGGCGTGCGGCCATTAGCCGAGTACAAACACCCAAGCGCCGAAAAGACTGCGTTCTTGCGACCGGAGTCGTTCGGAAAGTACGAACTGCCGCCGAATAGACGGCAGACAGGACGGTCAGTCGGTAGGCGACGACTCGCGAGACGACATGGAGAACCGCAACGGAGCAACCATGCTCTCGAAACTACGATCGGAGTGGTCACGGGTCGCCGGAAGGACACAAGGCCTATTCGCCGGCCTGACGTGATTTCGGTATGGCCGAGTACACGACGGTTTCGATTCCGAAGGACTTAGCAGAGCGTGTCGAGGGGACGATCGAAGGAACGAGTTTCCAGAGCACGAGTGACCTGGTCCGATTCCTGCTACGGAGCATCGTTATTCAGCACCAGCGTCGAGGCGAACTCACTGAAGCGGAGTTCGAGGAGATCGCGAGCCAACTACGTGACCTGGGCTACCTCGGGTAGCCCGTATCGATCGGCGGTAGCCCCGACGACGCCGAGACGAACGGTCAACTATCACATCGCAGCGCAACAGAGCCACCGGTCGCAAGCATCGGGTCTAGCGGGAGTTTTCCCGAACGCAATCGCAAAGCCCGATTGAACGGGAAAGAGTATCACTCAACGCCACTAACCGAGACGACCGGGAGCGCGCGCATACCGGCGTTACAAATTCGCCGTGAGCGATACATTGAAACCATATTCCCTGCCATGCCAGGTTGACTGGTACGTAGCAAAAATATATCTGCTACTAAAATACTCGAATAGATGTTGGATCTGTCTTTTGTTGCACCATCTTTGTAGAAAATTTTATATCGGTATCGTCCACAGAACGGGTTGCAATGTCCGAAAACACCCTCAGGGTATACCTGGCGGAGAACCCGAGAATGACCGGCGTGTTGTTTACAATGCTACTACTGCTCGCTCAGGCAGGAAACGTGTCGGCGAGATGGGGATCTTGCGTGGGAGGTCCGTAGAGGAAAGATTCCTGCTCAAGCGCAACTAGAACACTACCTATCGCCTACATTGATATTTACCGGACAGATTCTTTACCAGTCAGCCAAGTCTACTTCGTGGCTCCAATAGAGCTCGCCATTAATCTGAGTAGGAACAGTGCCCATATTCAGCAACTCTCTGAGATCACTTTCAGACATCTCGAATTGACCGAGCCTCCCTGATGTTAAAAAGTACTGCGTATCTTTCTGGAAGTGAGGCTTCATCATAGTACCAATTCCCCAGTGACTTGCGGGATACGTTCGAATATCGATCTCGAAGTAGTCCGATTTGCGTTTGATTCTGAAGATTGCAGGCGTATCGCTCTCCGCCTGCGCGATGTCCATGTTCCCGTAACCGACGACGAGGTACTGATTGCCGATGATGCTCTGCCCGCTCGCGATGTTGAGCGCCGCGCGCATCGGGAATCCGCGATTGAGCAGGCGGGCCATCGCCCGGCCGATTCGGAGCGCGCCGCTGTCGAGGATGTCTTCTAAGGTTACGACGCCGGCGATCGCGCCCCGATCGATGAGTTCCATCCCTTGCTGGTAGGAACGACAAGCATTGAGAAAGAAGGTGTCCACGCCCACCGAATCGAGGTCCGCGACGTCGAGCATGCCGTCCGAGCACTCGAACCCGCGCTCGTCGATGTGGCCGATGTAGTGCAGGAAATCGGTCTCCGATTCGAGGACGAATCGGAGTTGATCGGTCGAGAGGTCGCGGTACATCCGCACGTCGAAGGGCAGTTCTTCACGATTGCCGTAGACGTCGGCGACGTCGTCGTGTTCGGCGAGCATCTCCTCGTCGTTGCAGATCACCGTGATCGCGATGTCCCCGTCGGTCGCTTCGCGCGCGAGCTTGTTTCGGAAGGCCTGTACCGTTGCCTTGCTCGCTCCTAACGGAACGTCCTCGCCGATCCAGGCCTGTTCGAGCGAGTCGGTCTCTTCGAGCTGGACGATCGATGGCGTCTCCGGGAGCGTTTCCGAGGCACTTCGCTGGGCTGGCCCAAAGGAACCGGTCCCGGTGTCGGCGTCGGCATCGACGCTCGGACCGGTGCCGAAGGGAGAGCCGGCGTCGTCGGCTGCGCTCGACGCGCTCCGAGTGAACGAACCGGCGCGCACGGATTCGTCGACGCCGGTGCGCATGAATTCGTCGATGGCTTGAGCCTGCGGGCCCGACCCGGACTGTCCGTGCCCGGCACCACCCGGGGTCTTCACCACGGCGAGATCGTTCACGACGAACGGGAGCATCTCCGCGTTCTCGACCTCGGGAGCGACGTAGGTCGTGAGCTTCCACTGAGGGAGATGCTCGGCGACGAGCGCGAAGGGAACTTGCAGGTAGGTTTCGAGCTGTTCGGCGAGCGGTTTCCCGTACAGTTCGGCGAAGTCGAGGTCGAGTACCGGTTCGACCGCGTCCCGTTCGTGGAGATCCACCCGATAGAGGCCCTCGGTGCGCGTGATACAATCGAGGAAGAAGACCTGCTTGAGCACGCGCTCGACTTCGGCTTCGAACCCGTCGGGCCCGTTCAGAACGTACTCGAACCCGCTCTCGGTGACGATCTGCGGGACGCTCCCGGGAACGACCTCGGCACCGAGGTAATAGGCGAGCGGGGCGGCGACGAAGACCGAGGGGTACTCGGCGGGTAGTTCGATGCGCACGCCGGTCCCGAGGCGTTCTAACTCGGCGGGAACATCGACTTTTTCGCCTACTTCGATCGTTGGCGGGTGGCCCCTCAACGTCGGATAGGAGCGCTCGCAGGTCGTCGTCTTGAGCGCCGACCCCAAATACGAGACTGCGGTCATGACGTCGAGGGGGTCCTCGGTCGTCGTCAGCGTCGCCGCGGGGTGTTCGTGATGGGATCGCGAGCCGATCAGTACCTCGGTGTCCGGACCGAATTCGAGGGTCATCTCCGCGGTGTCGGCGCTCACGCGAAGCGCGCTCTCGACGCGGAGATAGAGCTTGATCGGCGTACACAACTCGACGCTGTACTCACCCTCGGGGAGATCGACGTCGGCGTAGTGTTCGGCCTCGGCGACCATCTCGCCATTGCCGTCCCGGATGTAGGCGGCGACCACCTGCGGAAGCGTCACCCGTTCGGTCTCGATCGAGACCGCCTCGTCGACCGGGAACACGAACCGATCGGTCGCGACGGACCGGGGATCGACACCGCTCGTCGTGCGCAACTCGTACTGGCGGCGCTCGATCGGGTCGTTAACACGCAGACCTGAACCGTCGGTTAAGGAATTAAACGACTGATTCATCGCGCGCCACCGCGAGTATCCGACGTCATTTCACACCCACTTGACATCGAGGGTGTCTAACACGTAGTTAATCAAAAAGCTATCGGACGGACCTACTTGTTACTATCACGTGATATAGGAAATATATTGCTACATCGGGAGTGCCTCGGGAGTTCCCGAGGGCATCGGCCGGCTGTGACGCGACCTAACAGAGGTGTGATTCGATGACTTCCGGAGCGCCACGGCGAGGGTGGGCTACCCGGGCTACCACGGGAGGAACTCACGCGCGGTTCGTGCGTAGAGTCGGGGAGCGCGCCGGCGTGCCCCACGGAGAGCTCCGTTCAGCGCGTCGTTCGCATCCGAGGAGACGCCCGCACCGTGACCGCAGAGCACGCGATCGGACGCGAGACCGCGGAGGCGTCGCGGCGGGAACGCACGCAACATGGGGTGGACGCCGAGACGTTCCTCGTCGGTCGTGAAGTACGAAGCGGTGCCGACGGCTTCGGGGACGACGAGGGTTCCCTCGCCGTCGTACAGCGCCGCCTCTTTCCAGAAGGGGGTATCGAGGATTCGGCGGGTTCGATACCCCGTATCGGCGAGTTCCGTACGACAGGGTTCGATCGGCGCGTCGATCCCGCTTGCGAGGTCGTTCATCCACGCTGGGAGGTGTACCGAGACACCGTGCCGGCGGGCGAGGCGGGCGGCGTCGCGCTCGTGACGATCGAGGAGTACGACGACACCGGCGACCGTGCCGAGGTCAGCGAGCAAATCGTCGAGTCCTTCGGCGTCGACCGGGTCCACCAGCCAGACATCGTCGTCGACTACGAGGGCGTGACTCGCGCGCTCCATCGTCTCCTCGGGGTGTGCGATCCAGCCGACGCCGCTGTCGGAGCGATCGATCTCCCGGAAGTCCGCGGCCGGTCCGGAGCCTTTCATCGGCATACCCGATCCTCGGATCGATCGGAACAAAAACGCCCCGAAGCCGTCCTTCGAAGCGAGCTAAGCGAGCGGATCGTGGGGACGAGCGAACGACCCGGAACGCAGGAAGCACGGGTCAGGGGTCGGTTCCCGGCCTCGGCCGGCAAGGAGGCGATCGGGACCCCCTCACAGCCGGTCGGTGTCGATATCGATCCCGGGAGGTGTGACGATCAGGAAGGCTCGGAAATGCACGAGTTCGCCGCCGATTTCCTTGACCTCGCGGGCGAACCCGGCGGCGAGTTCGTTCAGGTCCCCGTCGATCGAGAGCACGAGTACCGATCCGTCCTCGATCGTTTCGACCCACTCGGCGGGTGGCGTCGTCCCGTTGAGGACGCCGAGGACGACCCGCCCCTCGCGGTCGGTGTCGCCCTCGTCCATCCGCTGTTCGACCGCTCCCAGATCGAGGTCGAAATCGCTCATAGGACCCCCTCACCGGGACCGATCAAAAAGGACTCGCCTACTCCGGTTCGGATCGTGTCGATGACCGCCAGCCTCCGTTTCCAGCGGCGAACACCGAGCGGCAGCGAACACCGAGCGGCGGCGATAGCGAGACGGCGACGGTACTTGTGATCCCGACTCGCTATATCGATACACGGAACCCCAAGCGGACTCGTATCACGGCCCGCCACCGGCGTCCACGATACCGATCGGTGGAGTGAACCGGGAAGGAACGGCGATCGATCGAAAAGCGCTCAATCGTCCAGTCCCGGGTGCGCGCCGGCCGACTCGGAGTTACGTTCGGAAGCGAAACGGCCGATAGTGCGAAGATCCGGCGGACAGGTCGAGCACGAAACGCTAGTACTGTATCGAGAGATATAGTGTCATGGTAGTTCCTTTGAGCCGTCGATGGCACGCGTTTCCGACGAACCGAGCGGCGATCACCGGCAACCCGTTGGTTCGCCGTGGCGACCGGAAAGACAGTTTTATATGTGCGGTGAGTCCCAAGGAAAACGATGTCACACCGAAGCACGTCGGAGGCCTCGTCGGATACCCCGGCGGGTCGAGTTCTTCGAGGGTACGTTAGCTACCACTTCTGAGATCGAGACCGCACGGGTCTTCGATACTACGCTCCGAGACGGTGAACAGTCGCCACGGACGTCGTTTTCGCCCGCGGACAAACACGAAATAGCGGCGCTGCTCGACGAGATGGGAACCCACGTCATCGAGGCGGGGTTTCCGGTCAATTCGGATACCGAGTTCGAGATCGTCCGCGACGTGGCCGCAAGTACTACCGCGACGACCTGTGGGTTGGCCCGGGTCGTCGACGGGGATATCGAGGCGGCGCTCGACGCGGGCGTCGATCTCGTGCATATCTTCGTCAGCACGAGCGACGTGCAGATCGACGACTCGATGCATTCGTCGCGCGAGGCGGTGATCGAGAACTCGGTCGCCTCGATCGAGCGAGTACGGGAGGCCGGCGTCCCGGTGATGTACTCGCCGATGGACGCCACGCGCACCCACCAGGGCTACCTCAAAGAGGTCCTGGAGGCGGTTTCGGAAGCGGGAATCGACTGGCTCAACATCCCGGATACCTGTGGAGTCGGGACGCCAACGCGCATGGCCGAGCTCGTACGCTTCGTCGATGAGCACGTTGACGCCCGGATTGACGTCCACTGCCACGACGACTTCGGGTTCGCCGGCGCGAACACGCTCGCGGGCTTCGAGGCGGGAGCCGCTCAGGCGCAAGTGTCGGTCAATGGGATCGGCGAGCGCGCTGGCAACGCCGCCTACGAGGAGGTCGTCATGGCCGCAGAATCGCTGTACGGAGCGGACACCGGGATCGACACGACGAGGCTGACCGAACTGTCCCGACTCGTCGAAGCGAAGTCGGATATGCCCGTGCCAGCGAACAAGCCGGTCGTCGGGCAGAACGCCTTCTCGCACGAATCGGGGATCCACGCGGCGGGCGTGATCGAGAACTCCGATACGTTCGAGCCGGGTGTGATGACCCCCGAGATGGTCGGCGCGACCCGGGAGTTGGTGCTCGGCAAGCACACGGGCACCCACTCCGTGCGCGAACGGCTCGTCGCCGCGGGCTTCCGGCCGAGCGACGAGGACGTCCGGCAGGTCACCCGGCAGGTCAAGAACTTCGGCGCGGAGAAACAACGCGTTACCGCGGACGTCCTGAGTCGGTTCGCCCGCGAGGCCGGCGTCCCCCACGAGAGCGAGGAATCGGAGGTCGAAGCGTAAGATGACCGCTCCGTTCGCCTTCCGCCGGGAGCCGCGCGCGGCGGTCGTCATGCCGAACGGATCGGGTCGGCAGGACGACCGACGATCGCTCCCCCGCCCCTGTCACAGGGTCTCGGGGTCGACGATCGGCCGTTCGCGCAGGCGTTGCACGGCACGTAACCTTTATTACCGGTGGCGATCCGAAGGAGTCAGTGATGACGCGACACCCGCTACCCGGCACGCCGACGCCAAGCGGTGTCGTCGTGCGGTCGATTATTGTAGGGGTTTAGACCCCTACCTACCTTTCTCTCCGCCGACCCACGTACCGATCTTCGACCGACCAGGTACGCCGCCACGAGACTACGACCGCGACGACAATCGACACCGTTGATGACACGACCGACACCGACCACGCACGAACGAATGGATGACCCGCGAGGAGACCGCTCGACCGGAACGGATTCGCCGACCGACCCGCCGATCGACACTCGTCGGCGGTGGTTCGCATGAGCGAACGAACCGGCCGGGCGGCGACCGACGCCGATGGCGCGCCCGCCGCCGAAACCGAGACGAAAGGTGAAACCGGACCGGAGTACGAACCAACTGGAGACGTCGAACCCGAGCGAGCGACCCAGGCCGACGGCGGAACGGCGACCGACGCCGGCGCGGGGACGACGACCGAGATCGAAGCTACGGTCGAGGCCGAAGCCGATCGAGACCGGCGCGGAG
>PXQR01000096.1 GCA_003021235.1 Halobacteriales archaeon QH_6_64_20 | reverse complement strand
GTGCTGGAGTTCTACGACGAATTAGCCGAAAGCGGACCGCTGCCGTAGCGGAGGCGGTAAGCACCAGCACTGCACCCGTGAGCGAACGCCGGAGGCGTGAGCGAGCGGTTTTTTGGTGCAGATTTTTGGAGGAGCGGTGGGCGAGCGAACGGAGTGAGTGAGCGCACCCGACGAGAAAAAGGTGCGAGTGAGCGAGGACCTCGGCAAAAAAGTGCGGTTTCTAATACGATTCGATGTCCAACCCATCGATCCGCTCGAAGTGCTCGACGTTCTCCGTGAGAACCGGTTCCTCGTGGACGAGCGCCGTTGCGCCGATAACGGTGTCTCCCATTCCGATGGCACGACCTTCGGACGTAAGCTGCCCGTCGATTCGGCCTGCCTTTCTCATGACTGCACCGTCGGCAGGGTACGTTCGTTTCGAGTCGAGTACCGCTTCGATCCGCCGCCGCCGTTCGGCCGAGTTGTTCACCCGTTCGACGCTGTGATACAGTTCGAACAGGGACATCGACGAGAGATTGAGACTGACGGACCCTTCTTCCAGTTCGGCGAGCGTCCGCTTCGCTTGCTCGTGGCCTTGCATCACGCGGATGAGGACGTTCGTGTCGACGATCACGAGTCCATCCGCTCGGTTAACCGATCGAGACGCTCGCGCGACCGTTCTTCTCCCTCCCGAATCGCCTCGCGCATCTCGTCGGCTTCCTCGTCGGAGAGAATCCCTGCCAGATCGAGCAGCGACCGCTCGCCGGCGAGGCGTTCGACGGTGTCGGAGAACGATTCCCCTGCCTGCTTGCGGCTCTCGAGCTGCTGATAGGCCTCCTCGGTGAGCCGAACGTTTCGGTACTCGGTCTCGGCCATGTATACAGTTGTGCGCAGGAACGGCTTGAACGTTGCCCTCGAGCGAACCGAGCAGGGACCTCGTTGCGCGTGATCGTAACGATGGGGAGTTGCCGGTGTACTGGACGTCGGCGAATCTTCCGAAGCCGTCACACAGTGGGTCGCTGACGAGGCAGGCGACTGCCTCGATGTTCCGTGATCGGACCGTCGAAACGATATCGTGGAGGAGCTGCTCGGTCCGACCGTCAGCGGTCTTTATACACGTAGCCTTCTTCGGTATGCGTACGAGCTCCGTTGAGGTACACAGTATCGTCCCGGGCGACGAATCCGACCTCCACGACGAGCCACACATCGAGGGCAGTCGGATCACCGTCAGATACGTCTACAGCCAGGTAGAAGAGCGCGGACTCCGTCCGGAGTCGGTTGCCGACCGATACGATCTCGACCTCGCGGACGTACACGCAGCGCTCACGTACTATCACCGTAACCCCGAGGTAATGGGCCGCGTGGTCGCCTCGAAGCGCTGGGACACGACATCGAACACGTCGATTCGGTTCCGGAACTCGGCAAAGGGGCGAGTGATAGCGATCTCACAGCGTTCTCGCTTACGGCGGATCGAACGATCGTGACCTACGACGACGATTTCGTCGAGGACGTACCGCCGGAGGAGTATCGTGCTGTACTGTTCTTCGAAGACGATACACTGTCGGTGAAAGCGGTTGCCGAGATCGTTCACACGATGGCGAGCGTCTATCCACACGAGGAGGTACGAGGCTTGCAGAAAACCGGGCGCGAGTGGTTGTAGGAACCATCGTCCCCGGAACCGGAACCTTCAGACACGAATATCGGCCGTCGAACCAGTTTCGCGCAGTGAGCGAACGGAACGAACACCGAGGGAAACCTCGAACCGCTACTGAAACTCCGAAACACCCCCTGCCCCAGGCCGAAATCGACGCAGCGGCGTTTCACACCTACGGCCTCGATCCTGAACAGACGAAGTTCGTGTTGGATGACTTTCATCGCGTGGGAAACCCCCGAGTGATGGACGAGGCGTACTTCGAATCGTGCTGGAGTTCTACGACGACTTAGCCGAAGACGGACCACTGCCGTAGCGGAGGCGGGGAGTGTTGCATCCGCGAGTGAGTGAAGCCGACGAGCCGAGGAGCGCAGGGAGACGCGCAACCCGAGAGCCGCGGCCTTTCAGTCCCACCTGCGCTGGCTCCACGGCCGGGACGGAGTTGCTGATACAGCGGCTTTGTTGAGAAAGTCGCCTCTGTAGAGACTTGGCGGAGTAGCGATCCGAAATGCCGACTCAGCCCTCGAAACCGAAGAACCGCAGTCTGTGCTTAGAAAGTCGGCTCGAAAACGGACTCTCTAAACAAGTCCGCGGGCGAAGGACGGATCGTCTCGCTTCTCGCCCGCGTAGAGACCGGACTCGGTTCAGTCGTACGTCAACACCACACCGATCGCCTCCTGGGGGCGTTCGTCGAGCAGTCGGTACGCCTCGTCGGCGCGCTCGACCGGGACGCGGTGAGTGAGAAAGTTCGAACCCTCGACCCGCGAGAGCGCGTCCCAGGCGACGTCGAGGCGTCGTTGCTTGTCCCACCGGCCGGAGTGTTCGGGATCGATCGTGCTGACCTGACTCGATTGGAGGCGAATGCGACTCCGATGAAACTCCCGTCCGAGGTCGAGCGCGGCGCGTTTCTCGCCGTACCACGAGCCGATCACGACTTGCCCAGCGTAGCCCGTCGCGTCGATCGCCGCGTCGAGCGCCTCGGGGTTGCCCGACAGCTCGTAAGCGAGGTCGGCCCCGGTCGCGTCCCCGGAATCGCCGTCGAGGTACTCGTCGATCTCCGCCCCCGGGGGAACGCTCACGTCCGCGCCGAGGCCCTCGGAGAGTTCGCGGCGGCGTCCGATGTCGTCGACGGTCACGAGCGCCGCGATCGGGAATCGGTCGAGCAACGCCGTGGTCAACAGCCCGACCAGTCCCTGTCCGTAGACGACGACTCGCTCGCCTACCTTCGGCTCGCCGTCGAGCGCGAAGGAGACGGCGGTTTCGGCGTTCGCCAACAGTGCCGCGGTCGTCGAAGGGACGCCGTCGGGAACGGCGACGAGGTCCTCGACCGAGGCACAGAAACGGCTCTCGTGGGGGTGAAAGGCGAACACCCGCCGGCCGTCCCACTCGGTCGCGACGTCCGCGCCGACCTCCTCGACGACGCCGACCGTCGCATAGCCGTAGCGAAGCGGGTACTCGAAGTCCCCGGAGAGCGAAGCGATGGTCTCGTCGGCCGCCATCGCTTCGGGAACCTGATCGCGATAGATCAGAAGCTCGGTGCCGGGGCTGATCGCCGACACCTCGGTTCGCACGCGTGCCTCGTTCGCTTCGGGGGGCTCGACATCGCGCTCACGGACGCGTACCTCGCGCGGGCCGGTGAAGTAGACCGACCGAGCGGTCATTCGAGTCGCTCCCGACTCGTCAGCCCCCGTCGATCGAGTCCGTAGATGACATCGCTCGTGAACGACGACACCACAGCGCCGATGGCGGTACCCGGCGTCGTCACACACTGACTCGGAGACCGGCTTGTCATCGTTGGGGGACATGGCGGTTGCCCGCAAAAAACCTCGTGTGACGGCGGTCTCTCGCTTCTGACGACCCGATGCGGACGAGCACCGACGGATCGATGGCCGACGCTTCGCCGGTTCCGGGCAGTAAGCGACACAGGTCGATCGCCGACGATCGACGACCCACTGACCGTTCGACGTGACGATTCA
Organism: Halobacteriales archaeon QH_6_64_20; assembly: GCA_003021235.1. Classification (GTDB taxonomy): domain Archaea; phylum Halobacteriota; class Halobacteria; order Halobacteriales; family Halococcaceae; genus PXQR01. The sequence goes on along the minus strand of PXQR01000096.1, from coordinate 21,847 downwards.
GGAGAGCAAGCGGACGTACTGCCAGCGATGGGTCCAGAACTGATAGCAGATCGAAGCGCCGATCGCCGCGAGGAAGACGCTCGCAACGGGGAGGGCACCGACGGCGGCGAGAACGGGAACGCCCATCTCGCTCGCGACGACGGCAAAGAGCGCCAGCACTCCGAGGCTCCGGTAGTACTCGCCCCAGGTGATCCCGTATCGCGTGATGACTTCCATGTACAGATCGACGTCACGGGCCTTTCCGTCGATCTCGATGTGTTTTCGATCGTGGTCGTAACTGACGACACCCAGCGAATCGAGCTTCGGGAGATGGGTCTGGTGCAACGAGTTGTAGACGCTCTCGCGGATGTTTCGTGGAGGTGGGGACTCGCCGGTTTCGGCCTCGGCGATCGCCTCGGAGAGATCGCGAAGCGAGACCGTCCCCGACCCGCTTCGGAGGTGTTCGATCGTCCGGCGACGGCGCTTGTTGCGAAGCACGTCGTGGATCTCGGTCTCCTCGATCGCCTCGTCCGTTTCGTCCCGTAGTGGTCCTTTCTGTGCCATCGTCGTCCCGTTCGCCGCCTCGCGCCGCGAACCGCGCCGTCGTCGCGCTCGCTCGCCGATCGTTCCGACGGTCGATCGACGCTTCGCCGCTCCGTCACTTCGCCGCGTCGCCCGTCGCGTTCCGGGAGTATCCGCAGGTGGCGGCGTATCAGTATAAGAGAGTTCGGGTGCCGTGACTCCCGAATCGACCAGTTATCATACGGCTGTCGGGGTGGGGTGAGGTATAGAGTGGAAAATCGGCGCTCGTCGACGCTTATATCGAACCGATGACCGGTCGGGTTCTCGATGGTCACCGCAGGGCTCGAAGTCCTATCGAGCCCTATCGAGCGGATCGGTCCGGAGAGCGAACCCGGAAGATCGGGACCGCTATGCGCGCTGGCGATCGGGGTTTTCGGTTTCGCTGTCGTAGTCCCAGAAGCCGTGCTCGCGCATCGCGTCGCCGACGGCCGTGTGAAACGCCGGGAAGTCCGCGAACTCCTCGCGATCGACGTTCTCGAAGACCTCAGCGACGCTGACGACGCGCTCGTGGTTGAGACGAACCGGCTCCTCGCCGTGCTCGTCAACGAACTCCGCGGTCGAAAGCGGGAAGTCCTCGCCCTCGTTCACCTTCTTCGCGATGATCGCCTGTCCGTACTTTCGCATTCCTTCGCTTCCCTGCTCGCCGTCGGGGTCGTGGGGCCAGTCCATACTTCGACACTCGGCCGCCGCCCACAAAGACCTCGCGTTCGTGCTCGTCGCCCGTTCGGCCGACCTCGACGCGACGCGTTCGACCGAAGGCGGGTTAGTGAGCGAAACGAACGGGCGAGCCGATGCCTGTGAGACGAAACCGTGGTGATCTAGCGGTCCTCGCGTAGCCGTACCTCGTCGTCGGAGATCTCTTCGACGTCCGTACCGACGAGTGTGTGCGCCATCGTCGTCCCCGAGCATCGAGGTGAGTTCGTCAAGGAGTCCCTCGTCGGCCTCGACGTAGGCTGTCCCGTGTTCGACCCGATCGATCGTCCCGACCTGCTCGCCGTCGGCGCTAAGTACGGTCTTGCCCTCGTCGCTTTCTTCGAGCGTTCGTGACGTGCCCAACTGGTCGAGCCCTCGATACAAGAATGCACTCCCTGCGAGTTCGCTAGTCGTCAGTGACGGACGCTACCGGTCCCCGGCGTCGGTGTCCTTACTGTGTCGAGCGCCGGTAGAAGGAGGAACGGTGGGGATGGGATTCGAACCCATGCGGCCGTTCGGCCACCTGCTTTCAAGGCAGGCGCATTAGTCCACTCTGCCACCCCACCGCGTTTTCATCTATCGAGGCGTGGGTCTAAGACCTGTCGGATAACGGTCCCGTCACTCGCGACCCAGTTCCCGGCGGCCGTCGCGCTCCTGGACTGCGAGACCGAGGTCCTCGATACACGCCGCGGTGTGTGCAGGGACGATCCGACCGGCCTGCGAGCGGGCACGACAGAGCGCCACTGCACTTTGGAGCCCGGCGGGCGTTTCGAACGTCGGCTCCGTCGAGAGGAAGTCGACGTCGTGATCGTCGGCGAGCGCCCGTTCGGTGATCGTCTCGATCGCCGGCGGCCGGTAGGCCCCGGCGAAGTCGATCGGGTGCTTGAACCCCGCGTAGTAGAGGTCGCCGTCGATGCCGGGTCCCAGGACGACCTCGCTTCCCCGCAGTTTCATGGCCGCGCCGTCGACCGCCGTCCGGTCGAGAAACGCCGCCGATCCCGGGACGATCGCAACCGATTCGACGTCCTCCTGGTCGAGCAGATGGGTGGCCGTGTTACCCGCCCTGCCCGCGAACGTCTCGCCCACCTGGACCTCGTACCGTGCGTCCTCGGGAGTCGAGAGCGCCGCGCTCGCGACGTCTCGCACCTCGCTCTCGGCGCTCTCGTCGGTTGCGTACTCTTCGGGGATCGATTCGTCGGACCGGTAGTTGACGAGCAACTCCCCACCGCTCGCCTCGACGGCTCCGAGTACGTCGGCCAGCGATGCGGCGTACAATCGCGCGGCGTCGGCCGTAGAAAGCGGTGTCGTCTCGGCGATCGCGGGCAACACGAGTCCCTCGCGGGGCGGATCGGCCAGTACAGCGACAGTCGTCATACTCCTTTTTCGATCGTACCGTCCTTCAACGCCGCGTTCTCCGGGGCCCTTTCGACCCCAACGTATCACGCCGATGGCCTTCGACGTGTTTTATACGACGGCGCGACCGAGTTCGGGTATGCGCTTTTCGAAACCCGCCTCGGCGGCGGTCGTCGGCGTTCTCGCCCTCGTGTCGATCGAGTTGTTCGTCGAGGCGCTTCTGCGGGGCTTTTCCCGGCCGGCGATGTTGGTCGTACTCGGCGTGCTCGCCGTGAGCGTGCTCGTCGTGAGCGCCCTTGCAACGTATCGCGGCGGCCCGACTTCGACCCCTTACTGGTAGCCGACTCGATCGGTTCGGTCGACCGCTACGCACGTCCCGACCGCGTTTCTCAGTTCTCGATAGCGAGGCGATCGCCGACTTCGATCCCCTCGGTCGCTCCCGCGGGGAACTCGATCACCGTATCGGCGCGCGCCGCGCCGTGGCCGATCCACGCACTCAGGCACTCGGTCCGCTCGACGATCCCCTCGCGGAGCCAGACGGCGTCGATCGGAAACGGGACACACACCATGTGGAGTCGCCGCGTCGCTTCCCGATCGAAGCCGAAGACGAGCGCGTACTCCTCGGGTATCGTCCGCCGGAACATGAGTCCGCGGCCCTTCGCGAACCACGAGTCCGTGCGCTCGACCCGTTCGGCGACGACACGCGAAGTCCCGTTCGTGTAATGAAGGACCTTCATTATCACACATCGTTCGTAACGAGAAATATACTTTCGTGCCTCGCGACTCGTATGGAATAACCGTTTACGCTCGCGCTTGGTTTCGAGACGTGACGAAAGCGGTAGACAAGAAGAGGTCGTCCGACTCGTAGTCCGGTCGTTCAGCCGCGGTGTACGGCGAACAGTACGACGGCGCACAGCGCGAGCAGCGAGGTCAACAGATCGAACCCGGGGCCGTCCACGGCGGTACTCTCCGCGCCGCCGCTCGGTGCGGTTCCGCCCGTCGATTCGTCGGTGTCAAGCGTTGCGTCGCTACTCTCGTCCGAGGCGTCGTCGGTTTCGCCCGACGAGTCGTCGGCCGTACTCTCCGCGCTCGCCGTACCGGTCGCCGCGGCGTCGTCGCTATCGCCGGTTTCGTCGGCGTCGGTCGTATCGTCATCGTCGGCGGTCGATCCGTTCCCGCCGTCCTTCGACACGGTCGTCGTGGTCGTGCCGTCCGCCTCGTCGGCCGGTGTCGTGTCCTCCGATCCCGTTCCTCCGTTGGTCGCCTCGTCAGTCGTCTCGTCAGCGGTGTCCGTCGGTGCCGGTGCGGTCGATTCGGTCGGCGTCCCCCCATCGTTCGACTCGCTGTCGTCCGATCCGTCGCCGCCGCTATCACCGCCGCTACTACCGTCACTACTGTCGTCGCCGCTCGCTTCGTCGTCGGGTTCGGCGTCGTCGTCCGATCGGTCCTCGTCCGATTCGTCGTCGCTCGACTCGCCGTTATCGGCTTCATCCGTTCCGTCCGTTCGCTGTAGTTCGATCGCGTACTCGCCGTTGACGTTCCCGCCGACGTTCGGTCGGATCGAGAGCGTAAGGTAGTACGTCCCACCCTCCTCGGCGGTCACGCTCGTAAGCGGCGCTCGCGCGTCTCGGTCGCCGGGCAACGGCACCTCCACCGTGTCGATCGCCGACCCGTCCGGCCCGTAGACCGTCAACCCGACCGCGCCGGTCCCGTTCGCGAACACGTCGATCGTCTCGCCCGCGTCCAGCGAAACGGCGTAGTAATCGGTGTCGCCACGAACGATCGTTCCCTGCTCTGTCTTACCGGAATCGACCGCGGTGGCTTCGTCCCTGCCGTCGTTCGGTTCGTTGCTATCGGGTTCGGTCACCGAATCGAGGATCGAGTACCGGGCATCCGGTTCGCCGTCGATCTTCAGGTAATAGGTTCCAGTATAGCTCGCGTTCGCCCAGAGGAGGGCCTCCTCGCTTCGGTAGACGTCCTGGTCGGCGATCCGGCCGAGCACCTCGCCGTTCTCGTCGAGCAACGCAACCGGGAGCGCCCCGCCGCCGATGCCCTGGCGGATCTCGACCTGTGAGCCTTCGACGAGTTCGAAGGAATAGACGTCGGCGTTCCCGTCGGCGTCGATCTCGTCGTTCTCGATCGCCGACAGCGAGTCCACGGCGGTCGCGTTGGCGTACAGGGTCGATCCGTCGTCCACGTCACCGTCGCTGTCGTTTCCATCACTGTCGCCGCTGTCGTCAGCGTCGTAGTCATCGTCGTTGCCGGTCGGTTCGTCAGGGTCGTCGGCGTCCTCGGACGAACGGCCCGTATCGGTCGGTGTCGTTTCGCTTTCGTCCGTTCCGTCCGGTTCGTTCGTCCCGTCCGGTTCGCTCGTTTCGTTCGTACTGCCCGACTCGTCGGGTTCGTTCGGTTCGTTGAGTTCGTCGCCGTCCTGTGCGCTCACGGCCGCCGGCATCGCAACGACTGCAATGGCCGAGACGACCAACAGCGTAGCGAGCGTGATCGCCCGCGTTCGGGAGCGTAGCGTTGTCATCGATGGGATACGGACGAGCGGTAGATGGCCTCTATTAAACTGTTTGTGGCCGTCGAAGCTTGGGACGAATAGGTGTCGGCCGCCGAACCGATCGGATCGGTGTCGTATCGTCGCTCATACGATCGCCGTACATACCGTTACGAGTCGTTTGCCTGCGGAAACGCTCGGTTCGTTGTCGTGATCGATGCGTACGCGTCGGAGGTTCGGACTCCGATGGGTACAGTGACGCCTCGAAGCCGAGCGTCCTGACCCCGTTGCTTTCGTCGGCGTCGCTCGATCCGTGATCGTTCGCGTCGGTCCCTGTGTTACGATCGCACGCCCCCGTCGGTTTGAACACGCTTTTATGATGGGCTCGAATATCGAAAGTACACGCTGTGCGGGGCGGTGATGCTCCTAGCCTTTAGGATCTCACGGCAGGGGAGCCAGAGCCCGCGCGCAGGAGGTACCCAATGCCAGTATACGTGACATTCGATGTGCCGGCCGATCTCCAGGACGACGCCGTAGAGGCCCTGGAGGTCGCTCGGGATACGGGAACGGTAAAGAAAGGAACGAACGAAACCACCAAATCGGTCGAGCGCGGGAACGCCGATCTGGTGTATATCGCGGAGGACGTCCAGCCCGAGGAGATCGTGATGCACCTGCCCGAACTCGCCGACGAGAAGGAAGTGCCCTTCCTCTACGTCGATACCCAGGACGCGGTCGGACAGGCCGCCGGCCTGGAGGTCGGGAGCGCCGCCGCGGCGATCACCGACGGCGGCGAAGCCGACGGCCAGGTCGAACGGATCGCCGATCGCATACAGGACCTTCGGTGAGGACCGATGAGTGCCACTGAGGACTCGACCTCCGCGGAAGTGATCGAAGTAGTCGGCAAGACCGGCATGCACGGCGAGGCCATGCAGGTCAAATGCCGCATTCAGGAGGGCGGAAACACCGGTCGGATCATCACCCGCAACGTCCTCGGACCGGTCCGCGTGGGCGACGTGCTCCAGCTCCGGGAGACCGCCCGTGAGGCGGACTCGATCGGGGGTCGATAGGATGCAGACGCGTGCGTGTGACTTCTGTGAGACCGACATCGAGCCCGGCACCGGGACGATGTTCGTCTTCGCCGACGGTCGCGTGGTGCACTACTGCTCGTCGAAATGCGAGAAGAACGCCGACCTCGGCCGGGTCCCCCGTGACGTCGAATGGACCGGCGAGAGCAGACGCCTGCGCCAGCGCCGTCAGGGCACTGTCGGCTCCCAGGACGAAGTCGAGGAGGTCGCCGCCGAAGCCCCCGAGGAGGCCGGCGGGCCGGCCGAGGACCTCGACGTCGCCCCCGACGAGACCGAAGCCCAGGCCGTCGCCGCCGCGACGAGCGACCCCGGCGCGGAGAGCGAAACGGACGCCCGGACTGACGACGACCGGGTCGACGCGGCCGCGAGCGACGACGACGCCGAGGCTCGAACCGTCGACGACGAGGAAATCGAGGAGGTCGCCGGTCGACGGCCGGGCGGCACCGATCCCGACATCGACGAGGACGTCGAATACGAGGACTCCGACGTGGAGCGACGAGATCCCGATCCCGAGGACGCCACAGCGGATACCGACGACACGGCCCGCGAGACCGACGAATCCGAAACCGAAGCCGAGTTCGACGAGAGCGACGTCGATCGCACCGGTGAGGGGACGGTTTCGGAGAGAGGACGAACAGGAGGCGAGCCAGTGAGCGAGGCGGTCAGCGAGCGCGAGCGGACGTTCGTGATGGCGAAACCCGACGCCGTGCAACGAGGACTCGTCGGCGAGGTCGTCTCCCGGCTCGAATCCCGTGGACTCAAGCTCGTCGGCGGGAAATTCATGCGGATCGACCGCGATCTCGCCGAGGAACACTACGCCGAACACACCGAGAAACCCTTCTTCGAGAACCTCGTGGAGTTCATCACCTCCGGGCCGGTGTTCGCGATGGTCTGGGAAGGCACCGACGCGACCCGCCAGGTCAGGCGGATAATGGGCGCGACCGATCCCGCCGAGGCGGTTCCCGGCACCGTCCGTGGGGACTTCGCGCTCGATCTCGGTCGGAACGTCATCCACGGCTCGGATCACGAGGACCCCGGATCGAACGAACGTGAGATCGCGCTGTTCTTCGACGAGAGCGAGCTGGTGGATTACGAGCGGATCGACGAGACCTGGCTCTACGAATAGCGCTGTAGCGTTCGACGATACTCGCTCGTCACCGTCGTCTCGGTCCGGACCGTTCTCCAGTACGTAACTCGCGGGACGGGTCCGAGCCTTACAGCAGTGCGATCGACCGCACGGCGGGGACGACTGACATACTGATGATCACGAAAAGCGCTCGATGACCGATTCGAGTTCGGCTTCGGTGTTGACGTTCGAAAAGACGTCGGAGCCAAGCGCGGCGTGTTCACGGACTTCCGTCTCGTCGACGACGGCGAGATCGAGATCGGAGAGCGCCGCAGTGACCTTCCGATCGCCGCGCGCGAGCGCGGCCTCACAAGCGGCCGCCATCGGTCCTGCGCGGTAGACGGCATGAGTGGTCTGGTACCAGCCGTCGGTTAGTCTCGGGACCGCCCCGTCCCGCCCGGCGGCCCGCCGTAACAGGTAGACAACGAACGCCGGATCGACCAGCGGCATGTCACACGCGACGACGAACGCGTACCTCCCGGAATCGAGTTCGGCTAGTCCTCGTCGGATGCCCGCCATCGGCCCCCGATCGGGGTCGTCGTCGAGGGCGAATTCGGTAGGTAGGTCGTACCCCGCAAGCGCCTCACCGATGGTCTCGCGCTGATCCGCTCGACAGTTACAGACGAGTTCGTCGACGGCGGGCGCGAGTCGGTCGGCGACGCGACGGATCATGGGGACGCCGGCGAGATCGGCGAGGGCCTTGTCCCGGTCGCCAAAGCGCGTCGAGCGACCGCCAGCGACGATGACCCCTGCTGGCATACCCTCGTTTCGTCGGCGAGCGTCAAGACCGAATCGGTGTTCGTGGCTCGAATCAACGACCGGAGGGTCTCTCGCGGCGTTCGCCCGACTGACCTTTGCTCCGGTAAAACCGACATCGGTGCGTCGGAGCGATCGACGGGCCGGGCGTTCAGTCGTCGGCGCTCGCTTCTTCGGGCGCTCCGACGTCGAGGTTCCCCCTGTCGAGGTCGCGTTCGATTTCCCTGGCGGCTTCGACCAAGTTCCGCATCTTTCCGTAGGCCGCCTCGCGGGGCAGGAGTTTCAGTCCGCAGTCGGGGCTCACGGTCAGCCGTTCGGGGGGGACGACTTCGAGCCCGCGCGCGATGTTTCGCTTTACCTCCTCGACCGATTCGACGTCTGCGGTGTGGACGTCGACGACGCCGAGCGCGAGGTCCTTGGTGAACTCGGGCTCAGTGAACACGTCGAGCTGTCCGTAGTCGTCGTTCGCGAGTTCGACGTCGAACTCGTCGATCGGGAAGTCGAGGATCTCGGGGTAGATCCGCGAGTAGTCCCCATAACAGACGTGGAGACCGATCCGCACGTCGTCGGGAATCCCGTCGGGGCGTCGTCGCGAGCGCCGGCTCGTCGATCTGAATGTACCGGGCACCAGCGTCGACGAGCGCTTCTACCTCCTCGTTCACCAGATCGGCGAGCGCGTAGGCGAGTTCTTCCTCGCTGTCGTAGTACTCGTTAAAGGACCAACTCGCGAGGGTGTACGGTCCCGTAATGGGCACCTTGACCGGCCGCTCTGCGACGTCGTTCGTAAAGTCGAACTCCTCGACGAGCCACGATTCATTGTACCTAACCTCGCTCGTGACGCTCGGTTTGTCGAAGTAGTTGTGCCCCCAGACCTTCACCCGGCCGTGAAACTCGTACCCGCTGATCCGATGAGCGAAGTACTCGACCATTTCGTTTCGCTTCATTTCGCCGTCGACGACCGCATCGAGGCCAGTGCGCTCGTGTTCGCCGACGACGAGCCGCGAGGCATCGGCGGTCGCCTCGGTCCAGTCCCCGTCGTCGAAACCGCTCTCATCGTCGGCGTGGAGGTCACGGGCCCGATTGAGCCACTTCGGTTTCGGGTAGCTCCCGACCACGGTGGTCAGGATGAAGTGGTCGTTCGGGTGCTCGGGCGGGCGGAACGCCTCACGGTTAGTGTCACTGTCGTCGCTACGACGATCGCCCCCGTCGTGATCGGCGCTCATTGAGCGGTCACCTCCGTCGGCGAGACGGCTTCGGCCAGCGCCTCGAGTTTCTCGCGGTATTTACTTACTGGCAGGTAGAACAACCCCGTGTTCGGCGTCACGTAGATCCGCTCGAACCCCTGGACCGGTAGCCTCTCTTGGATCCATTCGACGCGTTCTGCGATCTTTTCGGGGTCTTCGACGAGCGTGTTTTGCCCATCGACGACGCCGAGTGCGACCGACTTCTCCGTGCCGTACTCGCTGATATTATACAGGTTGGCCTCGTGATCGGCGACGAAATCGTAGCCTACCGCGTCGATCGCGGCGTCGAGCAAGTGAGCGTGGACCTTCTCGGTGAGCGCTCCCCAGTAGGTATGGACCACGACCTCGGCGTCGGTCGCCGCCGCGACTCGGGAAATCGCCTCGCTCGCGCGTTCGTCGGCACCGTCCTCCGGAGGATTCACGACGAGCGACGGTTCGAGCACGAAGACGGTCTCGACGTCGGGAAACGCCTCGATTTCTCCCACCAGAAAGTCCGCGACGCCGTCGAGAAAGTCCTCCGGGGTCCCGTAGAAGTCGTCGGTCGCCAGATCGGCGAGCGAATACGGCCCCGGCACGACGGCCTGAAGCGACTCGCTCCCCACTGCTTCGGCCGCGGTCTCCAGATCGGCGGCCAGATCGCCGTCGAAGTCGAGTTCGCCCTCTACCACTGGTTCCCGATAGAAGTTGTTGTTGTCGTAGTACCGGACGATGCCCTTGGTTTCGACCGCGTCGTGGACACAGAGGGGATGGGCGAGCATGTCGTCCCAGCGCAGTTGGCCTTCGACGACGCGATCGAGCCCCGCACCGCGCTGGTCGGCAATAACGGTCTCGCGCGCCCGGTCGTAGACCGATTTTGTTTCACCCCGCTCAGTGCCGTCGATCAGGTCGCCCTTTTGATGGCCCTTCAGGTGAGCCAGATCGGTCTTCGCGTCGTCCGGGAGCGGATACACGCCCGGCGTCGTCGCAACGAGTTCGGTCATTCGGCCGACGCTACGCGATACCGGCGTTTAATATTTGCTACTCAGTCTGATGCTCCGCAGTAATCAATTACGCCGGTCGGATTCCTACCAGCGCTATCAGCGGTTCCGGCCGGTTCGTGCCGCCGGTACTATGCTCGCGCCGATCGCCAGGCTCGTATGCGCCTTCGTGTTTCGACGGACCTCGATTGCTCGCCGGAGCGCGTCTGGACGCTCACGCTCAGTACGGCTCCCCTGAATCGCTTGACCGCACCCCTCCTCGTCTTCGAGCCGATCGATCCCGACCCTCTCCCGACTGTGTGGGCCGACGGGGGCCGGTACCTGGTACGGCTGTGGGCACTCGGAGTCGTTCCCCTGGGCACCCACCGGATCGAGACGAGCGTCACGAGGTTCGATGCGACGCCGGGTGAACGGACCTACTGCCTACGCGACGACGGGCACGGCGACCTCGCCGGTCGATGGGACCACCGGATGACGGTCGAGGAGCAATGGGACGGTCGGACGCGCTATACTGACGACGTTCGCATCGAAGCCGGCGTACTCACCGTCTTCCTGTGGCTCGGTGCCCACGTACTCTATCGGTATCGTCAGTATCGCCTCCGTGACGCACTGATGTCCGGAACGGACGATAACTGATCCCGTCACGTCCGGCTACGGTGGTCGTGGTCGGTCGGGGTCGCCGGCCGCGACGAGCTTCAATACGACGAGCCGCTCGAAGAAGTGTGACTCCTCGGCCACTTCCTCGGTTTCGAAGCCCGCCTTCCGAGCACGGGCTTCGACCTCGTCGAGCCCGGTGAGCGAACTGACGAGTACGAATACGACGCCACCCGATCGAAGCACGCGCGAAACGGCATCGACGAACGGCGTAACAACCGCCCGGCCGGTTTCGCCGCCCGATAGCGCCCGTTCCATCCAGTCGTCGCTTCTCTCTTCGGGTTTCGTCGGCAGGTACGGCGGATTGAACGTAACGACGTCGAACACACACTCGGCGAACCCCGACACGAGGTCGGTCCGCACTACCTCGACGTCGTTCTCGCGGGCCTGCTGGCAGGCATGGGGATTGAAATCCGAGCCGACGACCCGAGCACCGGTTTCGGCCGCTCGCGCCGCAACGTAACCCGACCCGGTGCCGACGTCGAGCACACGCTGGCCGGCATCGATCCCCTCGCAGGCGGCGTCCGCGAGCAGTGCCGAATCCTCGGCGGGCTGGTACACGTGGTCGGCGAAGTCGTTACCGTTCCTCTCACCGTTGTCCTCGTTCGTCACGGACGGCCTCCTTCGCCGCGTCGCGTACCGAGTTTCGACTTCGGTTCGCCGTCGTTGGTATCGGCGGTATTGACTCCTCCACCGTCGGCGTCGTCGGAACCGGATTCCGGACCCACGATCCTCTCGCGTTCGAGCGCTGCCGTGACCGCGACGACGGCGTCGCTTCGGACGGCCGTCGCTCGCTCAGGGGTTGGGTCGGAAATCCAGACCGAGAGCCGAAGCGTCGTACTACCCTCGTCAGCGGTCGTTACCGCCACGACCGGCGCGGGCGAGTCGAGCGCGGCGTCGAGGTCGCTAAGAGCCCCCTCGGCCGTCTCGATCGCCCGAGCAAGGTCACGAGTGCGCTCGACGGTCACCTCGCTATCGACGCGGCGTCGGCCGGCCGCCGAGCGATTGAGCACGTCGACGTCGGCGATCCGGTGGTTCGCGATCACGGCTCGGTCACCGGTCTCGGTTTCGAGTTCGGTGCTCGTCGTCGTGATTTCGGCGACGCGGCCCTCGCGCTCGCCGATCGCGACCCAGTCGCCGACGGTAAACGGTCGAGTAACGAGCACGACGAACCCCCAGATGACCGACCCGATCGTCTGCCGTGCGGGGAGGCCGATCACCGCGCCCAACAGACCGGCTCCGAGCAGGAGGTTCCCGAGATCGATCCCCCAGACCGAGAAGACGAGCAGGCCGGCGATAGTGAACACCCCGGCGCGGGCGAGATAGCTCGCGACTTCGCGGCCGTGGATCGCGTCGCGTCGATCCGCGGCCACCCGGTCGATCGCCCGGCGCAGGAACCGTGCGACGAGCGCCGCCGCAATGAACAGGGCGATCGTGACCGTGACGCGAACCCCCACTCGTGGTCCGGCCGCCAGCGCCGCGCGAACGCCCGCTGCGTTCCAGGTGGCGACGAGCGCGAGCGTCGCCGCGCTGGTGAGTGCGAGCAGTACAGTGGTCTGAATCCCCGCGGCGAGCAGGGGATCGACCCGCCGGCGCAACGCTGGGCCAGCCCGCCTGACTCCCACCCCGAGAACGAGCAGGGCGAGGATGACGACTGCGCTCACGAGCACGCGTTCGTTCGTCGTCCCGACGGCGAAGGGCGAGGCGACAGGTACGACGGACGCGACGGACGTGGTGGACACGATGGGCTCGATCGGCGACTCGACTACGGCCGTTCCACGCGCCGGATCGCGTTCAGCAGGACCGACCCACGCCCGTCGGCTCACGGTTCGGCGTTGCCCTCCCGTGTGGCGATCGTCGCCAGTTCGGCGAACTGAGTGGGTTCGAGAGTTCCTGCCCGCGCGCTGAGAACGTCTTCGTCGATCGCGTCGAGCACGCTCTCGGGCGAGTCGATTCCCGAGATATGAGTGGTGTTCCGAATCGCGTTGCGCATGGTCTTTCGACGCTGGGTGAACACTGCAGTAACGAAGTCGAGAAACACCTGGTCGTCGGGGACCTCGTAGGCCGGCTTTCGGGGGACTGTGCGGACGACGGCGCTCTCGACGGCCGGCGGGGGCGAAAACGCCTCCGGAGGGATCACTTCGAGTATCTCGGCGTCGGCGTAGTGACCCGCGGTGACCGCCAGCCGGCCGTATTCCGCGGTATCGGGTGCGGCGGTCATGCGTTCGGCGAACTCGCGCTGGAGGGTAAGGACCAGGGGTCGTTTCCGGGGCAGGAGCCGAAAGAGGACCTCGCTCGAAATCCCATAGGGGAGGTTCGATACCGAGGCGCTGAACGCCGGCAGCGGTATCGAGAGGACGTCGCCGGCGATCACCTCCAATCGACCCGCCTCCCGTTCGGCGCAGAACTCCTCGCGGAGGAACTCCACCAACCGGGTATCGCGTTCGATCGCCGTTACGCTCTCGCAGGTTCGAAGCAGGTGGTCGGTCAGCGCCCCGGTGCCGGCACCGACTTCGAGGACCTGCGAGCGGTCGAATCCCTGGGCATACCCCGCCAGCCGGCCGAGTACGCGCTCGTCGCTGAGGAAGTGTTGGTCCTGCCGGGCGTCGCCGCGGACGCCCGCCCGTCGGCGGAGTGCCCGTGGGTCACGTGGTTCGCCGTCGTGTCGTTCGTCGTCCGTATCGGTGGAGCTACCGCCCTCCTTTCGTGGCTCGGAGCCGTCCGCGCCGTCCCGACCGGACATTCGTGTTCGGGTAGATCGGACGCCCGGCTAAGTCCTTCGTTCCTCCTCGCGGTCGGCGAATACGGGGAATCGTCCCGCCGGCGTTCGCGTTCTCCGTTCCTTTCCGTCCGTCGACCGCTCGCGAACGCGGCGTGGCCGGCCGGCGCTCGCGTGGCTCGCGGGGCTACTCTTGACCGACGAACATCCGGTACTTGAGGTCCTCGTCGCGCAGTTCTTCGAGCACGCGGTCGACGAGCACCCCTCGGGGGTCGTGCAGGCCGGCTACCCGCTCGTCGACGTCCGCGAGGCTCTCGAAGGGGCTTCGCTTTCGCTCGTCGAGGATCGTGTTCCTGAGCTTCTTGCCGATGCCGGGGAGGAGATTGAGCTGGTGGAGCCGGAGCGAGATCGGTTGGGCGTCGTTGTAGATATCGACGAAACGGTCTTCCTCGCGCTCGGTGAGGTCTTCGAGCACGTATTCGAGTTCCGAGCGTGCAGTGCTCGTGAGGTCGTCGTACGCGATGTCGCGCGTCCGCTCGATGACATCCGCGTCGGCTCGAAGCCGATCGCCGAAGGAGACGTCGGCCTCTCGATCGATCGAAAGCTCGACGAGTCGGAAGTCCGTCTCGCCGATCGCGTGGGCGATGGGTGTCTTCTCCGATCGGTGTTGACGGTCGTCGGGCCGTCCCTGCGCGAGGTAATCGAGAACGACGAAGACTGCCGCGTCGTCCGCACTCGCCCCCGAATCATCGACGGGTACGCCCTCGCCCGCGTCCTCGTCGCGATCGGGATCGGGATCGGGTTCGGAATCGGCCATACACCTCATAGGACGAGCACGCACTTAAAATCCGACTGCCGGGCGGGTATCGGCGACAGGCATAGGCGACGGATCGGCGATCGAGACCTGGACCCGGGCAAGCGACGGATACGGGACTTAGACGTAGCCGGCGACGATACCGAGCACCTCGTCGAGTTCGTCGCCCGACAGCGAATACCGTTCCTGAGCGTAGATCGAGCGCAACTCGTCGCGGTTCTCGGGGAGCAGGTTCGCGATCTTATAGGCCGTCGACTCCTCGACCCCGTCCAGTTCCCGGAGTTCCGCGACGAGGTCGCGCGACTCGGCGGGACTCAGCACTGCAAAGCGGTTGACGTGTTCGATCGCGCGGGCGAGTTCGTAGCGCAACTCGCGTCCCTCGGCGGCGGCACGTTCGGCCTCGACGTCGGCGAGTAACTCCTTGGCCTCCGCAGTGGTCAGGTGCTCCTCGCCGACTTTCTCCTTGAAGATCGTCATTCCGTTTCCCGGGGCTGGCGAGTGAGGTGTGCCGGAACGGTGATGATCGTCTTCTCGGTGCCGCCGTCGGTGATCCGAACTTTGAACGCTCGACCCTGTTCGCCGATCACCTCGCCGGTGTGGCCGTTGAACCGAGGCTGAAAGCGTCCATCGGGTGTGCTCGGGTCGATGCGGAGGTGGACCTTCTCGCCCTCCTCGAAGCGCTCGACGGCACGCTGGGGCGGTGACATACCCCGATCCCGAGGGTTGTTCGATAGCTTGTCCCGCGAGCCCTGAAGCGGTCCCTTCGAGTTCGGCATTACGGTCTCGTTGTCCAGCCGGCTGTATAAAGCGTACGTTCTCGATCAGGTCAGCTAAAACCCGGCGCGGGTGCGGAGAGCACACCGTCGCTCCGCCGCGCGAGCGGTGCAGGCGTCGTTCCGTCGTTCGAAGATCGGGCCGGGCTTTCCAACGACAAGGGAACGAAACTCCGCCGTGACCGTGCAGAAGGTTGATGATCGCTCCCACATGATTCTCCGATAATGGTTGACCGATCGCTTCGTGACCTCGCGGCCGACCCCGAGACGGCGACGGCGTTGGCGGTTGTCTACGAGACGGCCGAAGCGGGCGACGGAACGATACACTGGGGGGACGTCCGCGGGGAGTTAGACGCCGAACAGTGGGGTCGATTGCTCGGCGAGGGAGCGCTCCTCCCGGCCGGCGATCGGTTCGTGATCGATGATCCGACCCAGGTCGAAGCAATACTGGCCGAAGACGACGGAGCCGACGGCGACAGCTCGGCGGACATCGAGGGAGTGCCAGCCGAAGGGGATGATAGCAACACGGATATCGTCGACGCGAGCGAGAGCGACGATGTCAGCGGCTGGACGAGTGCCGACAAACTCGCCGGCGTCGTCGCGCTCTGTCTCATGGGCGGGTATCAGGTGCCTGCGATCCGCGATGCCGTCGCCGGCACGGTTGATGTAGCGCTCGGATCGATAGTCGGAACGGTGCCGTTCCCGGCGCTCGTGTTCGGTCTCGCCGTCGTCGTCGCGGCCACGTCGACGGGCGTCAGGCGGTACCTCGGCGGCGACGGCGCGAGCGGGACCGACGAGCTTCGAGAGCGTATGGAATCACTGCGCGAGGACCTCCGGGCTGCCCGCGAGCGCGAGGACGAAGCGGCGATCGAGCGGCTGGAGGCCGAACAGCGCGAGGCGATGACCGAGCAGTTCGTCGGATTGAAGCTCCAGTTCCGCCCGCTCGTCTGGACGATGTTGCTGACGATACCGGTGTTCATGTGGCTCACCTGGCTCACCGTCGATCCGACAGGGGCTATCGCCTCGGCGTCGACGTTCATCCCCGTCTTCGGCGAGATCGTCTGGACCGCTCGGGTCGTCGGCCCGGTGCAGGCGTGGATCCTCTGGTATGGGCTGTGCTCGCTCCTCGCAAGCGTAGCGACGCGACGGACGATCGACCGGCTGGGCGTCGGTACCGGGGCCTGAGCGTTCGGTACAACGACCTCAGTTCCGTCGAGAAATCGATTCAGCGTCGGAACGATCGGTTTTATAGGGAAGCCGAGTTCTCCGGGGAGGTTCTTTGATAACAAACCGTTGTTATGGCGGTGCGGTTAGGCACCAGTCTTACATGCACGAACGAACTGCCGTAGTACTAGTCGCAACCTGTGGGTGCTGCTGAGAGTGGCTTAGACGTGAGACATACTGAGACGACAATCAGCAGCTGAAGGCCGTACTCAAAGGTTGGGTTGATCACTAGAGCGGTTCGTTCGTTTTTTGGTGCAGATTTTTGCTGAGCCCACAACGAGGGACCGAAGGGAGCGAGTGAGGACCTCAGCAAAAAGGTGCAGGTGGCAGGTGGCGTTCTCTAGATACGACCGACGTTCTCGACGTCGACGCTCTCGACGCCCTCGACCTCGACGATGGACTCCTCGACCGCTTCGGTGCCCCCGGCGTCGTCGGGAACGATCACCGTCGGAAGCAGTGCAACCAACCCGAAGGCGATGTCGTCACGCTCGAACCCGTTGATCCGGGCACCCTCGGGTAAGGCGTCCCCCAGTCGGTCCTGGAGCGCGTCGAGGTCGATCTCCGGGCTTTCGGGCATTACCTTGAGTTTGGCGGCGACTTTGCCCATCTACGGCCCCCTGAACCCACAGTCGGGACACTCGTAGTTGTTGGACTGTTTGCGACACTTCGCACACCGGAAGATTAGGTGCCCACAGTCCGGGCAGTCGAAACGCGCTGCGTTCGTCCCCGAGACGTCAATGCCACACGAGATACATCGCTGTGATCGGAATCCGCGACGTTCGCTTTGACTCATGCCCTCATTACCTCCTGCCGACTTTTAACCATTGCCAACTCGCGTCGGCCCCCCTGTGGGGGATTCGCGGACGACTCGCCCGACGATCGGGACCCGAACCGGTATGACACTCGGCGGCGACGGGAGAGTCATGTCGACAGCGATCGTCACGGGTTCTTCGCGCGGCATCGGCCGTGCGGTCGCCCTTCGCTTCGCGCGCGACGGCTACGACGTCTGTGTCAATTACGTCGAAAGCGACGCGGCCGCGGAAAGCGTCGCCGAGACAGTGCGAGAGACGGGTCAGCGGGCGGTCGTCGTCGGTGCCGATGTCGGCGACTTCGAGGCCGCGACCGACCTCGTCGAGACGACCGTCGAGGAACTCGGCGACCTCACCCACCTCGTGAACAACGCCGGGATCGACCAGCACGTCCACACCGCGGACCTCGATCCGGCCGACTTCGATCGCGTCATGGACACGAACGTCAACGGCGCGTTCAACGTCACCAAGGCGGCGCTGCCCGCCCTGCGCGACGCCGAGGGGTCAGCCACGCCCTCGATCACCAATGTCTCGTCGATCCTCGCGTTTACCGGCGCGCCGATCGAGTGCCACTACGCGGCCTCGAAGGCAGGTCTGCTCGGGCTTACCAGGAGCCACGCCCGCGATTTCGCCCCCGAGGTCAGGGTGAACGCGATCGCCCCTGGTCACGTCGAGACCGACATGACCGCTGATCGCACGCCCGAACAGGAAGCCAACGAGCGGGCGGCTATCCCCCTGGGGCGGTTCGGCCGTCCGTCCGAGATCGCAGAGGCCGCGGCGTACCTGCGCGACGCCAGCTTCGTCACCGGGGAGACGCTCAATGTCAACGGCGGCGAACTGATGCGCTGAAACGGCGCTCGAAAGTATCGGCGCACGAGCGGCGGCGTGTCGATCGAAGCGAATACGTCCGACGACGACCCGATCGAGCTGTACGTTCGGCTGGGGATCGATCGGCCGCGGCGCGAACGTACGCCTCGTCGCCCGAACGATCGCCGGTATGACTGGGATACGGCCAGGGGTCGGCGTTCGGGTCAGGACCCCTCGGATTCGACGTTGCTGTCTTCCTGGGGGATGTCATCGTAGGATACCGACTCGTGTTCGGCCTCGGCGGCATACGCCGGCCAGAAGTGGATCTCGTCGTCGGTGACGTCCGCGACCGACGCCCGCGCCGCTCCGGCCAAGGTCTCGCCGTCGCTTGTGATACCGGTCGTCTCGGCGACTTTCATGTCACTCCGGAGCTCGTCGTCGATGTCCTCCGCGAACTCGATGTGGAGAGTCGGACCGTTTATGCCACGGAGCGTGCCGATCTCGCGCTCTTCGGCGGTAAGTGGTGATGGGATATAACGGTTGTCGGTCGACCGGCTTTGTTGGAGAAAGTCGGATCTGTTGCGAAACTCCGTTGCTCGGTGAGTTCAGCGTGCGTCTCAGCGGCGCTATCAAGGTAGTTCGTTTCTATGTTTAAAAGTCGGTAAAAAGACTTCCGCAACAAAGCCCGGTCGGCCCCACGGTGTGCGAGCACGCAGGTCGGCGACGTTTACGTCTCCCTCGAGGCCGACAACGACAAGCCATCGGTGGACGAGTCTGACCCTCGGTCCCCGATCACGATTCGCTTTCGTCCCGCTTTCGCTCCGCTCCGTTCGTTTCGTTCGAGGGTCAGTCGTCCGACTCGGCGGTTCGGTCCGCTCCCTCCGCGCTCGGAACGCTCGTGGTCGGCCCGTCGCCGCCTTCGGCGACCCCGATCCGTACGTCGGTTACCTTGTACTCGGGCGTCCTCGCCGGCCCGTCGAGCGGTTCTTCCTTCGTGAGGTTGTTCGCCCCGCCTTCGAGGTAATGCATCGGGATGAAGACCTCGCCGGGACTCGGCCGGGTCGTGAGTTCGGCTCTCACCTGCGTCTCGCCGTGACGCGACGTGATATCGATGATATCGCCTTCGGCGACGCCGTACTCTTCCGCGGTCTCGGGGTGGATCTCCACGAAGCTCTCGTCGGTGTAGGAGTTGATCCCCTCGTCGCGGAACGTCATGGTCCCGGTGTGATACTGATAGAGTACGCGCCCGGAAGTCATCACCAACGGGAACTCATCATCGGGCGTCTCGCCCGGATCGACCGTGTCCGCCGGATGCATGTGTGCCAGTCCGTCGGGGGTCTGGAACTGCTCCTCGTAGGCATACGGCGTCCCCGGGTGGTCCATGTCCCAGATCGGCCATTGGAGGCCCTCGCCGGCGTCGAGGTTCGCGAGCCGTTCGTGGCTCACTCCCCCGTAGATCGGCACGAGCTCCGCGATCTCGTCCATGATCTCGCTCGGATCGTCGTACTCCCAGTCGTACCCGAAGCGCTCTGCGAGTTCCTTGGTGATCCGCCAGTCGGATTTCGCGTTGCCGATGGGGTCGATAGCGCGTTTGACCAACTGGACGTGACGTGTCGAGGCCGTATACGTGCCGTTCGATTCGAGCGAGGCGGTCGCCGGCAGTACTACGTCTGCATGCTCGGCGGTGTCGGTCAGGAAGATGTCCTGTACCGCGAGGAAGTCGAGATTTTCGAGGACCTCCTCTGCGTGTCCGACGTTCGGTTCGGAGATCAGGGAGTTCTCGCCCTGGATGAACATGCCCCTGAGATCACCCTCGGTGGCGGCGAGGAACATATCGGTGATGCGGTAGCCCTCCTCGGCGGGCATCTCCCCCGTATCCATGCCGTAAGCCTCCGCGAACTTCTCCCGGTGGTCCTCGTCGGTGACGGACTGATAGCCGGGGAAGTTGTTGGGGACCGGGCCCATGTCGCCGCCGCCGCCTTGAACGTTGTTCTGACCCCGGAAGGGCGAAACGCCGGATTTGGGCTCGCCGATATGTCCCGTCACCAGCGCGAGGTTCGCCATCGCGTAGATGTTTTCCGTACCGTGGGAGTGTTCGGTGAGCCCGAGGGTCCACCCGAAGACACACGAATCGGCGGTCGCGATCGTCTCGGCCGCCGCTTTCAGTTCTTCCGGCGGGACGCCCGCCTTCTCCTCGACGAACTCGGGAGTGAACTGCTCGACGCTTTGCTTGACCGACTCGAAACCGGTGGTCCGCTCCTCGAGGAACGCCTCGTCGTGTAGGTCTTCCTCGATGATATACCGGGTCAGGCCGTTGAGCCAGGTCGTATCGTAGCCGGGTTCGATCCGGCTGTACTGGTCGGCGTACTCCGCGATCCGGGTCTTGCGCGGGTCGAAAACCAGCAGGTCGGCACCGTTTTCCTTGACGTTTTGCTTGATCTTCGTGGCGAAGACCGGGTGGGCTTCGGTGGTGTTCGAACCCGTAAGCAGGTAACAGTCGGTCTCTTCGAGCGCTTCCACGCCGATCGAGGCCGCCCCGAACCCGAGCGTCGAAGACAGACCCGAGACCGTCGAGGAGTGACACAGCCGATTGCAGTTGTCGATGTTGTTCGTCCCGATCACTTCGCGGGCGAACCGTTGCATGACGTAGTTGTCCTCGTTGGTCGCCTTCGAGGACGCCACTAACCCGAGCGCGTCCGGTCCGTACTCCTCGATGATTTCGCCCAACCCTTCGGCGACCCGATCGAGCGCTTCGTCCCACGACGCCTCGCGGAACTCGCCGTCTTCCTTCACGAGCGGCTGGGTCAACCGGTCGTCGCTGTTGGTGTAGCCGTGGGCGAACTTCCCCTTCACACAGGTCGAGATACCGTTGATCGGGGCGTTCTCGGGGTTCGGCCGCGTGCCGAGGAACTCGCCGTCCTTCGTGAGCACGTCGAACCGACAGCCGACCGCACAGTACTCGCAGGTCGTGTCGGTCACGTCGATATCGTTTTTCCGATAATCGCCCACCGCGTCCGCGATCGTGAACAGCCGCCCCTCCGACATCGCGTCGCCGGCGAAGTCCGAAAAGCCGTGCTCGAACGGCCGCACGATCCGTTCGTTGACGGTCTCCTTCGCCCGGTCGCCGGCTTGCTCCTTCGCACGGGCCATGAAGCCCGCGACGCCCTCCTTTTCGGTGTCCTCGCCACCCTCGTCACGGCTTCGCTGCCGGGGTCGACGGGGATGGCTATCGGCGGCCGGGGTGTCGTCTGCACCCTGCTCCTCGTACCGCTTTTCGGCGTCGGTGTCGTCCATGATCAGTCGTCCCCCTGGATCGTGGATTCCGTGTCTGCTCGCGGTTCGTTTTCGGTGCTGAGTTCGCGCTTCATCGGCGTCATCTGGCCCGGCTGGTGCTCGTAATCCTCGCCGACGTACCCCTCGGCGGAGTTCTTGTGGGTGAATCCCGGGACGGGAAGCGTCGTCGCGTCCACGAGCCCCTGCTCGACGAGCGCCCCCGTCGGACAGACCGTCGCGCAGTGCCCACACGAGACACAGGTCGATCCCATCATCGTGTCGGCGTCGTTCTGGAACCCGATGCGCGTGTCCTCGCCCGACCCCTCCATCCGGAGCACGCCCTCGACCTGGACGTCGTTGCAGGCCTCGACACACCGATTACACAGAATGCACTTGTTGCGGTCGATCTGGATGAACGGCGAGGAGTCGTCGATCGGTTCGAGTTCACTGCGATCGTGCAGCACGCCGTAGCGTGGCTC
>PXQR01000095.1 GCA_003021235.1 Halobacteriales archaeon QH_6_64_20 | reverse complement strand
GGACAGTCGACGACGACGAATACGACCCGTTCCGACCCCGATGATTCGGAGGCGATTTACGACCAATCGGTCCACGGTTCGGTCGCGTACTCATCGAGCGCCGAACGGTTCAAACTGACACCGAGGCCGGGTTCGTCGGGAATCGTCACGTACCCGTCCTCGACCGAGAACTCCTCGTTGACGACCTCCCAGCGAAGCGGCGAGTCCTCGATGCAGTACTCCAAGAGCGGCGCGTTCTGGTTGGCTGCGATCAGGTGGAGGTTCGCCGCGATCACGATATCCGTACTGTACCCGTGTGGATAGATCGGGATACCCCGTTCGGCGGCCAGCGTCGCGATCTTCTCCACATGGGTTATCCCGCCACCGATCGCGACGTCCGGCTGAACGCCGTCGACCCGCCCGCGATCGATGAAGTCCCGGAACCCGTACAACGTGTATTCGCGTTCGCCGCCGACGATCCGCGGGCTACACGCCCGACTGATCCGCGCGTACCCGTCGATGTTGTCCGCGTAGACCGGCTCTTCGACCCAGAACAGGTCGTAGGCGTCGTCGAGTTCGTTGATCTGCTTGACGCCACGTTTGAGATCGTTCTGCCAGCCCATCCCGATGTCGATCATGAGGTCGACATCGGGACCGAGCGTCTCCCGAGCGGTCTCGACGAGCGCTCGGTCCTTTTCGCGGTCCTCGGTGATACCACCCCAGCCGTACTTGATGGCCGTGAACCCGTCGTCGAGCGCGCGTTCGGCCTCCCGTCGCATGTGATCGACGTCGTCCGGGTCCTCGGGGAAGAGCGTGCTCGCGTACGCACGGACCGAATCACGGTGCTTGCCCCCGAGCATCGCATGGAGCGGTTGCTCGGCCGCCTTGGCGATGATATCCCAGAGGGCGATGTCGATGCCGCTCAGCGTCGCTACGGCGGCCCCCTTTCGACCGTACCCGTAGGTCCGTTCGTACATCTCGTTCCACAACACCTCGACGTCGTGTGGATCGCGACCGAGCAGGACTTCTCGGAGTCCCGTCGTTATCGAACTGGCGAGCGGCGCCTCGACGATCGCCTTCGCGACGACCGGCGGGGCACCGGCGACCGACCCGATACCCGTGATTCCGGCGTCCGTCTCTACCTCGATCACCGTGGCGTGTTGTGAACCATCGGCGACGTCCTCGGCGTCCGGTGCTTCGAGTACGTGAACGCGTATGTCCGTGATTTCCACGTTGGTTGGTACTATTTCACACGATGAGTTATATTTCTATCGAAGAGGCGGCTATCGGAGCGTCAGTCCCCGACGGCGGCTTCCTCGACGCCCTGATCGGCCGGTTCGGGGCTTTTCGTCCCGTGGGCGAGTGCCTCCTCGGTATCGGCGTCGAACAGGTGGATGTCCTCTTCCTCGAAGGTGAAGTCGAAGGTCGTATCGATCTCCGGTTCGACGGCCGAACGTGTCCGTACCCGGCACTCCTTGCCGTCGATGTCGAGGTAGATGAAGTTGTCCGAACCGACGACTTCGACCACGTCGACGCGGCCGCGGACGGTTTTCTTCACGGGCGTCGTCTCGTCGGCGGGGTGGAGGCTTTCGGGCCGGATCCCGAGAATAAACTCGTCGCCGTCCGCGGCGTCGAAGTTGTTCGTGACGCGTTCGGAGATCGCGTAGGTGAAACTCTCGTTGACCAGTTCGGCCCCACCGTCCGAATCCCTCCGAAGCGTCACGTCGAAGATGTTCATGCTCGGTGAGCCGATGAAGTCGGCGACGAAGAGGTTAACCGGCTCGTAGTAGACTTGCTTGGGCGTGCCAGCTTGCTGGAGGCGACCGTCGTTGAGGACGACGATGCGATCGGCCATCGTCATCGCCTCCTCCTGGTCGTGGGTCACGTACATCGTCGTGATGTTCAGTTCTGTGTGCAGGCGGGCGAGTTCGGTTCGCATGTGCTTGCGCAGTTTCGCGTCCAGATTAGAGAGCGGCTCGTCGAACAGGAACACCGAGGGCTCGCGGACGATCGCGCGGCCGGTGGCGACGCGCTGTTGTTGGCCCCCCGAGAGCGACCCGGGTTTCTTGTCGAGCAGGTCCTCGATGCCCATCATCGTCGCGGCCTCCTCGACGCGCTTTTCGATCTCCTCGTCGGTGTGATCGGTCGACAGGTGAAGCCCATAGCCCATGTTCTCCGCGACGGTCTTGTGTGGGTAGAGCGCGTAGCTCTGAAAGACCATCGCGATGTCCCGATCCCTCGGTGCCTTGTTGTTGATGACCTCTCCGCCGATGCGCATCTCGCCGTCGGTAGCCGATTCGAGTCCGGCGACTGTCCTGAGGGTCGTCGACTTTCCACAGCCCGAGGGACCGACGACGACGACGAACTCGCCGTCGTTGATATCGAGGTCCAACTCTTCGACCGCGACGATGGGACCGGAATCCCCTTCGAACACCTTCGTGAGTCCGTCTAGCTCTAATCGTGCCATGGTATGATCTATCGTTACGTAGTTCTCGTCTCGCGCTTATTTAATAGTATGCCTCGATCGAGCATGCCGCTCGTCTCCCTCGCCCGTTTCCCATCGTCCATCGCTCGTCGTCCGCCGCTTCCGCAGTCGTCGACTACGGCTGAACGAAGCGAGTGAAACGAAGGGTCGGTGATCGCCGTCCACGATTCGGGCTCGGGTCGTCTCATCTGCCGGCACCACCGCCGAGTCCCTCGCCGACGTACCGCTCGGCGAGCCCGTAGAAGATCACCGGTGGGGCGACCAACAGTACTACTGCCGCCATCAGGATGTTCCACTCACGAAGCACGTCGCTACCGAGGATGTAATGGATCGCAACGGTCGCTGTCCGGACTTCCTCGTCGCTCGTGAGAACGAATACCCACAGGAAGTTGTTCCAGCCGGTGAGAAACGAGAACAGCGCAGCCGCGCCGATAGCGGGCGCACTTAACGGGAGAACGATCCGGAGGAACGCCGTTATCTCCGTGTTCCCGTCGAGCAGCGCCGCCTCCTCGATGTTCGGCGGGATACCCTGCCGGAAAAACCCTTGAAGCAACCAGATGTTCTGGGGCAGCGTGAAGATCGCGATGGCGATGATGACGCCGACGAGCGTGTTCACCAACCCGAGTCGGAAGAAAATGTCGTACACTGGGATAGTGAGCACGATCCACGGGAACATGATGGTGAACACCGCCGTGTAAAACAGCACCTGGCGACCCGGGAAATCGAGCCTGGCGAACGCATAGGCCCCCGGAATGGAGAAGGCCACCGAGATGACCATCGCCGATAGCGCGACGATGATGCTGTTACGGAAGAAAAGCGGGAAGTCCGCTCGGTTCCAGATGTTGAGAAACGAATCGATCGAGAGAACGTCCAGCGGTGGAATGTAAGGTGTTCCCGGGTCAACGGCTGCGAAGTTCGTCAGTACCGAGGTTCTGATAACCCACAGGTAGGGGAATAACGCCCAGAGGGCGAGGATCGCGATACCGATCCACAGCAACGTTTTCGATCGTCTGGTCTCGTTCAACATGATTAGACGTACAACTCCTCTTCCTGTCTGATCGCGATGATGTAGAGGATCGCGGCGGCCATCGCTAGGACGATCATCACGACGCCGATGGTAAACGCCCGTGCGAACGCGAGGTTGACGAAGGCGGTACGATAGGTCAAGATGGATAACAACATCGTCCGCGTACCCGGCCCCCCAGCAGTGAGTTCGAACGGCTGAGCGAACTCGGCGACGTTATACGCCGTCCGGAGCGCGAGGATCACTACCGTCGGGATCATCAGGTGTGGAAGCGTCACGTCACGGAAGCGACGGAGTCGCCCGGCCCCGTCGAGCGCGGCGGCCTCGTACTGCTCCGATGGAACCGACGAGAGCGCGGCACCGTAGATGATGGCCGCGTACGCGAAGTCGTGCCAGACCTGTGCGACGATGAGCGAGACGTACGGCCACAGGCCCTGCGCGAGAAAGGAAGGCGCGAAGCCGACCAGATCGATGAGGAACTTGTTCATGAAACCGAAGTTGCCGTCGAGGAACCAGAACCAGATGACACCGCCGGCCAGCGGCGCGGAGAAGTACGGCGACATAATGACGGCGCTCAACGTCGCTTTCGTGCTGGAACTGATCTCGTTCAACAACAGTGCCGCTATAAGGCCGACGATCAACTGGACCGCCGTCACGCTGAAGACGAACACGATGCTCCACCCCAGCGCGAAGACGAATAGGTCGTTCGAGACCAGCCAGATGTAGTTGTCTAGTCCGACGAACTCAGCGGTAGTCCCGCCAAGCGTCGCGTTCGTGAAAGTGAGGTAGACCCCCTGTACGATCGGGATGTAAAACAGCAACGCGAACATAACGAACGTCGGGAGGATGAACAGGTACCCCGCGTAGTTCTCCCGTATCCTGTCTACGATCGTCTCCTCGTCAACGCCGTACTGCTGACGGATAGCCTCCGCAGATCGTTGTTCCTGGGCCACGCTAGCAGTCACCTCGGTACATGGGAGGACGTTTCTTCGGTCGAGTACTAAAAGCCATTGTCGTGTATGTGCGTGTAGTGCGGACGGTCGGACATCGCCGGTGATGCTCACTCGAGATGTGCTAGGCTATCGGTTCGGGGTCCCGACGGATCAGCCGGTGTTGCGCTCCTGAAGCGTCGAATCGACTTTCTGTCTGATCTGCTGGGGGAGCTGGTCGACCGAGACCTGACCTGCGATGGACTGGCTGATCGTCTCGTTTATATCGGTCCAGCGGATCTGGTCGGTACCCTTGACGTCCCAGGGGGCTCCCGTGTTGTTGTACTGATCACCGTACTCGTCCAGGTCGTTGAGTACCTTCGCGAAGTTCTGTGGGAGATCCGGGTACTCTTCGAGCAACTTCTGTTGCATCGGTGTGTCGGCCGGGATGGCGGGGTACAGTTCACCGTAGAGCGTGAGGACGTGCTGGTCGTCCTGGTGGAGGAAGGTATTGAGATCCCATGCGGCGTCCATCTTCGCCTGGTCCTTTTCGAAGATGGAGTGGGCCTGTTCGAGCGCCCAGACGTGGCCGCCGTGTTGGCCTTCGAGCCCTTCGAGTTCGGAGATGCCGATCGCACTACCGTACTCGGGGTCGAGCTTCGGTACAGGCAATGCCATCACGTCGCCGTTGCCGTCGTTCCAGCCGAAGGTGGCGTCCTCTTTGACCTGCGTCCAGCGGGTGAAGTTCTGGGTCATGTAGGTGAACGAGCCGACGCGGTCGGTCAACATCAACGACGGAATATCTTCGTCGGCGCGCTGGGGAGAATTGTCGCTGGAGAATTCGTCGGCCAGCGTAACCGTGTTCTTGATCATCCCGTCGGTTCGCCTGCCGCTCTCGCCATCGGAACCGATTATGACCTCGGGATCGGTCCCCTCGCCACGGATCCACGGGTCCTGTCCGTCGGTATGGGCCGTCCGGGCCTCGCCCCAATAGGACTCGAGATCGGCAGGGACACCAGTCTGCTCGAACGCGTTGGCGTTCGGGAACTCCTGTTGAACCATCTGTAACGCCTCGTAGAAGCCGCTCCACGTCTCGAGCTGGTCGGGGCTCGAAACACCCGCCTGGCTGAACATCGTCGGTCGGATGCCGAGGTGACTCACGCTGTGACGGAGCGGGCCGCCACTCCACCAGTTATCACGGAAGTCCGCCGTCGCCTGCGACGCGGTGGACCAGCTGTCGGGGTACTCGCTTCCTTCGATCCACTGGCCGTGGTCGGGTACCGTCCCGTCGAGGAAGAACTCCAGGCCGGCTCCCCCGGCCTCGGCGATCGCCGGCGGGTTGCCCGCCGAAACCGTCGAGGAGATCTTTTGACGGACGTCCGAATACGACGACGTCTGGAGGTTCACGTTGATGCCGTTCGCATCGTAAAAGCGCTGGACCGACTCGCTGAAGTGGGGCTTGGTGAGGGAGTTCTCGGCGGCCTCCGCCGAGAGGTATTGGATGGTGATTTCCTCGGAGCCACCACCGGACCCGCCACCGCCGCCGGAGTCGTTACCGCCACCACCGGAGTCGTTACCACCACCGCCGCCATCGCCGCCGGAGCCACCGAGACACCCGGCGAGCGCGCCGAGCGCGCCGGTCGCACCTGCAGCGCCCGTTGCCTTCAGGACGTCGCGTCGAGGGAGGTCATCCGTGCTCTCGACCTCGTCGCTGCCATGCTCTGACATGCCAGCTCCACGTTGATCCGACTCCGTGATAAACGTTTGGCAACGTAGAAGTTCGATTACGATACCGGATACGTATGTTACTAACGTTCGGACGCTTATTTGTGCTGTCGACTCCGCCGGAGAAGTCGGTCGCCTGTCGAACGAGCGGTGCCTTAGCGAGCGTTCCGGATCGGGCGATCGGGGAGTCGGATGGTCGGACGACCGAACGACTAAACGATCAGTTCCGAGCCGTCCGTGAGGTGTTCACCGGCGACGTCGGGGTCGATCTCAACGCCGAGCCCCGGTCCCTCGGGCAGGTCGACGTACCCCGCGTCGAGGATCGGATCGTCGGGGGCGTCGGTGCGTCTCGCGAGGTCGTCCCACCAGGGAACGTCCCGAGCGTGGTACTCCAGTGCGAGGAAGTTCGGGATCGTCGCCGAGACGTGTGCGCCGGCGACGGTGCCGATCGGCCCCGAGATGTTGTGGGGCGCGAGCGAAATCCCGTAGAGATCACAGACCGTTGCGATCTTCCCCAGTTCCCAGAGTCCGCCACACTTGTTCACGTCGGGAGCGGCGATGTCCATCGCGCCCGCGCTCGCGTAGTCGTTGAAATCGCTCGCGGTGACGACGTTCTCGCCCGTGAGGATCGGGGTATCGAGGGCGTCGGTCAGCCGGGCGTGGGCGTCGACCTGCGCGGGCGGCACGGGGTCTTCGAGCCACGCGAGGTCGTAGGGTTCGAGTTCGCGGCCGATCCGGCGGGCGGTTTCCGTAGTAAAATTCCAGTGCAAATCCATCCCGAGATCGATTTCGTAACCGATCTCCTCGCGGACGGCCTCGACGAGCGAGACCTTGTGGGAGATCGCTTCGTTGTCGAGACGACGGGCGGCGGTGTCGACGTCCCTGTGGGTGTGAACGTCGAGATCGAACTTGAGCGCCTCGAACCCCTCGTCGACCACCTCCCGGGCTGCTTGTGCGTAGGATTCCGGCGTGTAGACCTCGCGTGGATCCCCCGAACTGGCCTGGCCGAGCGACTCGCCCCCGTGGGTATCGCAGTAGATCTTCACCTCGTCGCGGTACTTCCCGCCGAGGAGTTCGTAGACGGGCACATCGAGGACCTTGCCCTTGATGTCCCACAGCGCGATCTCGATCCCGGTAAACGCCGACTGGCCGATACGGCCGCTCCCGGTGTACCGCTGGTTCATCAGCTCGAGTAGGCGATCGATGTCGAGGGGGTTCTCCCCCTCCAGGTCGACGATGAGCCGTTCGGCCATGTCGAGCGCCGACTCGGCACGGAACGTCTCGCCGATGCCATAGACGTCGGCATCGGTCTCGATCTTGACGATCCCCCAGGTGAAGTTGCCCGCAATGGCCATCGTCTCGATGTTAGTGATCTCGATGTCGCGTTCGGCCGGTCGGTGGCGTTCCTCGACGCTCAGGTCGCGCCACGGCACGCCGCCGCCCGCAGGGATCCGGTAGTCGGGCTCGTCGGTCATGGTCGGTCGGTATGCCCATATCTCTCATAACTCTGTGGATGTCTCCTTCGTCTCGGCTCCCCCTTCTCCCTTCGCGTTCCCTCCCCGATCGCACACGGTGTCGGGCACTGTCCGCCAGTGCGTCGCCACGTCACCGCATCACTACGTCACTGCGTCGCTCGCAGGTTCGACGCGACGGCGTCGTACGCGTCGGCGAGTCGTCGTTCTTCCTCGTCGGAAAGTTCGGGCAACGGCAACAGAGGGGGACCGACGTCGGTTCCAGTCTGTCGAACGAGGAACTTCAGGGCGGGTGCGGTCGGGACGCCGTCATGAGCCGAACTAACGGGGATCACGGCCTCTCGCAACAGTCGGACGGTCGCTTCGACGTCGCCGGCGACGTGGGCGTCGTAGAGGCCCGCCATCGCCGCCGGAAAGACGTTCGCCGTCCCGGTGACGATCCCGTCGCCGCCCGCGTCGAGCGACGGGATCGCGAGCGTCGTGATGCCCTGGATCACCGCGAAGTCTTCGGGAGTGTTCTCGATCAGCCGGAAGTGGTAGGTGGCGTTTCCCGACGAGTCCTTGATGCCGACGAAATCGGGGTGGTCGGCGAGCGCCGCCGCCGTCTCGACGGCGAGCGAGACCCCAGTGAGGTGGGGGATGTTGTAGAGTACGACTGGTAACTGCGAGCGATCGGCGATCGTTTCGTAGAACTCGCGCAGGCCGTCCTGTGTCGTCCCGAGATAGTACGGCGTCACGACGACGGCGGCGTCCGCACCGGCGTCCGCCGCGTCGTCGACGGCGGCGAGAACGTTACTCACGCTCGTCCCGCCACAGCCGGCGATGACGGGCGTGCCGTCGGCAGCGTCGGCGACCGTCTCGACGACCGTTCGTCGTTCTGCCCGCGTGAGACTGGAGAACTCCCCGGTCGATCCGTTGGGGAACAGGCCGTGAACGCCGCCGTCGACCAGCGAGTCGGTGAGCGATCGGAGCGCTGAAACGTCGACGCCGCCGTCCCGGTCGGTCGTCGGCGTCACCATCGGCGGTATCGTGCCGTGAAGGTCCATGGACCGATCTCGGAAGCCGAGGGTAAAAATCCTCCCAGCCGCCGACTACCCCTACCGGCCGTTAGCTACCCACCGCCCGCTATCCGTCACTTGCTGCCTGTTATCGTTGCCAGCCGTTAGTCGCTACCGACCACCGGTCACCTGCCGGCTATCGTCCGCCACCCATACCTGTCACCACTCGGTAAAGCTCCCGTCGTCGTGACGCCAGACGGGTTTGAGAGCCGAGAGGTTCTCGCCCCAGTCGACCTCGGATGGCGGTTCGGCGGCCGCTCGGATCGCCTCCTCGTCCAGGTCGATTCCGAGACCCGGGTCGGCCGGAATCGAGACGTATCCCTCCTCGTAGTCGAACACGGAGGGCTCGGCGAGGTACTCGTACAGGTCTGCCTCGCGATTGTAGTGGATGTCCGCGCTCTGTTCCTGGATGAGCGCGTTCTGTGTACAGGCATCGACCTGGAGACAGGCCGCGAGCGCGATCGGTCCGAGCGGACAGTGCGGGGCGAGCGCGACGTCGTAGCTTTCCGCCATCGCGGCGATCTTCCGGACCTCGGTGATGCCACCCGCATGCGAGAGGTCGGGCTGGATCACGTCGATCGCCCCGGATTCGAACAGGGGTTTGAATTCCCACCGGGAAAACAGCCGCTCGCCCGCCGCCAGCGGCGTCGTCGTGTGCGCCGCGATCTCGCCGAAGGCCTCGATCTGTTCCGAGAGGACCGGCTCTTCGACGAACATCGGCTCGTGGGGTTCGAGCCGCTTTGCCAGTTTCTTCGCCATCGACTTGGCCACCCGGCCGTGGAAGTCGACGGCAACGTCGATCTCCGGACCGACGGCCTCTCGAACCTCTCGGAGGCGGGCAACGGCGGCGTCGATGGCAGCCGGCGACTCGACGCGGCGGAACTCCTCGGTCGCGTTCATCTTGACGGCACTAAAGCCCTGCTCGACTCGTTCGGTGGCTGCCGCGCCGACGTCGGCGGGCCGGTCGCCACCGATCCACCCGTAGACCCGAACGCGGTCTCGAGCTCTGCCCCCGAGCAACTCGTGAATCGGTGTGTCGTAGTGAGTACCCTTGATGTCCCACAGCGCCTGGTCGAGACCGGACAGAGCGCTCATGAGGACCGGCCCGCCACGATAGAACCCACCGCGGTACATCGTGGTCCAGTGGTCCTCGATACGGAGCGGATCGCTCCCCTGGAGACGGCCTTCGAACAGCGCGTTGACCGCCGCGGCGACCGGGGCCGGGCCGCCACCGCCGGTGACGTGTTCGCCCCAGCCGACGAGGCCGTCGTCGGTCTCCAGGCGGACGAACAGCCAGCGCGGTGGGACCGCGAACGTCTCGCAGTGGACTACTTTCATCGTTCGTTCATCGTCGTCTCCGGGCACGTCGCTTCGAGAACCGATCCCATCGTGCGGACGACGCTGAGAACGGTTCTTTCCTTCCGTCGAGCGTCGGTCCCTCCACGGCGTCCTCACACATGGCATCGGTAGACGACCGTCGAGGGATCATAACGGTGTGGGTGCTTTCGGTTCCAAGCGGCGAGCGCTCGTCGTCGAACCTACACACCTAAACGGCGGACCTAACAAGGGGTGCCATGGCCGACGACGTGCGTGGTGACCTGACCGCCGACGCGAGGACGGTCTGTGATA
>PXQR01000094.1 GCA_003021235.1 Halobacteriales archaeon QH_6_64_20 | reverse complement strand
GACACGCTCGACACGCGGGCGGTCGTGACGGCGATCCGCGACGAGGGGGCGATGCGGGCTGGCATCGCCGCCGGGCCGGAGGCCACGCCCGAGGCGGCGCTGGCCGAGCTCGACCGCTGCGAGCCGATGTCCGCCCACGCCGACATCGGGGCCCAGGTGTCGGTCGCGGAGCCGGTCGTTCACAACCCGGCGGGCGACGGCCCGTCGGTGGCCCTGATCGACTGCGGCGCGAAGGGATCGATCGCCGAGGCACTCGTCGAGCGCGACGCCGTCGTCCACCGGCTGCCACACGACACGCCTCCCGAGGCAATCGACCGGCTGGACCCGGATCTGCTCTTTCTCTCGAACGGACCGGGCGACCCGGAGACCTTCGAGGCGGCGGCGACGCTCGTCGGGGAGTACGCCGGCGAGCGCCCGCTCGCGGGGATCTGTCTCGGCCAGCAGGTCGTCGCGGACGCCCTGGGTGGGCGCACCGAGAAGATGGAGTTCGGCCACCGCGGGGTCAACCAGCCGGTTCGGGACCTCCGCACCGACCGGGTCGTGATGACCACCCAGAACCACGGCTACGCCGTCGCCGACCCGGGCGAGGAGCTGACCGTCACGCAGGTCAATGTCAACGACGACACCCCCGAGGGCCTCGACAGCGACGAGCTCTCGATCCGGACCCGCCAGTATCACCCGGAGGCACACCCCGGGCCCCACGACTCGCTGTCGTTTTTCGACGAGGTCATCGAGCTCGCGGAGTCGTAGCCGGAACCTACAACTGTCGGGCCATCAACCCGCGTGTATGCCCACGAACGGACCCGACGATCCCGAGATTGGTGGCGTCGCACCGCCGCTCGTGACCCCCTTCGACGACGACGGCGACGTTGACCACGACGCGCTCCGCGAGCTGGTTGCCCACCTCGAGGACGTCGAGACCGTCGCCGACGCGGCGTCGGTTCCGGTGCTCGCCGGCACCGGCAGCCCGGGACTGCGAGAAACCGAGCGCGCGACCGCGGCCGCCGCCGAGGCCGGCGCGGACGCAGCACTCGTCGTGACGCCGTTTTATTATAACCACGACCAGGCGACCTTCGAGGCCTACTACCGGGAGCTGGCCGACCAGGCGCCAGTGCCGGTGTACCTCTACTCGGTGCCGGCCTACACCGACGCCGCCCTGACGGCCGCGACCGTCGGACGGCTGGCCGATCATCCCGGGATCGCCGGGATCAAAGACTCCGCGGGCGATGTCGGCAAGCTCGTCCGGACCGTCGAACGTACCGCGGACGCCGAGTTCAACGTGCTCGTCGGCAGCGCGAGCGTCTTGGCGCAGGCGCTCGACGCCGGTGCCGTTGGCGGGATCATGGCGCTCGCGAACCTCGTTCCCGGCGAGCTGTCCGCGGTTGCCGACGAACACGCGAGCGATCCGGCGACGGCCCGGGAGCGCAACGAGGCGCTCGTCCAACTGAACCACGCGATCACGAGCCGGTTCGGCGTCCCCGGGTTGAAGTGGGCGATGCGCCAGCGCGGCCTCCCGGCCGGTCACCCGCGTGCCCCGTTCACCGAACCCGACGCCGAGGCGACGGCGACGATTGAGGAGCTACTCGATAGGGTTCACTGAACCCCCGTACTCGCCGCTGATCGCTCGTGTAAACGGAAAGGAAAGCACCCCGAAAAGGGGGGTGCTTGCCGCCCTGAATTGGTCCCCGCTGACGCTTCGGCCCTCCAGACGAAGCGTCACGTGATACAATGACACACGAGCGTATAAACGTAATGGATCGTGTCATCCCACTGTCTGGACGTGCCGACGTATCGGCCGGCTACTGGTGCTCGCGGATCTCAGCGGCCGTCGCAGCGAGTTCCTCGTCGTCCATCTCGACGCCGTCGAACAGGGCGTGGATCGCTCCGGCGCCGTCGTCCTCGAACCGGGGGACGATGTGCCAGTGGAGATGTGGCACCTCCTGTCCGGCGGCGGCGCCGTTGTGGGCAGCGATCAGGCCCCCGGGGGCGGCGACGGCCGCCTCAATCGCCGGCGCGAGCTCGGCGATCGCCGCGAACAGATCGCCTGCGACAGAGGGAGGCACCTTGTCGAGTCGCTCGTAGGGCTCTTTGGGAATCACCAGCGTGTGTCCCGGGGCAAGCGGATTCACGTCCAGGAAGGCGTAGGCGGTCTCGTCCTCGTAGACCGCGTGACTCGGGATCTCACCCGCAACGATCCGCTCGAACAGCGGCCGTGTGGCGAAGTACGCCGGAATGCGCGTCGGTCCTGGCACTAAGACGCTACCTTTCTGGTACGCGACGAAGTCCGACAGCATGTCGATCATCAGCCCGCCGGCCGAGAGCAATTCCTCCCCGTATCCGGGGAGCAGGTCCTCGAGCGTGGCGCGGCCGGTTTCCTTCAGTAGGTGGACGTGTCGGCCCTGGGGCACCCCGCGACGGACACCTGGCTCGTCGGACGGGGAATCGCGCTCAATGACGGTGACTTCCTCGAACCCATCGGCCAAGACGCGGGCTGTCAACAGTCCGGCCATGCTCGCCCCCACTACCATCGCGTGGTCGCCCACCGTCGAGAGCCGATCCCGGTCGTACCGCGGAACGGTTGCTAAGGTCATGATCTATCACCACAGGGGGTCCTGTTGAATTGTTCCGGCACTTCCCACTCGAACGTCTCGTAGAGTTCATTGTAACCGTCCCACTCTCGCTCGTGAGGGCGGTACGTGTCCAGAGACGGTTCGATCACTGGTTCAGTCATTTCTCGTGACATGGGTCGTTACGATCCTCCGTTTGCGGGCCGGTCGATCGGGTGCCGGCTCCGTTTTTGGGCTGTGTTCACTGTCATGCCGGTTCACGCCCGGACACAGGTCGGAACGTGGTATCACATTACTCGACGGGAGGATTCCCATGGTGTGCTCGCCCGTTCGCGGTACAAACATTGATACCAATTAGCACGAACCATCGAGCATGACGAGCGGGATCGATGCAACGGCCGACGGGGCGTTAGAGGATATCGCGTACCTCTCGCGGTCGGGCAACCGGGTCAGGATACTCGATACGCTCGTAACGGGGGCACACACGCGCCGCGAACTGATGGCGGCGACGGACGTCTCCCGAACGACGCTCGGGCGCATCCTCAACGAACTCGACGAGCGCGGCTGGGCCGAACGGACGGCCGACGGCGACTACGTGGCGACGCCCACGGGTCAACTCGTCGCCGCCGAGTTCACGCCCCTCGTCGAATCGATGCGAACCGTTCGGGAACTCGGCGAGGCGGCGGCGGTGCTCCCAATCGACGAACTGTCGATCGGACTCCGACAGTTCAGCGATGGGACCGTCAGGCGGCCGGAGCCGAACGACCCGATGGCTCCCGCGGCGTTTCTCACCGACCTACTCCGTGGGACGTCCGAACTCCATTGCCTCGTGCGACTCGCCCCTCCGCTGGCGTTCGAAAGACGTATGTGGGACGCCGTCGCCGATGGCCCCCTCCGTACGGAACACGTCGTTACCGAAGGGGAACTCGCCTATCTCCGCGATCATCCCGAGCGCCTGCGCCGATGGCGGACGTATCTCGAAGCCGGTGCCAACGTCTACCGCTACGATGGTACCATCCTATGCAATCTGTTCGTCTTCGACGAGACAGTCGACATCGGAAAAACTCATCCTGACGGAGGGGGTTGTGTGTTCATCGAGACCGAACGCGAAGCGGTCCGATCGTGGGCTCATGAATTAATCGAGACGTACCGAACGGAGGCCGAACCCGTCGACGCCGAGGTATTCACGGAAGGACCATCGATGCCGTGGGCTGAAGCTAGTGATGAATACAGAGGCTGCATTCATCAGACAGTTCCTGTCAGCACTTACGCGCTCCAGTGCTCGATCCCTCCCGCGAGGGGGCTGGCAGGGTAAGTATGAACGGTCAGCGGATGTGTACCCCTGTCTCAACCCGGTACTCGACGTCGACGGTCGGCGTCGACGGCGACCGAACGAGACGACGCGATCCCTCTTTCCGACGACGATCGGGAGGTCAGCAGCTCACCTCGTGGCAGCTACGTTTCGCTGTGGGCCGTTATGGCGCTCAATGACGCCGAAATCGACCGCGTGTGGGCTGACTTCGCACTTCGGTGCTAAAGCAGATCGCCGAAGAACTGTACGGTTACGTCGTCGCGGACGAATGAAACGAGACGGTTAACGAGCAGCCATCCCCGCGACCCCCACTCGATCGGCCAATCGAAGTCGTTCGCACACGCACTGAAGGGTCTATGCCCCGCATGGACTCGGTGTTCGCGAGGGTATTCGGCAGAAAACT
The DNA here is from genome assembly GCA_003021235.1 of Halobacteriales archaeon QH_6_64_20. Lineage (GTDB taxonomy): Archaea > Halobacteriota > Halobacteria > Halobacteriales > Halococcaceae > PXQR01. The sequence goes on along the minus strand of PXQR01000094.1, from coordinate 16,850 downwards.
ACTGCGTCGATAGGTCGGTGCTCGGTGCGCCGTGCCTGTCAGTTACGGACTGATGTACGCGTAGCCGTCGTTCTGTAAGCGCGTGAGTTCGCCGACGCCCGACGAGACGGTCTCGACGCCGTCGGGCAGGTTCGACTCCTCCAGGTCGAACATCTCCATCGTGTTCGAACAGGCCTTGATCGTAACACCGCTGTCGATCAGTGACTCGACGTGATCGCTCCCTTCGCCGTCGGCTCTGACGGGTTCGATCCCCTCGGCTTGGGCGAGTACCGCGACGTCGTCCATGTCGATCGTATCGTCCTGCGTGAGGTTTTCGGCGAGGGTGAGTACGAGCTCCTGGTGGCCTTCGTCGCTCGATGCGAGGTGGAATACCGTCTGATTGTCGTCGAGCATACGCCCGATCGTTCGCTTGTCATCGGTTAATGCCTGGTGCTTTCGAGCGAACTCCGGATGGTCGATACCCACGTAGGACCTCGCCGGCGTCTCGTTCCGACTCGGCGGGACGCTTTAGGCGCACCCGGACGGGGACGAACCTGATCGTCCTAGCTCAATGTGCTAGCGTCCCGTCTCGGCGGCGTTTCGATCGGTCCGAAGCGTTTTGCCGGCTTCGCCAGCCATTAGCCTTCGCTTCAGCGTAGAGTCATCGACTATGCCTGACGATTCGAACGGAACCTTCGATCTCGACGGCGATCTGACGGTCAACCGGCTCGGCTTCGGCGCGATGCGGCTCACTGGCGAGGGAGTCATGGGGCCGCCCGACGACGAGGAAGAAGCCAAAAACGTCTTGCGCCGAGCGCGCGACCTCGGAATCGACTTCATCGACACCGCCGACTCGTATGGCCCGGGCGTCTCCGAACGCCTGATCGCAGAAACCTTCGGCCCGGACTACGAGGACGTGACGATCGCCACGAAGGGCGGGCTCTGGCGCACGTTGGCGGGCGACTGGCCGACCTGCGGTGAGCCCGAATACCTTCAGAACACGCTCATGGGCAGTCTCGATCGCCTCGGCGTCGACTCGATCGACCTCTATCAGTACCACCGGCCCGATCCGGACACCCCCTTCGCCGACTCGGTCGGCCAGCTCGCCGAGTTCAAGGACGAGGGGTACGTCGATCACGTCGGAGTCTCTAACGTCTCGGTCGAGCAATTGGACGAAGCCCGCGACATCGTCGAGATCGCGACGGTTCAAAACCGGTACAACGTCGGCGACCGTGACTCGGAAGCCGTGCTCGAAGCCTGCGGGGAGTACGGGATCGGGTTCATCCCATGGTTCCCGCTCGGATCGGGCGACCTCGGCGACAGAGGAGAAATCGTCGCGGAGATCGCCGACGCTCACGACGCGAGCGAACAGCAGGTCGCCCTCGCGTGGTTGCTCGGCCGCTCCGAGGTGACCTTGCCGATCCCCGGGACGTCGAGCGTTTCGCACTTAGAAGACAACGTCGCCGCGGCCGAGATCGACCTCTCGGACGACGAGATGGCACGACTAACCGACTAACCGACTAACCGAGTGACCGGCCGAGAACCGGGTCGCGTTGCAGGGGTAGGTGATCGACGTATTCGCGCTCGGGAAGTTCGTAGCGATGCAGAGGAGTACATCATGGCAGACTCGCTCGAGGACACGACGGTCGCGATCTTTCTCGCACAGCGAGGCACCGAACAGGTCGAGTTCACCGATCCGAAGGAAGCAGTCGAAAGCGCCGGGGCGAGCGTCGACGTTCTCGGCACCGAGACCGGCGAAGCCTAGGCCGTGAACAACGACCTCGATCCCGGGGGTTCCTTCGAGATCGAGAAGTCCTTTGCAGACGTATCGGCCGACGACAAAGCCGATGGGCGTGATCTGTCACGCCCCATGGACGCTCGTTGAGGCGGACGTCGTTGAGGGCAAAACGCTGACTTCCTACCCAAGCCTTCAGGCCGACATTCGCAACGCGGGCGGCGAGTGGGTGAACGAGGAGGCCGTCGTTGACGACGACGGGCTGGTGACCAGCCGGATGCCCAACGATCCGGACGCGTTCTGTGAGAACGTCGTCGAGCAGTTCGCCGAGGGGTCACGGTAGAAGGCTCGACATCCGATCCGCCGCGACGTCCGATCCGCCGCGACGTCCGACCTGTCCTGGCGTCCGATATCCGTCGTAGCGTCGACCAGCCGGCTCGGTGGCGCGTCGCTGAAGGAACCAACCGGCAAGCGGTCCATCGAAGCACGCGCGAGCGAGCCACCGAAGGTGGCGAGCGAGCGTTTTTGATGCAGATTTTTGCTGGCCCCGCAGCGAACGTAGTGAGCGAGGACACCGGCAAAAAGGTGCGTTGTCAACCCTTATGTGCGTGCGTATCGAACTCTGAGATACAGGAATCCGTATGGCAAGTCCATGGATCGCAATCGGCGCACTCGCGCTCGTCGCTATCGCCATTCCGCTCGGGATGATGGTAGTATCGAGCCTGCTCCGGCCCACTGTCGAGGAGCAGGGAAAGAGTGCAACCTACGAATCCGGCGAGATCCCGACCGGTAGCACCCGAATCCGATTCAACATCCAGTACTACATGGTCGCATTGCTGTTCGTGATCTTCGATATCGAGACGGTGTTGATCTTCCCTTGGACGGTTATCTACCGCAGTGCAGTAGGGAGCGCGGGACTGGTGGCGGCACTGGTCCCCATGCTAGTGTTCATCGGGGTACTCGTGATCGGACTCGCCTGGGCGTGGCGCAACGGCGCGGTGCGGTGGGTCAAGAGCCCGCGTGCCGAACAGCGACGACAGGAACGACAGCGACAATAATACTACCATATGAGCAGTCAGGACCAGCAAATAGACACCGAAACCGCAGTACAGTCGACCCAGGAGGACCGAATGGAGGGGGCCGACGATCGGTTCAACTCGAAACTCAGGGAGGCCTTTGGCTCCTCGCCGTTCATCCTCACCAAATTCGATCAGTTCATGAACTGGGTGCGTGGCTCCTCGATGTTCATGCTCCAGTTCGGAATCGCCTGTTGTTCGATCGAGATGATGGCGACCTATGCCATCAAACACGACCTCGATCGCTTCGGGGCCGGTATCCCGCGGGCCTCGCCCCGGCAGGCCGACGTCATCATCGTCCCCGGGACCATCGTCTCGAAGTTCGCTCCGCGGATGAAGCGGGTCTACGACCAGATGCCCGAACCGAAGTTCGTCGTCTCGATGGGGTCGTGTACCATCTCGGGCGGGCCGTTCCAGCAGGGCTATAATGTCGTCAAGGGCGCGGAGGAGGTCATCCCCTGTGATATCCACGTACCCGGCTGTCCGCCCCGCCCGGAGGCGCTCATCTACGGCGTCGCAAAGCTCCAAGAACGGACCGCGAACGGCGAGAGTTCGCCCGTGACCGTCAAGCCATACGAGTTAGAACAGTTCGGCGACCTCGAACAGGACGAACTCGTCGATCACCTCGCCCAGGATATCGACGAGGAGACGCTCGTTATGCGGTACAACTGGGCCGATTCGCCATGAGTTTGGAAGACCCACAGGACCAGCGAGGCGCACAGGAAGGGGAACTCGTCGGTGTCACCGACGAGGGCGTCGATTACGACGCGCTCGAAGCGCTGCTGGGCGATCACGTCATCGGTCGAGAATCACACGTCAACGCCGAAGCGTTCGTGATCCGCCCGGACGAGGTCCAGGACGTCCTCTTCGCCCTGCGCGACGAGGCAGGGTTCGATCACTGCTCGGCGGTCACCGCTCAGGAGTACGAGGACCGCTACGAGTCGATCTACCACCTCAAGAAGTACGACGACCCGACACAGGAAGTGGGAGTCGTGGTTCCGACGTCGAAGCGCGCTCCCCGAAGCCAGTCCGCGGAACCGGTCTATCGCACTGCGGACTGGCACGAACGGGAAGCTTACGACCTGATCGGGATCGACTACGACGAGCATCCCGACCTCCGGCGGATCCTCCTGCCCGAGACCTGGCAGGGCCATCCGATGGGGCTCGATTACAACCAGGATCAACCCCAGGTGGTGACCTTCGAGAGCCACACCAACCCCTTGGCGGAGGATCAAGAGGACGACGAGTCCGATACGATGTTCATCAACATCGGCCCCCACCACCCGGCGACCCACGGGGTACTTCACCTCAAGACGGTGCTCGACGGCGAGCAGGTCGCCGACGTCAAACCCGACATCGGCTACCTCCATCGCTGCGAGGAACAGATGGCTCAAAGCGGGAAGTACAGAAAGGAGATCATGCCCTACCCCGATCGGTGGGACTACTCCTCGGCGGGCATCCTCAACGAGTGGTCCTACGCCCGGGCGGCGGAGGACTTGGCGGACTTGGAGGTCCCCGAATACGCCCAAGTGATCCGGACGATGGCGGCGGAACTCTCGCGGATGGCGGGTCACATGCTCGCGGTCGGCACCTTCGCGCTCGACGTCTACGGCGACTTCACCGCCATCTTCCAGTACGCCTTCCGCGACCGGGAGAAGATCCTCAATCTGCTCGAAGACCTCACCGGCCAGCGGCTGATGTTCAATTACCTCAGGTTGGGTGGTGTGGCCTGGGACCTGCCCGAACCCCGCGAGGAGTACTTCGATAAGATCCGTGACTTCCTCGACGAACTCCCAGCGACCGTCGAGGAGTACCACAACCTGCTGTCCTCGAACGAGATCTTCCAGATCCGCTGTGTCGATACCGGGGTGCTGGAGCCCGACGTCGCGAAGTCCCACGGCGCGACCGGTCCGGTCGCGCGTGGGTCAGGCATCGACTACGACCTGCGCCGGGACGATCCCTATGGGTATTACCCCGAACTCGACTGGAACGTGATCACCGAGGACGGCTGTGACAACTACGCGCGCGTCCTCTGTCGGCTCCAGGAGGTCGAACAGTCCGCCCGGATCATCGAGCAGTGCGTCGATCTGCTCGCCGAGTGGCCCGAAGAGGACCGCGAGATCCAGTCGAACGTGCCTCGTACCTTGCGCCCCGACGAGGACGCGGAGATCTACCGCGCAGTCGAGGCCGCGAAGGGCGAACTCGGGATCTACATCCGCTCGGACGGCACCGACAAACCCGCCCGGTTCAAGATCCGTAGCCCCTGCTTTTCGAACCTGCAGACGCTACCGGAGATGGCCGAAGGCGAGTACGTTCCCGACATGGTCGCATCGCTCGGAAGTCTGGACATCATCCTCGGCGAGGTCGATCGGTGACGATGGGGGCCTTCGAGACCGTTGTCCTACAGTCGGGGTCCGGATCGGGCAGTGCGGAGGGAGCGCCGCTCACCGACACCATCGGCGGACTGCTCGGCTTTGGTTCGAATATGGGACCCGGCGAGACGCTCGTCGCCGCGTTCATCGGGGCGTTTTTCATCGGGAACCTCATGCTCGCGATGACCGGCGTCGCCGGCCCGTGGGCCAAACGCAAGATCACCGCCGCGTTTACCGACCGGATCGCCGTCAACCGCGTCGGTCCCTTTGGACTACTGATCATCGTCGCCGACGCCGTGCGATTGCTCTCGAAGGAACTCGTCGTTCCCGACGGCGTCGATCGACCGGCCTGGGACATCGCGCCGATCCTCATGGCCGGGTCGGCCATGCTCGGGTTCGCGGTGATCCCGATGGGCAACGGCATCCAATTGGCTGACCCCGAAACCGGACTGGTCTACGTCTTCGCCGTCTCGTCGCTCGCCTCGTTAGGGTTGGTGACGGCGGGGTACGCATCGAACAACAAGTACTCGCTGCTCGGGGGACTACGTTCGATCGCCCAGAACATCGCTTACGAGATCCCGCTAGTAGTCACTGCCGCGTCGGTCGTAATCTTCGCGGGTACCCTCCGGCTCTCGGAGATCGTTGCCGCCCAGACCGAGCCGCTGATCACGATCGTCGGGGTCTCGATCCCGTCGTGGTACGCCTTCGTCAACCCCTTCGCGTTCGTGTTGTTCATGGCGGCGAACTTAGCGGAAGTCGGGCGCAATCCGTTCGACATTCCCGAAGCCCCGACCGAGATCGTCGCCGGCTATCAGACCGAGTACTCCTCGGTGTATTTCGTGTTGATGTACCTCGGGGAGTTCCTGCACATCTTCCTCGGCGGGGCGATCATCGCGACGATCTTCCTCGGCGGGCCGGCCGGGCCGGTCCTCCCGGGAATAATCTGGTTCATCATCAAGATCTGGGCGGTCTTTCTGTTCACCCAGTGGATGCGTTCGGCGATCCCCCGGGTACGGATCGACCAGCTCATCGAGATCGGCTGGAAGGGCATGTTGGTCCTCTCCTTTGCGAACCTCGTGCTCACGGCGGTCATCGTGGGACTGATAGCCTAGTAGCACCGATCGAGACCACCGAAGAAATCACGACTCCCAATCATGATCGGACTGTTCAAATCGATGGCGACGACGATGCGACACGCACTGGACGGCTCGACGTTCACCGTCGAGTACCCCGTCTGTCCGAACGACACCATCCAGATCGTGATGGACGACCAGCGCAACGGCGAGCAGTACAACCTCCACATCGGCCAGTGTATCTACTGTCGGCTCTGTGAGGAGGTCTGTCCGGTCGACGCGATCCTCCTGACCCAGAACTTCGAGTTCACCGGCGATACCAAAGACGACCTGGCGTATAACATGGAACAGCTCAAAAACGTCCCCTGGTACAAGGACATCGACCCCCTCCAGTCGAGGGAACCCGATCGCGGGGCGTGGATCGGCGAGGGTGAGGGCGAAGTCGACTACGAATAACCACCTTTCTGCTGGCGTCCTCACTCGCTCACTCCGTTCGCTCGTTGCGGGGCCAGCAAAAATCTTGGATCAAAAACGCTCACTCGCGCTTTCAGCGCTCGTTCGCGTGAGTGAATAGGTGTCACCGCATCCGCACGGACCTGACTCACTCCACGTGACCAAATGTGACCGCATACGGGTGACGCTCGTCAGATCGGATCGGTGTCAGGCGAGTTCCACCGATCGTTCTCCTAACCCTAACAAATCTATTATACTGTTAGCGAGAAGTTCTTATGCACTATCTGGCCCCCGGTTGCACAAAGACTTACGACAGACAGTATAGGAGCCGTCACCGACATATGGATCAACTGATCACCCGGTAGCGTCTACCATGAGTTCGGATACGTTCGACAAACGGATCGCTCGCGAACGGGCCGACGGCTGGCGGGTCAAGGAGCGGAGCGACGACTGGGCGCTGTTGCACAAACCGAATTTCGGCACGCGGGACGGTCACGTACTGCTCGCCGCCGTGACCGTTTGGTGGGCGTTCGGCCTCGCCAACGCGGCGTACGCGCTGTTGGCCTACTGGTACGACACGCCGACGAAGGTACTCGAAGCCGACGATCCGCTCGGCGGTCTCCGTTCTAACTCGCCGGACGCGACCGAATCGAACCGATCGGCCGACGACGCCGACGCCGACGCCGGGCCCTCCGATCCGCTGACGATCCTCCGGGAACGCTACGCCCGCGGTGAGATCGACGAAGCCGAGTTCGAACGCCGGGTCGAACGCCTGCTCGAAACCGACTCGATCGACGCCGCGAGACGGAGCCGCGACTGGGAGGACGAACGTGACCGTGAGTCAGCCGTCGAACGGTCCTAACCCCTATCCGCTCGATCTTCCGTCGGAGTTCTCATCGGACGGGAGACGATACATACCGGACGGGCCGAGGAACGGCAACGAGACAACTGCCTCGATCCGTACTGCTGTTGTCTCTGTACGCCGCCCTCGTCGCTGTCCGTCCAGTGCACACCCGCCGTGATCCCGATCACTACGGTCTCTTTCGCTCCGAGTTCGCGATGAAGTCGGGGATGTGGTGTTCGAAACTATCGGGAGCTCGGACTGTTCGTCGTGATTACTACCGGGACTGTATCACTGATCGGGATCGTTCGGACCGACCGCACCCTCGTCGATGTCGCCCGCTGGATGAACCGGGAGTACGGCCGGCTCGAAGCGGCCGAGAGCGATCCCTGACATCGAACGACGTTTTCGAGTCAGTCGTCGTCGGCGACCTCGGCTTGCTGGAGTTCCGACTGCGAGGAGACGTGTTCGATGAGGGCGTCGTGTAGCGGGCCGTTGGTCGCGAGCAACTCCTTTCGATCGTCGTCGTTGTCGGGATCGAAGGCGTACGCCTTGCCGTTGACGCCGGAGATCCGGGCACCGGCGGCGCGTGCGATCACGATGCCGGCGGCGACGTCCCACGGGTAGGTGTCGTACTCCCAGATGGCGTCCGCGCTCCCGCTCGCCAGATAACACAGATGCAACGCGGCCGACCCGAACCGGCGGATCCCCCTCGTCGCCCCGTAGCAGTGAGTGAGAAAGGCCCCGTCGGGATCGTAGCCCGACAGTAGCATGCTCTCTGCCAAGTCGTCGCGATCGGTCGTACTGACCACCTGATCGTTGAGATAGGCCTTCCCGCCCGCGATCGCTCTGAACAGGTCGTCGAACTCCGGGGCGTAGACGACGCCCATGACCGGCTCGCCGTTATCGAGCAACGCGACCGAGACCGAGTAGTTCGGGTTGCCGTTCACGTAGTTACCGGTGCCGTCGAGCGGGTCGAGCAACCAAGTGTAGGTACTCGATCCCTCGCGGGAGACCTTTTCCTCCGAGCGAATCCCGTGATTCGGGAACTCGTTTTCGATAACCGCGGCGATGATCTGTTCGGATTTGTAGTCCGCCTCGGTGACGACGTCCGACTTATCACCTTTGTACTCGATGGACTCGACCCGGCCGTGGATCTCCCGGAGCGGTTCGCCGGCGGCCCGGACGGCTTCGGCGGCGACGTCCCCGGCCCGCCCGACGACGTCCTCGAACGTCGGCTCCTCGCCCGGAACCTCGGGTGCCCGTGGTGCGCCCTCGACCCGACCTTCCCGAATCCCCCAGCCGAGCTTCGCCGCGAGCGCGGTGTAGAAGGTGTCGTCCAGCGAGGTCCGGACGATGTGCATCGGGGTCGAAGCTCCCGAAATCGCGACCGCCTCGCCGGGATCGAGCAGCGTATGCGAGCGCCCGCCGTCAACGAGCAGGGAGGCCTCGTTCTCCGAGACGACCCGGATGTCCGCGCTGGCACCGACGACGAGCGGCCGGACGCCGACCGAGTGCGTATGGAGGGGAACGAGTTCGAGCGTAGTGTTGTCATCCGGCGAGTGGATCGGGCCGTTCGCGGATAGGGAAATACCCGTCGAGCCCGTCGGCGTGGCGATCGCCAGTCCTGTGCCGTCGTACTCGCCGACGTAGTCGCCGTCAACGAAGGCCTTGAGCCGAGTGATCTTCCGCTCGACCGGATCGTCGGGCGGGATGTGTTGAATCATCACGTCGTTGATTCCGACCGCGTCGAGCCCGTCGGCCCGAGCCTGGAGCTGCTGGCGGGTCTTGACCTCCGCCTGGCCTCGCAGTACCTCCGCGAGGGCGTCTTCCATGTCCTCCGGTCTCACTCGGGGCAGAAACGCTAATGTCCCGGTGTTGATCCCGAGTAGTGGGACCTCCCGCGGCGCGAACGCCCGGACGCCTTCGAGGAAGGTCCCGTCGCCGCCGAGGGTCACACCCAGCGTGTCCCGGCCGTGCTCGTAGACCTCGGCGATGTCCTCGCCGACTTCGACGGACTCGAACGCGATGTCGCGCTCGCCGGCCCAGTCGCCGAGTCGATCGAGTTGTGCCTCGCTGTCCGGGCTCGCGATCGCGATGATCTCCTCGGTGGTCACCAACCGGCGTCGATGCATCAGCGTTCACCCCCGACTACCCGAGCGTCGGATCCGGTCACCGGATCGGTGGCTTCGATCGCCCGAATCGCCCCCCGGTGGCCGGACGGGGCCGCTGTCCGACCGATACCCCTCGGTCGCGGATTGCTGTGCGGTAACACATCTATATATATCCGTCGATCGGTTAGAACCTTTCGCAACCGGCCATCCGGACGACGGTGCTCGCTTCGATCGTCCCTCTCATTCGACGACGTGATCGCCGAGCAGGCGGACCTTCCCGTCGGTGACGCGATCGACCATCTCCTCGCGCAGGGGATAGGTATCCTCCGCTCCCTGCCCGCCGGCGCTGATACCGAAGTTCGACTTGATCGCGTCGACGAGTCCGGGATCGAACTCGACGTAGGCCGTTCCGTTCTCGACGCTACTTACCACGCCGATCGGGTTGTCGTTGATGTCGACGACCGGGGTGCCTTTCGCCTCGTCGCTGAACTCGTCCATGCTCGACGCGAACGGATCGAACGTTGTAGCTCTATCGGCGCTCCAGCTCTATTGCCGATCTACGCCTTCGCGCGTTCGTACGCGAGTCTCGAAACCTTCAAACATCGGCCTGTACGATACTCGCACAATGGTGGCTATACCCTACGAGGCGATCGCTTTCGCGTTGTTCGCGCTCATCACGGTGGCCAGTAGCTTCGGGGTCGTCCTCGTCGAGGACGTCTGGCATGCCTCGCTACTGTTGGGCGTGGCGCTTCTCAGCGTCGCGATCCACTACGTGATGTTGCGCGCGGAGTTCCTCGCGGCGATGCAGGTACTCGTCTACGTCGGCGGCGTCCTCGTGCTCGTTACCTTCGCCGTCATGCTCGTTCGCCAGGCACCCGACGAGGACGCGGTCGAACGGGAGGTCGCCTGATGACGACCCGACCCCGTCTCAACCTCGGCTCACACCTCATCCCGGGACTCGTCGCGCTCGCCCTGTTCGTCGTTCTCGCGCTGGTCTTTCTCACCGCTTCCTTTCCCGCTCCCCAGGGGTTCGACGGGGCACCGATCACCCCGAGCATCGGCTATGCGATGTTCGACCTCGCCGGCGGCCAGATCCCGAGCGAGAGCTTCCTGATCGCCTTCGAGATCATCGACCTGGTGCTCATCGCGGCGCTCGCCGCCGCGGTGATGCTCGCGCGCCGCGAGGGCGACGGGAAACTCGTCGGCATCGAGGAGATCCGAACCGACGGCGGCCACTCCCGGGACTCGACGACGGACGCAGACGCCGACCCCGATTCCGGCTCCGACGCCGAAGTGACGAACGACACCGATCCGAACACCGCAACCGGTTCGGACACCGCTACCCCGACCGGAGAGGAGGCGAACTGAATGGTCGCCGTTCAGTACTACCTCCTGCTTTCGGGCGCGATCTTCTGTATCGGGCTGTTCGGCATTCTCACCCGCCGCAACGCCCTGTTTTTCCTGATGAGCGTCGAACTCATGCTCAACGCGGCGAACATCAACCTCGTTGCCTTCTCCTTTCAGTACGGCAACCTCACCGGCCAGGTGTTCAGCCTCTTCATAACCGCGCTGGCCGCCGCGGAGGTCGCCGTCGGCATCGGTATCATCCTCGTTCTCTACCGTAACTTCGGGGACGTGGACGTAACCAAAGCGACGACGCTGAGGTGGTGAGCGTGGCCGAAGCCAGTACTACGGCCTTTGCCTTCGAGGTCGCCCCGGCGATCGCGGTCCTCCCGCTCGCTTCCTTCGTCATTGCCCTATTCGCCGGCAAGTACTTCCCGAAGAAGGGCGCGCTCGCCGGGGTTACGGCGACGGGTGGATCGCTACTGCTCTCGCTATGGGTAATGCTCACCGTCGCGGGCGGCGCGTACTACAACGAGGAGATCTACACGCTCGTTTCGACGCCCGAGTCCTTCGATTTGCACTTTGGTGTGTTGCTCGATCCCCTATCCGCACTAATGTTGGTGATCGTCTCGCTCGTTTCCTTTCTCGTCCACGTCTTCAGCCTCGGGTACATGAACGACGAAGGCGAACGCGGCCTCCCCCGGTATTACGCCGGGCTCGGGCTTTTCAGCTTCAGTATGCTCGCCTTTGTCTTCGCTGACAACCTGTTCATGTCCTTCGTCTTCTTCGAGTTAGTGGGACTTTGCTCGTGGCTCCTGATCGGCCACTGGTATCGCGAGGACGCCCCGCCGAGCGCCGCCAAGAAAGCGTTTCTCGTCACGCGCTTCGGCGATTACTTCTTCCTCATCGGCGTCGTCGCGGTCTTTGCGACCTTCGGCACCGCGACGTTCGCCGGTTCCGAGAGCTTCCCGGTCCTCGCCGAGGAAGCGCTCACCGACGGTGGCGCGGGCGGCGAACTCTCGACGTTCGGACTCGGTGCGCAGACCTGGTTCACGGTGCTTGGCTTTCTGATCCTGGGTGGGGTAATCGGCAAATCCGCACAGTTCCCGCTTCACACCTGGCTTCCCGACGCGATGGAGGGTCCCACGCCTGTTTCGGCGCTGATCCACGCCGCGACGATGGTCGCCGCGGGGGTCTACCTCGTCGCCCGGATGTACGGCTTCTACGCGCTGTCGCCGACGGCACTCGCGGTCATCGCCTTCGTCGGCGGCTTCACGGCCCTGTTCGCCGCGTCGATGGCCGTCGTGAAGCGCGACGTCAAGCAGGTGCTCGCCTACTCGACGATCAGCCAATACGGCTACATGATGCTCGGCCTCGGCGCAGGCGGCTACGTCGCCGCCGTGTTCCACCTGATGACGCATGCCTTCTTCAAGGCCTTACTGTTCCTCGGCGCGGGCGCGGTCATCATCGCGATGCACCACCGCCAGGACATGTGGGAGATGGGCGGCCTCCGCGAGAAATTACCCGTTACGTACTACACCTTCCTCGCGGGATCGCTCGCGCTCGCGGGCATCGTGCCCTTTGCGGGCTTCTGGTCGAAGGACGAAGTGCTCTACGAGGCGCTCGTTCACGGCCTCACCGATCCGCTCTTGCTCGTTGCCTACCTCATGGGTCTGATCGCCGTCTTTTTCACTGGATTCTACACCTTCCGGATGGTTCTTCTGACCTTCCACGGCGAACCGCGGACCCACACCGCGCGCAACCCACACCTGCCGGGGTGGAACGTCAAGTTCCCCCTCGTCGTGCTCGGAATCCTGGCCACGGTGATCGGCCTCACGAACATGACGCCGGTCGCGGAAGCCACGGGACTCGAGATCGAGTTCTTACACACGTGGCTCGAACACGGCATCGAGGGACTGAACTCCGAACACTACGGCGAACTACTCGAAACCGTCGCCGGCTACAGCGCCGCCGAACTCTCGCCGTTGCTCGCGGCGGCCCTCTCGCTCGCGCTTGCACTCGGCGGCGCGGGGCTTGCCTACTCGCTGTACAGTGGGGACCGACCCGACCGGCACACCGACCGCCTCGGCGACGCACGGACGTTGCTCATGAACAATTACTACCAGGACGAATACCAGGTCTGGATCGCCGAAACCTTCGGCACGGGCGTTGCTCGTCTCTCCGATCGCTTCGATCAGAGCATCGTTGACGGCGCTGTCAACGGCGTCTCTAGCGTCTCGCTGTTTTCAGGCGGCCGTATCCGGCGGATCCAAACGGGCATCGTTAGCAACTACGCGACGCTGCTTACGCTCGGACTCGTCGCCTTGCTTCTGGTCGTCGGTCTCACTGGGGGGTGGTTCCTGTGATAATCGAGTTGCTGATCGGCCTCTGTCTGCTCGGTACCGTCGTCGTCCTCGTCTCGCCGAGTCGCTATGCGCCCCGTCTCGCCGCGGGTTGGAGCCTGCTTCCGCTCGTGGTGAGCCTGCTTATGTACGCTGGGTTCAACGGTCGAGGAAATGCCCTGCTCGGCGGACAGCTAGCCTACGAGACGATGGTCAGCTGGGTCTCGCTCGGGCCGTACGCGCTCAACTGGCACGTCGGTTTGGACGGCATCTCGATGCCCCTGATCGTCCTTTCGACCGTGCTCACGACCGCAGCGATCGTCTCGGCCTGGACGCCGATCGAGGAACGCGAGAACCAGTTTTACGGCCTCGTGCTCTTCTTAGAGGCGAGTCTCGTCGGCGTGTTCGCCGCGCTCGATTTCTTCGTCTGGTTCGTCTTCTGGGAGGCGGTCCTCGTCCCGATGTACTTCCTCATTGCGATCTGGGGTGGCCCCCGGCGCAAGTACGCCGCGATCAAGTTCTTCGTCTACACCAACGTCGCGAGCCTCGTGATGTTCATCGGCTTCTTCGCGCTGATCTTCGGCCTCGGGAACTCCATTCAATCACTGGATATGCCCGCCATCGCCCAGGCGCTTCGCGCCGGCGAGTTGGGTTCTACAGGAGCGATCGCGCCGAGTACGTTGAAGACCCTCGCGTTCGTCGCGATGTTCGCTGGCTTCGCGGTCAAGGTGCCCGTCGTACCCGTTCACACCTGGCTCCCCGACGCTCACGTCGAAGCCCCGACGCCGGTCTCGGTGCTCTTGGCGGGCGTTCTGCTCAAGATGGGCACGTACGCCCTATTGCGATTCAACTTCACGATGCTCGCTGACGTCGCCCAGCAGTACGCGCCGATCATCGCGCTATTTGCGGTCGTGAGCGTGATCTACGGCGCACTGCTCGCGCTCGCCCAGCAGGACCTGAAACGGATCGTCGCCTATTCGTCGGTGTCGTCGATGGGCTACGTGATCCTCGGTCTCGTCGCCTACACGGTGTATGGCGTCGGCGGTGCGACCTTCCAGATGCTTTCTCACGGGCTGATCTCGGGCCTGCTGTTCGCCTGCGTCGGCGTCATGTACAATATTACCCACACCCGGATGGTCGACGACATGTCGGGCATGGCTGACCGAATGCCCGTCACCACTTCGATGTTCGTCGCCGGCGCATTCGCGTATATGGGTCTGCCGCTAACGAGCGGCTTCCTAGGGGAGTACTTCGTCTTCCTCGGCACCTTCGGCGCGGACTTCCCGGGCGCGGCGTGGTTCACCGCGATCTCGATGTTCGGCATCGTGATCGTCGCGGGCTACCTGCTCTATGCGATGCAACGAACCCTGTTCGGCTCCTTCTCGCTCGAAACCGACTACGGGGCCGATGGGGTTCGTACCGACGGCGGCGAGAACGCCGACGAGCACTTGGAGTCCGAAGCCGACCACGACGTACACCGCGCCGCCGCCCACGACATCGTGCCGCTCGCGATATTGCTCGCGCTGGTGATCGTTCTCGGCGTCGCCCCCGAGATCGCCTTCGGGATGATCCGTGACGCCGTCTCGCCGATGCTCGCCGCAGGAGGGGCTGGATAATGGTCATTAGTGCTTCGCTCGTAACGTGGTTCTCGGGACCGACGCTCCAGACCGCGCCGCCGATCGGCGATTGGGTTGCACTCACGCCGGTACTGCTCCTCGGACTTACAGCTCTAATCCTGTTCGTGATCGACAGCATCGATCCCGACGACGCCTCGAACACGCCGGCTCTCGCCGGTACCGCCGCCGTGGGAACTGTGCTCGCGCTCGGCGCAGCTGTCGTACTGCTCGCCGCGGGTATCGGCCAGGGACAGGGCGGTGCGCTCCGACTCTATGGTGGTCAGTTGATCGTCGACGGGATGGCGCTGTTTTTCACCGTGATCTTCACGAGCGTTGCTACCTTGGTGATCGTCGCCAGCTACGACTACTTGGCCGATCGGGTCTATCAGGCTGAGTACTACATGTTGATTTTGCTCGCCGCCACCGGCATGACGCTCATGGCTGCCGCGGGCTCTCTCGCGACCGTGTTCATCAGCCTCGAACTCGCATCCCTTCCTTCCTACGCGCTCGTCGCCTTCCTCAAGGACAACCGCGGGAGCGTCGAGGCGGGGCTCAAGTACTTCCTGATCGGCGCGCTGTCCTCGGCGATCTTCGCGTACGGTATCTCGCTGGTCTACGGTGCAACGGGTCGATTGGGTCTCGACGCGATCGCCCAGCAGCTCTCGGGCGGCACCCAACTCGTGGGTATCCTCGGCGTCGGCGTGCTCATGGTCGCCGGCGGCTTCGCGTTCAAAACGGCGTCGGTACCGTTTCACTTCTGGGCACCGGCGGCCTACGAGGGCGCGCCCGCGCCGGTGTCTGCCTTCCTCTCTTCGGCGTCGAAGGCGGCGGGCTTCGTCGTCGCCTTCCGCGTGTTCGCGGTGGCCTTTTCCCCGGACGCCGTCGCCGCGAGTGTCGACTGGACGCTCGCCTTTTGGTTGCTCGCCGCCGTGACCATGACGATCGGGAACTTCGCCGCGGCGACCCAGGACAAGGTAAAACGCATGCTCGCGTACTCCTCGGTGGGCCACGCCGGCTATGTCTTGATCGGACTTGCCGCGCTCAACGCCGGCCAGAACGGTCTCGTTCTCGGTGCGAGCATGATTCACCTCCTGGTCTATGGCTTCATGAATACCGGGGCCTTCCTGTTCGTCGCGCTGGCCGAACACTGGGAGATCGGCCGGACCTTCGAGGACTACAACGGTCTCGGCACCCAGGCTCCGATCGCCTGTGTCGCGATGAGCGTCTTCATGTTCTCCCTCGCGGGCCTGCCAGTAGGGGGCGGGTTCATGTCGAAGTACTTCATCCTCGTCGGCGCAGTCGGGACGGGTCACTTCGTGCTCGCGGCCTTACTGCTGATCAACAGCGCGCTGTCGTTGTATTACTACTCGCGCGTCGTCCGATCGCTGTGGTTCGAAGACCCCGCCGACTCGCTGTCGATCGACGGCTACCCCGTCGGCCTGTACGCCGCCGTGATCGGCGCGGCAGTCATCACCTTCCTGTTGCTCCCGGGGATCTTCCTTGCCTCTGACGTCGCGACGAGCGCGGCGAGCGCGCTGTTCGCCTAACCGTCTCACACCTCCGTCCGGCTCGCCTCCGTCCGGCTCGCTCGGCTTCGTAAGATAATGCGGTCGCTCGGCGTGTTGCTACTCACAGGTCCTCTCCCTTCGCCGAGCGGTCCCGATTAGAGTTTGCGTTCGGCGTCCTCGGCGAGTTCTTCCATGCGTTTGCCGACCCGACCGGCATTGGAGAACTCGTCGTTGCTCATTGCCTTCGCTAAGGCGTTGCCCAGCACGAACACGGCGTGTTTGTGCTCGCTTTTCGACATGTGGACGTCATCGGGCGTGACGTCTAAATGCGCATACGGCTCGAACAGTTCGGGGTCGGCGTCGGTGCGATCGCGGAAGTACTCCATGATCGTTACCA
>PXQR01000093.1:27157-28550 GCA_003021235.1 Halobacteriales archaeon QH_6_64_20 | reverse complement strand
CGTCGATCTGAGCGGGAACCTCGACTACCCCGAGCGCAACATCGTCGAGAAGCTCTTTCGGATCTATACGATGCGAATCGACCGATTTCACGAGACCTGGAACGGTAGTCAGCCAAGCGCCGAGCGCTGGCTGACTGCCTACTCCTACTACTACAATCACCTCCGGAGTCACCAAGCGCTTGACAATCAACCACCGCTCACAGCGGCGGGTCTAAGCTAACAGTGCCTCAACTTCCAAAATGTTTCAGAGATTCCTTTTCTAAGGGGATTTTCGACAACAGGGTGACAACATCTCCTGGTTGAATGACAGTTTTTCCCTGAGGTGTGAGGACCTCCCCATCTCGTTCAATCCCGATTATGAGCATTTCGTCGCTTAGCAGGCCTTCATCGACCGCCTGCTCAATACTTGTCTTTGCGATCGTGGCTCCATCCGAGACAGTAAATTCAACAATTTCTGCGTTTCCAGTGAGACTCATGAAATCCATTAATGACGGCTTTTTCGGTGTGTGCTCCGGGCCAAATCGGTCGAACGGAGTCTGGTATTCGTTTTCAATCACACTTTCATCATGAATTTCTAACCCGAGATTGGAGAGTTCATGGGCGATTTGAGTGATCTCGTCTGTGCCTGCTCCGACAGTGGTAATCACTAGATTCGATGATCCTTCCATCAGCTCTCGAGCTGTGATTACTCCGGGAATTTCCAGAGCAGACTGAGCGAGTCGTTTGCGATCTGGAATGGAAGCTGTGCACCTAAATTGGTACGTGACATATCCATTAATAGATTTGTAATCGATATCAGCCAGATACCCGTGAAGAATGCCTTGCTCTTCGAGTTGTTCGATCCGGTTCCGGATCGTTGCTGAGGTTACATCCATCTCTGCAGCGATGTCCGACGTCGTCGTGTTCCGGGCGTCTTGTGCCAAACGATAGAGGATACGTTTGTCAACCTCATCAACGCGGTATGCCATACAGGAATTACAATCGGGGCTGATATAGGGTCTTCCCTGTCGTCCTGTGATATTTTATAAATGTAGGTTCCGGCCTCACCGACTCGGTCTGTAATCATTATATGCAATGAGGTATAATAAACGGGCGTCCTAGTAGTTAGGTTAGCGAGAGTAACACAGTCATATAGGTGATCCGAAGCAGTCCGGCTCCGAAGCCAAAGCCAATAAACGAAGACAGAATCGAAATCTCGTTGTGAATCTCTCCCTCACCCCCTGTGAGGAATGTAAGTCCAATCAAAGAACCTGTTTGAATACAAACCACCGCTCCGAAGAGGAAACTAAGCCACGCAAAATAAACGTCCTCTGGAAAGGACAGGAACTCGTACGATGGTGCCCAGACCCCCAGTGCGACCGCTACACTTCCTCCAATGAGGTATACAAAGAAT
>PXQR01000093.1:16375-26986 GCA_003021235.1 Halobacteriales archaeon QH_6_64_20 | reverse complement strand
CGTAGTCCGCTCAGCCGGACCGGAAACGATAGAACTCAATACAACCCATGACTTCACCCGATATCGATCCTCCGAAAACTACCCCTGAAGGGCTTATAACCACACTTAGAGACAATACTGGGGTAACCATCGAAACGGACCTCCGCTACGGCATCGATATTGCGTCGTTCATCGTCGGTGCAGCCCACGATAGGAACGCTGGTGCAACCGTGTTCACTCCGTGTGGGCAGAGCCGCTGGCGGAAGCTGTTGATTGGTGACGTCACCCACGACCTCGTCCGAAGTAGTAACAGTTCGATTCTGGTTCCGCCGGACCGAGAAGTAGGAGAAGCATGAGTACAGCTGGATTTCGGACACACGAACAAATAATCAGCGGATAGTAACACAATATATGTATATCATCGTTGTCGGAGCAGGCGACATCGGGTCGTCACTGATCGACATCGCGACTCGGTCCGGGAACGAAGTCGTCGTCATCGAGAGAGACGCACAGAAGGCCGACGAAATCGCCAGTCAATACGACTGTATGGTGCTAAATGCGGATGCGACCACGAAGGCGACGCTGGGCGATGCGGGAGCTGAGCAGGCTGACGCGATCATTTCGACAACCGATCAGGACGCGACCAATGTAATGATCTGTCTGCTTTCGGAAGAGTTCGAAATTCCGGCAATAACGTCAGTTGTTCACAATACAGAGCACATGAACCTCTTCCGTCGAATCGGGGTGAACACGATTGAAAACCCCCAACAACTCATCGCTGGATACCTGTACCGAGCGGTTGCCAGGCCAGCCATCGTCGATTACATGCGGATCGGTGAGGAAGCAGAAGTCTTCGAGATCAGGGCAACGGAAGACGCCCCAATCGCTGGAAAGACACTCACAGAAGCGGGCAGAGAGAACATCCTCTCGGACGATGTCTTGATCGTCGCCATTGAGCGAGGGGGCGAAGACAAGCCACTGGCGCCCCGGGGGAATACACAGATCAAGGCGAACGATCTGCTGACGGTTTATTCCGCGACCGGAGCCGACCCAGGTCTTACGGATATTTTCGGTCATTATGAGGACAGAGGGGTGTAACTGAGCATAAAACGAGGCTTTACTACCATGTCAAGTTCATTCGCCGGTCGGCTCGGCTTCGTGACCGCCTCGAAGACAGTTGTTAGAGACATCGGCGCCCTCCAAACCCTCATCGGCGGACTGATGCTGGTACCGCTGCTCGTTTCACTGCTTTACCGAGAGTGGTACAGTGCAGTGGCGTTCCTGATCGGTGGAGGCGTCACTGCGCTCGCAGGCGGAGCCGCGTACAAACTGTGTGAGGACGCCCCGGAACCGAAACGCTACCACGCGATGATCGTCGCGGCGCTCGGGTGGCTCGTCACGGCGGCGTTCGGCGCACTCCCGTTCATCATTGGGGCGTACATCACGCCGCCGGCCGTCCTCGAATCCTTCGTGCCGACAGGAGCGGGCTATCGATCGAGCCTCCTCAACTTCCAGAACCCGCTGCATGCCTTTTTCGAGAGTATGAGCGGATATACGACGACGGGCCTGACGATGAGCGTCCACGAGCCATCGGTGGGCCACGGCTTTCTCTGGTACCGCTCTCAGATGCAGTGGATTGGCGGGGCAGGGATGATCGTCCTCTCGTTGGCAATCCTTCGTCAGCCACATGGTACAGCCGGCATCTCGCTGTACCAATCAGAAGCACGAAGCGAGAAGTTACGGCCGAGTATTGCGGGGACCGCGCGTGCGATCTGGAAGATCTACGTCGGAATCACTGCCTTAGTTGCCGTCTATCTCGCCACAGCGACGTTCATCGTCGCTCCCAACTACGGCGTCGAACCCACGATATTCGACGCGATCAATCACGCGATGACCGGCCAGTCCACCGGCGGGTTCAGCACCCTCGATGATTCCATCGCCGGCTACGGCTCCTACGCCATGGAACTCGTCCACACCCCGGCGATGATTACCGGTGCGATCTCCATCCCGGTTTACTACGGGGCGGTCTCAGAGCGTGATTTCCGGGAGTTCACACGCGATCCACAGGTCAGAGTGCTCTTCGGCATGTTCGTCGTTGGTGTGATCGGCCTGACAGCATTCCTCGCCCGGTGGGTCGGCGTACCCTACGATGGTGACCCGGTCGGGTACGTCGGGCGGGTGGCGACGAGCCAGGCGTTCCGAGACGGGCTCTTCCAGTTCATCAGCGCACAGACGACCACCGGCTGGCAGACCTCTGCGATCGGCGACTGGAACAACGGCGCGGTCATGTTCATCGTCTTCAGTGCGATGTTACTCGGCGGGTCCGCCGGCGCGACGGTCGGGGGAATCAAGATCCTGCGTGGCTACATTATCGCTCGCGGGACTAGTTGGGAAGTCTCCCGGGTATTCCTTCCCGGCCACGCTATCGACGACCTCCGGATTGGACAGCGGATATTCAAGGCCGACGAGGCGAACGACGAGATTCGCGCTGCGACGACCTTCGCGTTCGCATATCTCATCCTACTGGTCTTGTCACTGTTCGTGCTGTTGGCAGTGCTCCCGTCGGAGTTCACGCTTGCCAACGCGATCTTCGAGGTAGCGACTGCACAGGGGACCGTCGGGCTCTCGTCGGGGATTACCGGTCCGGATATGCCGGTCATCGCAGAGATACTGTTCATCATCCAGATGTGGATGGGGCGGCTCGAAATCGTTCCCGTTCTCGTCCTGATCAGTAGCGTCCTCAGGAGATGACCCACATGGTTCACGACATCACCCCCACGAATCCCATACTCGACATTCCCGGCCCGCCACACTGCATCGCTGTCCTAGCACGCATCGTAACCGACTACCACCATCACGACCCCACTACCAATGTACGTAATTATCATCGGCGCGGGCCGCACCGGAAGCACCGTCATCGACCTCGCAACCCAGGACGATCACGAGGTGGTCGTTATCGAACGCGACACGGAACTCGCTGAGGAGGTGAGTGCAACCTACGACTGTCTGGTCATCAACGCGGATGCAGCGTCGAAAGACGTCCTCCTCGAAGCCGGCATCGAGGAGACGGACGCACTCATCTCTACGACGGAAAACGATTCGGTAAACCTCATGGTTACCATGTTTGGGAAACAGTACGGAGTCGAGACGCTCGTGAGCTCGATCAACGACCCCGCCGATATGGAACTATTCGAGGACCTCGGAATAAGCATCGTCGAAAGTCCTCACCAACTCAATGGGCAGTACCTCTATCGAGCCGTCCAACACCCTGCGATTCAGGAGTTCATGCCGATCGCCGGTGACGCCGAAATCTTCGAAGCGACAGTCGATGAGGGCGCTCCGGTCGACGGCCTCAGCCTGATCGAAGCCGACAGGGAAGACCTGCTCCCCGAAGAGACGATCATTGTAGCCATCTTACGGGGCGATGACCTCCTCATTCCACAGGGAGAGACCAATATCCAGGCGGATGATATCGTTACGATCTTTGCCAGAAACGGGGCAACGAGCCGGATTACGGATGTATTCACGAGGGCGTGACAATGGTTGATGACTCCGAGCAATCGGACGTTCGAATAACCGTCCCGAGCCGATCAGAGAAATCGGAAAACGATCCGCAGCTTCACACCAGTCCGGTGGTCCGGAGGCCGGACTATACTATCGTCGTTCCCGTTACCGACGCGCTACTCACCAGCAATACCGGAATCAACGTCCGTCGGTTTCTGCAAACCGCAATCGCCCTCGCAGCGGACAACGACGGAAGCGTACTCTTGCTCGGACTTGCGAGCGTCGAAAGCGAGGCGTCAGTCGAAGTAGTTCGAGAGTACGTCCGTTCGGACCAACCGACCGATGTTGATTCGGAGGAAGCTGTCGGGATCGTCACCGACCGAAAGACACAGCTAGAACAGGTCCTCAACGTGGCCGAGGAACTGAACCCGAGCGTCTCGGTCAATGCGGTTGTTCGGACGGTAACAGAACCCACACGAGGGGTTCTTAAAGCTGTCGATAGAGAGAACGAAACGGCAGTCTTGCTGTTGCGCGGAACCGACCTTGATCGAGGACGGCTGTTCAACCGGAGTAAAGTAGATATAATCCTTGCTAACGCCGCGTGTGACGTGTTCGTCGAAGATCTCGGGGCACAAGGTGGCTCGAACGCGCTCTATGTTCCTGACGTGGAGGATCACGCTGTCGCTTCGTTGGCCGAATCAGAAGCGACGAAAATCGGTTCGATACTGCTTCCTGTTGGGATGGGTGCACACGCTGCTCTTGCCACGGAAGCAGCGCGTGCGATAGCGCGCGCTTCCGGTGCATCAGTTACGATCCTCCACGTCATTTCCCCTGAGGCGTCCGCTCGAGAGAGAGCTGAGGCGAAAGACCTGCTTCGTTTCGCGGAATACATACTTGGCCCGGAGGTATCGGTCGACACAGAGCTCAGAGAGGCGTCAGACACGGTCGACGAGATCGTTCAGGAAGCCCACGGACACAAGCTTACCTCGGTCGGTTTTCCAGAAGAGAAGGCTCGACTGAAACAACTCGTTTTTTCGTCGGTGCAGGAGGAGCTTTCAGCGCAGAGCGATGCAACGATCGTCATGGCACGAGACTCTGATCGAACGATGCGCTCGCTCTACTATCGGTGGAAACGGGGAATAGAAGGGATGGACGAAGACCAGTGATGTATAAGTATAACGCTCATCCGTAGGAGATCGTTGATAGCGTGTGCTCCCGTTCGGACGAGGGACGTTGATCGGTGCGTGGAGTAGTTCGTAAGATGGTTCTCAGTTCACCGTGCATTCGACAGAATCGCAAGACAGCTCTCCATCAACGATGTGCTACATAAGAGCGTAAGTATAATAATGCGGCTGCTGGAGCGGTAAGTGGCAAAGCTTGAATGAGAGTAGACACGAACGCTGTCGGACGGGATGTCGGTCGCATCGTGCAGGCTGTTTCCCTGATGCTGGTGGTTTCCATCGTCGTAGCAGCCGTCAATCGAGAGTTCTACGCCATTCCGGCATTCGTTGTCTCTGCCGCCATCATGGCCGGATTCGGCACCGGACTAATCCGGTTGTGTCGAGGAGCGGCCCCTCCAAAGAAACGCGAAGCGATGGTCACCGCTGCGACTGCTTGGGCCATGGTCGGAATCCTCGGCGGACTACCCTTTCTTTTTATTGCGTGGACGATTCAGATCGATCCGTTCCCCGTTTGGACGAACACCCCACCGATGGATGCAACGACTGCAATCTTCCTCCATCCGCTTGACGCGGTGTTCGAGGGTATGAGCGGGTTCACTGGGACTGGCCTCACGATGGCTGCTGTGGAAGAGGAACTCCCTCGGTCACTACACTGGTGGCGGTCGTTCATCGAGTGGATCGGTGGTGTCGGAGTAATTGTGCTGACTGTCGCGATTCTCCGACGTGGCGGCGGGAGCAGTGAATCATACACACTCTATGAGAGTGAGGCTCGCTCCGAGAGGATCCATCCGAGTATCGTGACGACTGTCCAGGAGATTTGGAAAATCTTCGTAGGGCTCACTATCGGTTCGATCGTTCTGTTTCTCCTCGTCGGGATGCCGTTGTGGGATGCGATCAACCACGGAATGACCGGAATCGCAACCGGTGGGTTCTCCGTCCACGCGGATTCGATCGGCCATTACGGCAGTCCATTGATCGAGTACGCGACAGTACCCATAATGATCGCCGGAAGTATCGCATTCCCTATTCATTACCTGATCCTCAAGGGTGAAGTCCGGAATCTCTATGCTGACCTGCAGACACGGTGGGTGTTCATTTGGTTTACCGTCGGGTCGCTCGCATTAACGGGGATTCTGTACGCGAACGGGCAGTACGCGACACTAGAGGAAACGTTTCGAGTGAGCCTGTTCCAATTCGTTTCCGCGACGTCGAACACCGGCTTCGGGAGTGCAGCGATCGGCGGTGGGACTAGTCAAGTCTGGAGTGCTGGCGCGACGCTGCTGGCATGTCTGGGTATGCTCACCGGGGCAGCAGCCGGGTCGACAGTAAGTGGCCTCAAGCTGGTTCGTGTGATTACGCTCGTCAAGGGAACCTTCTGGCAGGTTCGGGAAGTATTTCAGCCCGACTCTGCAGTTCGGTACCTGCAGCTCGGGAAGCGTAAACTCAATGAGGAACAGGTCCGACGTGAGTACGCCGAAGCGACAGTCGTGTTCGTGCTCTGGATTACGTTCTTGCTAATCGGTGTCGCTGTGCTGTTACGCGTCCTCTCACCGGCCCATCCGCTGGAGTATGTGATCTTCGATGTCATGAGCGCGCAGAGTAACGTCGGGTTGGACTCCGGAATCACCGGTCCAGCGATGCCTGACCTTGCAAAGACAATGTTAATCATCAATATGTGGGTGGGCCGCTTGGAGATCATCCCAATCGCGGTACTAATTGGCTCAGTCTTCCAGCGATTCAATCTCTATCAATAGGTAGGACAAAGGTCGAACACTGTCTTCCTAGACCACTTTCCGATCTTCAGCGACCTAAGAGTGACTAGAGTCTTACTATTCATACTGTTCGTCATATAAATTATATTAAATATAATCATTATTTATTGCTCTATTAGCCGCGATCTGTTCGGGAAGGTGTTGAGTAGCGAGCCACCCGCTCGACAGTCCTGAGCCGGACGGCGGCTCCGTCGTCAGGAGGCCGTCGGAACGGGAACGACCGGATGCGGAAACGAACGGAGCGAACCGTTTAGACCGAACCGTCAGTCGTCGGCAGTGATCGGTTCCTCGGTGGTCGATCCGGACGTCTCGGCTTCCTCTTCGACGGCCGCACGTTCCTCCTCTTCCTTTTTCGCCTTGATCTTCTTCAGTCGGAAGATCTCCTCGCGCTCTTGCTCTTCTAACTTCTGTTCGATGTAGTCCTTCGCCTCGTTCAGTTCGGGGAGCAGTTTGAATTCGAGTGCGTTGACTCTCCGTTTCGTGGTCTCGATCTCCTCTAGCATCTCCTTCATTGCGGTTTCGACTTCGGCGGCGAGGATGATCGACTCTAAGAGTTCCTCGTAGGCGTCGGCGGCCTCGTCGATGCGTGCACTCGTCCCCATGACGCCGTAGCCGCGCTGATCGAGGTCCTTTTTAACCCCTGAGGACTCGATCTGCGGGACGACGACGCCCATGATGTTTTTGGATTGAATGGTGATTTCGGGGTGTTCGTCGAGCGCCGAGGCCGCCCCGCGAACCGCGATGTCCCCTTCCATTGCCCGAGCCAGGTCGAGCTTCCGCTGGGCGGTCTCGTAGTTCTCGTCGACCTGCTCGCGGACGTCCTTGGCCTGATCGAGGATGTCCATGAACTCCATGATGAGGCCGTCGCGCTTCTGTTCTAAGGTATCGTGGCCGCGCTCGGAGAGTTCGATCCGATCGTCGATCTCCATGAGTTCCTTGCGCGTGGGTTTGACGTCCTGAGCCATCGTTATCGGCATTTACTCGACCCAGATTCATAGTCCTTTGCCGCCAAACCTGGTAGTATTTAGTTCGGCGATTCCATGGAAACGAATCGGTGCGACTGTCTCGGAAGCGCTAAATACCGTCCGAGAGCCCCGGTTGTTGCCTCACAACTCGTCGGAGTCGAGCGGCGTCGCCTCGTCCCAGTATCGCTCGTACGTTCCTCGTGCCCATGACCGTACCGCCGAATCGTCGGTATCGAGGGCAGCTCGTAATACGCCGGCGTCGTCGCGCAACAGCATATTGACCTGGTCGTCGGCGACCGTCACTGCGACCGGAACCTCGCCCCCATGGACCCGGATCGCCGCGTTCGTCGCGTCAAGTAGCTCCCCGAGATCCGATCGCAGGGTCGAATCGGCGGCGAGGGCGTCGATCGCCGTCCGCGAGAACGCGCCCGCGAACTCGAACTCCGAGGGGGAGTTGAGTACCCGCTCGCGGACGGCCGCCAGGCTCCGTTCGTTAAAGGTGTGCGAACAGATCCGAACCGAGGCGCTCTCGCTCACCAGATCGAGTTCGCGTCGTAAGGGAGCGCTCGGACGCGTCCGGCTCGGAACCGTCACCGTCGCCCCGCGCAGACACCTGAAATCGAAGTCCATCGCCGTCGTCGGGAGCCACTCCATTACCGGCTGTAGCGTTCGGTCGGTTTCGAGGATCGCGAGCAACTCGCCCATCCCCTCGGCGACCATCCGGCCCGTCGCCGTCGCGACGTAGCCGTCCTCGGTTCGTTTCACCCAGCGGCGATCTTCGAAGTCCCCCAGCACGCGCCCGAGGGTCGGCTGTGAGGCGTCCGTCGATCGCGCGAGGTCGGTACGGGTATGCGGCCGATCGGCGAGCGCTCGAAGCACCGCGATCCGGTTCGCCGACAACGCGAGGAATTCGATCTCCTCGAGTTCCTCGTCCATGTCGTCGCTTCGTCGGCGCTACCCAAAGGGGTTTCGCGCCGTGAAACCGTTTCACGACCCGACCGTTGATCGGAGCGTTATGGAGTTTCGTTCGCTGAATACGTTTCTGGACAATTATACGTTCGTCCCGGCCCGACGATCGGTCGTACGATGGATTCGGTTTTCGGTTACGTCGATCGGGAGCACAGCGTTCGCCTCCCCGTGGAGGGCGGGTAGTGACGCGGCGTCGATTCCTTACCCTGTTCGTCGCGACGGCCGTCTTCTTCGGCGCGACGTTCGTCGCCGCGAAGGCCGGCCTCGAATACGTCCCGCCGCTGTTGTTCGTCGCCTTTCGCTTCGACATCGCCGCGGTACTGCTGATCGGCTACGTCCTCGTCCGCTTCCCGCGCGAGCAGTGGGTGCCCCGGACGAAACGCGACCTCGCCGGGATCGCCGCGGCGGGAGTGCTCGCGATCGGGTTCGCGAACGCCTCCCTGTTCGTCGGCCAGCAGTACACGACGAGCGCGGTCGCCTCGATACTCTTCAGCCTGAACCCGATCCTTACCTCGGCGTTCGCGGCCGTGTTGCTCGCCGAGGAGCGCCTCTCGGCGGTCGACGTCGTCGGGATGGGCGTAGCCTTTCTCGGCGTCGGCCTCGTGATCGGTCTCGACCCGGCGAACCTCCTCGCGAGCGTCGGGATCGGCCAGACGATCCTCCTCGCCGGAGTTACGAGCGCCGCACTCGGTAGCGTGCTCATCCGTCGGGCCGGTGGAGAACTGGCGAGTACGGTCCGCACCGCCTGGGGAGTCCCCCTCGCGGCGTTGCTCACACACGCGCTCGGCGTCGCCGCCGGCGAGCGCCTCGCAGCCGTCGAGTGGACGCCGACCGCGGTCCTCGCGCTCGCCTCGGTGAGCGTGCTCTCCGGAGCGTGTGCGTACATCGCATACTTCGAGTTGCTCGACAGTGCCGGGGCGATCCGGGCGAACCTCGCCTTTTACGCCGTGCCGGTCGTCGCGGCGCTCGGCGGCTGGGCCGTTCTCGGTACGTCGATCTCGTCGCTGACGGTCATCGGGTTCGGAACGGTCTTCGTCGGCTTCGGGATCATCGGCCGCGAGGAGATCGCGGACGCTTTTCGGGACGTCGCCGAGCGCCACGCCGTTCCCGAACGTGTCGCCAACGGAACGATCGCTCGCGGCGAACGCGGGCGTCCTTACCGGAACGGCGGGGACTGAGAGGACGGGCCTGAAACGACGGGACTGCGCGGACGAGTGTCGGACCCGAAACCGGGACGTGGAGGGTTCGGGCGCCGATCATGACGGACGGAAAACACGATAGGACGATGTAGCGATGTAATCGATCCGACCGATTCGAGGTTCGGTCGGTTTAGTCGGCGGCTTCGGCGGTTTCGGTGTCCTCGCTCCCTTCGCTGTCGTCCGCCGAGACGTCACGGCGGTAGTATTGCTCGATGAGGTCCTCGTCGATACGATTGAGGTAGGCAACGTCGAGCATCGAGACCAGGTCCCAGCCGAGGTCCAGGGTCTCTTCGATCTCGCGATTGGTCTCGAAGCCCTGGTCGACGAACTCCGATTCGAAGCGGTCGGCGAAGTCCAGATAAGTGTTATCGCGCTCGTCGAGCGCCTCGCGGCCGACGATGTTCACTAAGTCACGGAGGTCCTCGCCTTCGGCGTATGCCGCGTACAACTGGTCGGACAGGTCCCCATGGTCTTCCCTGGTGAGACCTTCGCCGATCCCGTCGTCCATGAGCCGCGAGAGGCTCGGCAACACGTCGATCGGCGGCTGGATACCCTGGGAATTGAGGTCGCGATCGATGTAGATCTGGCCCTCGGTGATATACCCAGTGAGGTCGGGGATCGGGTGAGTGTCGTCGTCGCCGGGCATCGTGAGGATCGGGATCTGGGTCACAGAGCCCTCGACACCCTCGATCCGGCCCGCTCGCTCGTAGAGTTGCGCGAGGTCGGTGTACATATACCCCGGGTAGCCACGGCGACCGGGCACCTCCTCGCGGGCGGCACCGATCTGGCGCAGGGCCTCACAGTAGTTCGTCATGTCCGTGAGGATAACGAGGACGTGGTAATTCTTCTCGAACGCGAGGTACTCGGCAGTGGTGAGCGCCAGCCGCGGCGTGACCGTCCGTTCCACTGCAGGGTCGTCCGCGAGGTTCGCAAAGACCACCGATCGTTCGAGGGCACCTGTCCGCTCGAAGTCCGCGAGGAATTCGTTGGACTCCTCGGCGGTGATCCCCATCGCGCCGAAGATCACCGCGAACTCGCTCGC
>PXQR01000093.1:0-16329 GCA_003021235.1 Halobacteriales archaeon QH_6_64_20 | reverse complement strand
TGGATGAACTCCTCGGGGTACTCCCGGGCGTAGGGGTTGATCGCCGCGCCGACGATGTCCTGGCGCTCGTCGGGGACGATCTCCGGGCCGCCGTCGATCGGTTCGCCCGACCCGTCGAGCACCCGCCCTAACAGGTCCTCGGTGACGGGCATTTTCAGGGTCTCGCCGAGGAATCTGACCGAGGCGTTGCGGTCGATGCCGCCAGTGCCCTCGAAGACCTGGATGGCGACGAACTCCTCGGACGATTCGAGTACTTGACCGCGTAGCTGGTTGCCGTCGGGCGTTTCGATCTCGACGATCTCGTCGTAGCCCACCGGTTCGTCGATCTCGACGAACACGAGTGGGCCGCTGATCTCCTCGATGGTTTGGTATTCTTTCATTGTGGTAGGTCCGACTGGTTAGTACTTCTCGCGGAGCTGGCTCTCGATGCTCTCCTCGACGTCTTCGGTGAACGCCTCGTATTCTTCGGTGGTCGCGATCCGATTCAATCGAGGAGCGGCGTCGATCGACTGGATCTCGTCGACCGGGACGCCCGCCTGTAGTGCGTCGAAGGCCTCGTCGCTGAAGGTCTTGATCGCACTCATGATCCGGTAGGTCTTCGTCGGTTCGCAGTACGTATCGACGTCGTGCAGGGCGTTCTGCTGGAGGTGTGCCTCCCGGAGGTAGCGGGCGACTTCGAGCGTGAGCTGTTGGTCGTCCGGCAGGGCGTCTTTGCCCACCAACTGGACGATCTCCTGGAGTTCGCTTTCCTCGTCCAACGTGTCGATAACCCACTGGCGGACGTCGGGCCAGTCCGCCGCGACGTTCTCCTCGAACCACGGGTCCAACTGGTCGCGGTAGAGCGAATAGGACTCGTTCCAGTTGATCGCCGGGAAGTGTCGTCGCTCCGCTAAATCGGCGTCGAGCGCCCAGAAACACTTCACGATCCGAAGCGTGTTCTGTGTCACCGGCTCGGAGAAATCACCTCCGGGGGGCGACACCGCGCCGACGACCGAGATCGATCCCTCGGTTCCGTTGATGTTCTCGAACTTGCCGGCACGCTCGTAGAACTGCGAGAGTCGGGCAGCGAGATAGGCGGGATAGCCCTCCTCGCCGGGCATCTCCTCGAGTCGCGAACTGATCTCGCGCATGGCTTCGGCCCACCTGGACGTGGAATCGGCCATCAACGCGACGTCATAGCCCATATCGCGGTAGTACTCCGCGATCGTGATGCCCGTATAGACGCACGACTCCCGGGCGGCGACGGGCATGTTAGACGTATTGGCGATCAGACACGTCCGGGCCATGAGCGGCTTGCCGGTCTGGGGGTCAGTCAATTCAGGGAAGTCCTCGATGACTTCCGTCATCTCGTTGCCCCGTTCCCCACAACCGATGTAGACGACGATGTCGGCGTCGGCCCACTTCGCGAGTTGCTGTTGGGTCACGGTCTTGCCCGAGCCGAACGGACCAGGGATCGCCGCGGTACCCCCTTTCGCGATCGGGAACAGGCCGTCCTGAATACGCTGACCAGTAACGAGGGGCGTCGTCGGGGTGTCCTTCTCGATCGTGGGTCGGGCCTCGCGCACGGGCCACTCCTGGCGCATCGAGATGTCGGTTCCCGAATCGAGTTCGCAGACCGTCTCCTCGACGGTAAAGTCACCCTCGTCGATGCTCGACACCTCCCCGCCGTCGACGTCCGGGGGCACCATCACGCGGTGTTCGATGCTTTCGGTTTCGGGAACCGTGCCGATGACGTCGCCCGATTCGACTGTGTCGCCTTCCTCGACGGTCGGGGTGAACTCCCAGGTCTCCTCCAGATCGATGCCCGGTGCGTCGACCCCGCGATCGAGGAAGGCTCCCATCTGCTCTTCGAGCACGGCGAGCGGGCGCTGTACGCCGTCGTAAATCGAATAGAGCATACCCGGTCCGAGATCGACCGAGAGGGGTTCGCCGGTGTTGCGGACGGGTTCGCCGGGCGCGACGTTCGAAGTCTCCTCGTAGACCTGGACGGTAGTGACGTCGCCTTCGATCTCGATTACCTCGCCCATCAGGCCCTCTTCGCCGACGTAGACCACGTCGTTCATCTTCGCGTCGAGGCCGGTCGCCGTAGCGACGGGACCGCTGACGCTTCTGAGAACTGCATCCGGTTCGGTGTCTGACTCTACTGCTTGGCTCATGTACTTGTATCGTGTGTCGATCGGTCGTCGTCAGTGGTTGGCCGCTCGATGCCGTCGTCGCGATCGCCGCCGTTGGACTCCCCCGTGGTTCCGGTCCCGACTCCGGTTCGGGGTTCGGTTCCGTGCGCGGTTCCGAGTACGGTATCGGTCACTCGTCCATCAGGTCGATCCCGATGGCTCGTTTGATCTGTTCGCGCAGGCCGCCGCTCCCGGCTCCCCCGCCGAGCGTCACCAGCGTGGGTTCGACGCTCGTCTCGACCGCCTCGCGGACGCTCCGCGAGAGGTACTCCATGTCCTCGTCCCTGAGCACGACGATGCCGACGTCCTCGTCCTCCAAGGTGCGCGTCACGGCGTCGTCGAGGTCGGTGGGCTTCTCGTCGTCCGGGACGTTCTCGCACTTCCGTACGCCCGCGAGTCGAAAGCCCGTCGTGAACTCCGGGCTACCGATAACGGCGACTTCGCGACTCATCGGTCCGCACCTTCGCTCCCGATGGGTATAGAAGCGACGGTCGAACTCCCGGTCGTCGGCTCCGCGACGACCGGACGGACGGCCGTTGCCCGGCGTGCGAACGACCGATGGGTATGGGAGTTCACAGTATCACTAACTCCGCTTCGATCTCGTCGGGATCGAGCCCGGCTTCCCGGCCGCGGGCGATCGCCCGGACGTTTCGCACTTCGCGTTCTTTCTCCAGGACGTAGGCAAAGACCGGACAGACCGACAGCGGGTACAGCTGTGAGAGCCGGTTCGAGTACGCCAGGAGCACTTCTTCGAGCGCGCGCTCGAATCCGATCAGACTGTCCGCCTCCTCTAACTCGTCGAGCGCGCCCGAGAGGCGCTCGCCGTAGACGCCGTTACGAAGCCGTGCGATCAGTTCGTTCGTGTTCTCGGCGAGGCTCCCGAGCTCGTCCGCCGAGAAGAGGCGTCCGCCGTCGATGTAGTACTCGCCCGGATCGACCGACGACCCGCTCCGCGCGAGCCGCAGTGCGTTCCTGAGATTGCGAAAGTCGACCTCCGCGCGGAGGAACTCGACGTACAGTTCCGTCGCCCGGTCGGTTTCGGCGGGCATATCGCTCAGCAACGACCTGTAATACGCCCGATCGAGGGCGTTCTCTAAAGGAACCAGCGAAGCGCTCTCCTCGTATTCGTCCACGGCGTCGTCGAGCGCCGGCCCGAACCGCGTGCCATCGAGGACCTCGACGACCTCCTCGACCGAGTTCGCGTCGAGCAGTCGGTCGGTACGTGACTCGGATAGTTCGCCCGTACGGACGAGGTCGGATTCGATCTCATCGCGCGCAGCACCCGAGGACAGCCCACGGATCGCGGTTTTGACGTTCCAAGCGTCGAACCGGCGCAGATACCGGGCGATGTAGTCGTGGAGGGGCCCATCGGCCCAGCGCAACAGGTCGTCGAAGTGCTTCGCGCGATTGCGATTCAGGGCGAACTCGATGAGATCGACCCCCGAATAGCGAGCCGCCAGGTCGTTCATCTCCTCGTCGTACTCCGATTCCTCCATGAAACGGGCGATCTCGCCGGTTCCCATCCGGGTCAGCTGTCGGTAGTCGTCCTCGTCGAAGAGCCTCGCCTTGCGCGAACGGGTGCGTGCGGTGACGTATTCGTAGTTCGAACTCGACGACGAAGCGGTACTCACGTGGCGTCCCCGTCTCCGTTTTCGCGTTCGGCGGCTCGGGTTCCAGTATCGGTCTTAGCCTCCGATTCGGTCTCGCCGTTCTCGAACAGCCGGTCGCTCACCCCCTTCAGGTTGTTCTCCCAGACGTCGGCGAACACCGAGTCGAAGGTGTTGTTCACGCGCACACGCGAGGCTTCGCTTTCGGCGACAACGCCGCCGAGACAGTCGAACTCGCCGGCGTACTCGTACCCGTCGTACTCGCTCACGAGATCGGCGAGAAGCGCCTCGTCGTCCGCGCGGCCGTACAGCCGGACGTCGCTTCCCTCACCGAACTCCGTTGCGGCGTCGTCGAGCAACCGTCTCGTGAGCTCGGCGCGGGTGTCGCCGTCGATGGCTCCGACCTCCTCGCTTGCGCGTTCCCTGACGTCTTCCAAGACGTCCCGGCGCGCTTCGAGGCGTTTCTGTTTCGCTTCGAGGTTCGCGCTCGACAGCGTTCGTTCGCGCTCCTGGGCGATCCGGCGATCGACCTCGGCTTCGCGCTCGGAAACGATCCCCTCGGCGTCGTCTTCGGCTTCGGCGACGATCCGCTCGGCCTCCCGTTCGCCCTCAGCGCGGATCTCGTCTGCGTCCTCGCGGGCTTCGTCCTTGATGTCCTCGGCGACGGTGTCTAAGCTCATGGTACTCAACGAGTGTAGCGGGTTATACCAGGAAGAACGTCACTAGCGCGAGGATAACGAGCGTCTCCGGGAGGACGGTCAGGACCAACCCGCGGCCGAACATGTCGTCGTCCTCGGCGGTCGCCCCTACCGCAGCCGCGCCGATCCCGCGTTCCGCGATTCCAGCGCCGAGACCGGCGAGGCCGACCGCGATGGCAGCGCCGGCCGAGCCCGGAATCGCTGGTGAGCCCTGTTGCAATACGACACTGACGAACCCGACGATCAACTCGAACATACTGTGTTATTCAGCGCTCCGTTGGCTGCGTTCGCTCATGAGTGAACGGGCGTATTTCCAACTACTGGCTTCTTAAAGCTTCCCAAAAACCTCCGCGTATCCGCGTCCAGAGTCCGGTTTTTGAGCGTTACGGATCGATCGAGGTGCGGTAGGCGAACCCACGAAAACGAACCTGACTCCGACAGGCCCGTTCGGTTGCTCGACCGTCGGCGCCCGACTGTCGATACCCGACCGTTAGTACCCGGCTGTTCGGTACGCCAGGTGGTCGGTGCTTCGATCGTCCGGACCGAACGACGAGGAGCAGGCAAAGCTACCCTGCGAAGCGGGGACGACTACTCCTTGGCGGTGTGTCGGCGCTCGCGACCGAACGGTTCGTACGCGTCGCCGCCGCCGTCGTAGAACTTCTGGAAGAACTCGACGTATTCGAGTCGCACCGCTTGCAGGCCAGCGCTCGTGATTCCGAGTACGAGCACCAAGGCGTGGCCGAGGACGAGAACGACGATCCCGAACAGGACGCCGATGACGCCCAGGTGGATCAACCCGGGGAACATGAGTTCGGCCTCGGGGCCGAGTCCGGCGACGTATCCGGGCCCGTGATCGATCAGGAAGTGAAACTCTCCGTTCTCCTGATAAGCCCCGAAGAACAGCAGGTTCACGACGAAGGCCATCCCGGCTTTCGCGAGCAACACTGCGGCGAGGCGAGCGTACGAGAGAATGTTGACCAGGACCTGCAGGCTCTCGATGCCGCCGGCGAACAGCCCGGCGACAAGCCCCATGTGACCGACCTCGCCGGCGATCATCAACACTAACCCGAGCCCGAGGCCGATCACCAGGCCGGCCCAGCCGACGATCGCGGGGAGGCCGGCGAACCCGAGCGCGAACGGTTCGCCGTTGAAGACCTGGAACAGGAACTCGGGCTTCGCGCCGGCGGACGCCCGGCTGAAGATCCACGCCCAGACGCCGAGCATCAACAGGATCCACGAGCCGCTTTCGAGAAGCGCCTCCCGGAAGCCGTGTTGGAGGTTCTTCACGAAGCCGAGCACGTAGCCGGCCGTGACGTGGACCAACCCGACGAGCACGCTTACGAGCAGCCACAGCTGTGCGTACGCGATTTCGGCCGGTTGTAACCCCTTGACGATCGGCGGGTGGCCACCCCAGACGACCGTCCCGATCGTGTGCAAGCCGAATATCTCGCCGTAGAGCACGCCAAAGAGGATCGTGAACAGGCCGGACCACATCGCGATCGCCCCCAGCGCGCCGAGCGCCCCGTCGAGCCGGGAGTAGATCGCATAGCCGACGATCACGTAGAGCAGACCATAGCCGACGTCGGGTTGAGAACGCGCACGAGGGTCTCGAACGGTTTCGCCGAACCGGGGTTGTCCTGGACGACCGGCGGACGGCCCGCCATCGGCCGTTCCTCGCCCGCCTGCCCGCCGTCGGCACGTACCGTCCGTCCTTCCTCTTCGGTGGCCGGTTCACCCTCGGCGGATGATCCGCCCGCAGTGGCCGATCCGTTCTCGGCGGTCGACTCGTCCTCGACGACTGGACGACCGCGTTCGTGTGTCGGTCCGCCGTCGGTTCGGATCTGCTCGCCGCCGTCGGCGGCGGTCGGTTCGCCCGCATCGCCCGCGCCGCCGCCGATCGGTTCGCGGTCGCGCACCGCCCCGTCGCCGTCGTAGGCGGCACGTTCGAGTTCGTCGAGTTCGATGTGCTCGCCGACCTCCTGCTCCAGGGCTTCGGCGAGATCGACGTACCGTTCGGTCGGGATCCATCCCTCCGCGACGAAGGCGTTTTCAGTAGTTGCAAACGAGAGGGGCGCTTCGCGTTTCTGGACGTCGATCGCGAGGTGTTCTTCGAGCGCGAGCAAGAACCCGCCCGACTCCTCGCGAACTGCGTCGAGTTCGTCTTCGACCTCGCTCAGTTCGGCTTCGACGTCCTCGCGGCGCTCGCCGAGTTCCTCGGCGTACTCCGCGGGGCTACCGTCCGCGTCGGGCACCGCGATCGGCGTGAACTCGACGCCGACGAGCGCCTCCTCGAAGGCGTCCTGTTCGCCGGCACCGATGTCACTGTGGCCGTTCTCACCGTCACTGTCACCGTCGCCATCTGCGTCGGCACTCGGGTCAGCGTCGGGGCCGGTGGCACCTTCGCTCAGCCGGGCGAACGCCGCGACGACGCGGCTCTCCTCGTCGGCGAACACCTCGGCCGAATCGATTCCATCGGCGTTCGCGAGTGCGCGCTCGATCTCCTCGCGGTTGCCCTCGCCGACACGGGTCCGAAGCGTGTCGTATCCCCTCAAAAGGTCGAGGTCGATGCCGAGCGCGGCGAGGGTCTCCATTCGCTCCCGGCGTTCGTCGATCGCCACGAGATCGTCCTCGAGGTCGTCGCGCCGGTCGTCAAGTTCGTTGACCCGCTCGCGGACGGCTTCGAGTTCGCGTTCGGCGTCCTCGTCGTCGACGATCCGGGCCGGCCCGCCGTCCTCGTCGTCGATGCCCAGGATGTTCCGAAGCGAACGGGCCGTGACGAGCTTTCCCGCCGAGTCGTCGGCACCGTCGATCGGGTCGCCCGGCTCGAACCCCTCCCAGGCACCATCGTACGAGGAGAGGTGGACGAGATTGAGGCCGTGGACGGTCTCGATCACCTCACTGAGCACGCCCTTTGCGCCCGCGACCGACACCCGACTCATCCGCTCAGGTCTGAGCATTGACCCCCTCCACGAACCGCTCGACCACGTAGGCAATGACGTCCTCACGTCGCTCGTTGGCTCGGGCGACGAGCGCCTCGCGTTCGGCTTCGCCCTCCGCTAAGACCTCCTGGCGCTCGGCTTCGATCTCCTCGTGGGCCTCGTCCATGCGCTCGGCTTCGAGGTCGTCAGCCTCCTCGCGGGCCTCCTGGCGGATCTCCTCGGCGCGCTCTCGTGCCTCGGCGATGCGTTGTTCCCGGTCATCTCTCGCCTCCTCGCGGATCTCCTCGGCCTCGCGCTCGGCCCGTTTGATGCCGTCGAGAACCTCTGGCCGTGCCATATACTTACTCTAGCTTCGTCAGGCGGCTATTTGGTAGTTGCGAAGCGCACCCTTCCGCACGCACCTTTTTCCCGGGGTCCTCGATCGTTCCCTCCAGTCACTCACTGCGGGCCCGGCAAAAATCTGCACCAAAAACGCGCACTCGCGCCTACGGCGCTCGTTTGCGTGGAACCGCTCGCTCACCATTCGGCTCACTCGCGGATGCGTGAACTGTTCGCCGGGGTGTCGAAACTCCTGTTCGGTGAACTGGACTCTATGCTCGCTTCGATAGTGGGCGAATCCGTAGTGTTATTGGGGCAACGGCCCATACACGTGAGCAATGGGAGTTCTCGAAAACAAGGCGCGAGCGCGCCTGTTCTACAAGTACCTCTCGAAGGTCTACGACCAAGTCAACCCCTTCATCTGGAACGAGGAGATGCGCGCCGAAGCCCTTTCGATGCTCGATATTCAGGAGGGCGATCGCGTGCTCGACGTGGGGTGTGGAACCGGCTTTGCGACTGAGGGATTGCTGGAACACACCGCCGATGTCCACGGCCTCGACCAGAGCCCCCATCAGCTCGAACACGCCTGGCGGAAGTTCGGCAAGCACGGCGACGTCCGCTTTTACTTCGGGGACGCAGAACGCCTCCCCTTCGCCGACGGCGTTTTCGATACCGTGTGGTCCTCCGGATCGATCGAGTACTGGCCGAACCCGATAGCGGCGCTACGCGAGGCGAAACGGGTCGTCAAACCCGGTGGCCGGGTCCTGATCGTCGGACCGAACCACCCGGACTCGACGCTCTTCGGAACGCTCGCGGACGCGATGATGCTCTTTTACGACGAGGCGGAAGCCGACCGGATGTTCGCCGAGGCCGGCTTCGAGGAAATCACACACCGGACGATGGGACCCTCCTACAGCCCCGAGATCGCCATCACGACCGTCGCGCGTGTCCCGGCCGAAGGGGAAGTCGAGACCGAACTCGCCGCCTGAGAACCGCCTAAGGACCCCGTTGCGTCTTTCTCTTCCCCAGGAACGCCGTTCGCGCCGAGCGATCGTCGGTCCCATCGATCCGACCGGCCGTTCGACCGTCCCCCTTTGGCTCAGCGTTCGAGTCCCTTCCAGTACCGCTCGAAACGCTCCGGGACGTACTCGCCCGCCCGATCGGGCAGGCACTTTCCGACCGGGCCGCCGAGGCGCGCACGGATCGTTCCGAGCAGCCCGTCGGGAACGAACAGCACGAACAGCACGAACAGCGCCCCGATATACAGGCTCGCATGACCGTTGAGAAAGGTCTCGATCGCACCTTGGACGGTCATCCCGCCCAGGAGTTCGGTCCCGAGCACGGCTTCGGAGAGGTGTTCGCGCAGGTAGGGAAGCAGGCCGCCGCCCTCGCCCGCCTTCGAGAGGAACTCCCTGACTCCCTCGTCGAACAGCCGTCCGTAGAGCGGGCCGGCAAGCGTCCCGAACCCGCCGATGATCGCCGCGAGCAGCGCGTCGCCCGTCACGAGGAAGAAGAAGGCATTGTCGGGCGTGGCCGTCCGTCGAAAGCCCGCGAACAGCCCGCCGGCGATCGCCGCGAAGAAGCCGCTGATCGCGAAGGCACCCAGCTTGTACCGAAAAGTATTGTAGCCGATCGCCGCGGCGCGCTGTTCGTTCTCGCGGATGGCGATCATCACCCGACCGAACGGCGAGTGGATGATCCGCTGCATCGCGAAATAACAGATCACGACCACGAGCCCGACCATGTAATAGGACACCTCCGTCGTCGAGAGTTCGATGGCGAGCACCGAGAGTTCGTCGCCCGTTAGCTGGCCGATGGCGAGGTCGAGCGAGTCGACGAAGGGAACGCCGATCTCGAACCCCGAGCGCTCCGAGACGGCGATGCCGTCGCGGGGGTTCGAACCGACGTAGTCCCAGCCGCGGACGAAGACGTAGACCACCTGGCCGAACCCGAGGGTTATCATCGCGAAGTACACCCCCGTGAGCCGGAACGACACCGCGCCGATCAAAACGGCGAAGACCACGGCGAGAAGCCCGGCGAGAACCAGCACGAGGACGAACGGCGTCTCGGCCGGGAGTAGTGGAACCTTCCCGGTGGCGACGAGCAAGACGACGTACGCGCCGATCCCGTAGAAGACGGCGTGCCCGAAGTCGAGATAGCCGGTATACCCGCTAATGAAATCGAAGGACATCGCGAACAGCCCGAAGTAAAACACCGCAACCATCGTTTCTATCTCCGGGAGCACTGCGAGGAGTTCCGAACGCAGCGGCGAGTTCACCAGGAGGGTATAGATGCCGGGGTAGAGCGCCAGAAAGAGGAGAACGCCGCTGTGAACCAGGTGCTCGCGGACGTAGCGGGCGGGCCAGACGAGCGTCCCGTCCGCTCGGGCCGATCGAGTCCCGGTCTCGGCCGCGGGTGCGGTCTCGGATTCGAGGCCGCCCTCCGATTCGGCTCGGGTGTCAGCCGAAGGCTCGGCCCCGGCTCCCCCCTCCGCTTCGGTCTCGTCCCCCGCTCCGGTCCTGCCGTCGGTTTCGGCTCCGTCGTCGGTCTCTGAATCCGTTTCCGGCCGGTCGTCGTTAGTGGTCGTCTCGGGACCGGAGCCGGGACTAATGGCCACCCACCCCCTCGACGCCGAACAGCCCCTGCGGGCGGGCGATCAGCACGATTACGAGGATCAGAAAGATCGTGATCTGTGGGAGACCGGTAAAGGAGATCGCGTTCTGGAACCACCAGGTCATCACGGCGTCGACCATCCCTACTAGGATTCCGGCGACGACGGTGCCCCGGAAGGTGCCGAGGCCGCCGACGATGACGACGACGAAGGCCGGAAGCAGGGTTTCTGCGGCCAGCGGGACGCTCGCGCCCCAGACCGGGTCCCACATCAAAAGGACGCCAGCGACCCCGGCGATGCCGGCCCCGAGTGCAAAGACCACGGTAAAGACCCGCCGGACGTCGATGCCGAGCGCCTCGGTCATCTCGGCGTCCTCGCTGCCCGCCCGCACGATCAGTCCGTAGCGCGTCCGGGTCAGAAACGCCCATACCGCTCCGACGGTGACGACGCCGAAGGCGATCTGGAATAACGCCAACCCGGGAACGTCCACCGGCCCGAAATCGAGCGACCGGGCGATGAAGGCCGGTCGGGTCCCGAAGGCGTTCTGCCAGTCGCTGATCGGCTGGAGTCCGTAGAGCGAGACGATAATACGCACGAGTTCGTCGAGGACGAGGGTCAGTCCGAAGGTCAGCAGTATCTGATAGACCGGCGAGCGGTCGTACAGCGGCCGGATCAGACTGATCTCAAGGACGCCTCCCAGGACCGCGAGCACCCCGAACACGACGAGAACGCCGACGAAAAACAGGCCGATGCGGGCGAGACCACCCGTCGTACCCGTCACTGTGAGGACCAGAATCAGGCCGCCGAGGTATGCGCCGATCATCGTAAAGGAACCGTGCGCGAAGTTGAGCACGCCCATCAGCCCGAAGATCAGTGTCAGTCCAACGGCGATCATGACGTACAGCGCCGATTTCGCGAGGCCATTGAGGAAGACGTCGAAGAGGTTCACCGGCTGGAGGAAGCTCGCCAGCGCGTCGCCGAGCGCGACGAGCGTGACGTCCGGGAAGAACGCGAGCGCCGCCGGACTCCGGAGGCCGAACCCCGAGGCGAGGAGAGGCGAAAGCTCCGAGACGAGCGAAACGACCTCGGTCGCAATCGTGACCGTAAGCAGGAACGTCACGCGCTGAGATGCCTCCTGAGCCGTTCGTCCTCGGCCCTTACCTCGTCGGTATCGCCGCTATCGATCACCTGGCCATTGTCGAGGAGATAGAACCGATCGGCCAGATCGAGTGCGAGCGGGAGGTTCTGTTCGACTAACAGTAGCGTGGTCTCCTCGGCGGCCGCCGCCAGCGCGTCGGCGACGGCGGCGACGATCCGCGGAGCCAACCCCTCGGAGGGTTCGTCAACGAGCAAGAGATCGTTCTCGCCGGCGAGGCCGCGCGCGAGCGCGAGCATCTGTTGTTGGCCGCCGGAAAGCGTGCCGGCGTCTCGGTCGCCGAATCGCTCCAGGTCCGGGAACGTCTCGTAGGCGTTCTTTAGGGCTGCGTCGGCGTCCCGGTCGCTCGGGACCGCGATACGGACGTTCTCGGCGACGGAAAGCTGGGAGTAGATCCGGCGTTCCTCGGGTATCCAGCCGATCCCGCGCCGGGCGACCTCGTTCGTCGCCAACCCCTGAAGATCCTCGCCACGGAAGGTAACCGACCCCTCGCGCGGCGGCGTCAACTGGAGGATCGTCCGCAACGTCGTGGTCTTACCCACGCCGTTTCGACCGATCAGCGCGATCACCTCGCTTGCGGCGACCGACAGCGAGACGCCCTCCAAGATGTGGCTCTCGCCGTAGTACGTGTGGACGTTCTCGACGTCGAGTAACGTCACGCCTCGCCCTCCGGAGTATTCGATCGGCCCGACGACTCCGAAGCCACGGAACCTTCGGGATCGGCCGCGTCGTCGCTCGCCGCTGCTCCCGCTCCCGGCTCGTAGCCGCCGAGATAGGCCTCCTGGACGGCCGGATCGTCCCGAACCCCTTCGGGACGGTCGTCGGCGATTACCGCTCCCTGGTTGAGCACGACGATGCGATCGGAGACGTTCATTACGACCTCCATGTTGTGCTCGACCAACAGGACGGCGTGATCGGTTGCGACGTCCTCGATGAGGGCGATGATCTCGTCGACGCTTTCCGAGGAGACCCCGGCGTTCGGCTCGTCTAAGAGCAACACGTCGGGGTCGCCGGCGAGCGCGATGGCGACTTCCAACTGGCGCTTCTCGCCGTGGCTGAGGTTCCGGGCGGTGACGCCGGCTTTGCGCTTTAGTCCCACTCGGTTGAGGATCCCGTGTGCCTCCTCGATGTGCGAATCGAAGCTCCCCGCGTTTCGCCACACCCGCAGCGAGTCGTTGCCCGCCGCCTGGGCCGCGACTCGTACGTTTTCGAGTACCGTGCTCGTCGGAAATACATTGGTGATTTGGTATGATCGGTGCAGTCCCAGGTTCGCGGCTTCGTGGGGACTCGCGTCGGTGACGTCGCTCCACTCGCCGTCGCGACGCAACTCGATCGTTCCTGCGCTCGGGGAGAGCACGCCGGTGAGTAAGTCAAAGAACGTCGTCTTCCCGGCCCCGTTCGGTCCGATCAACGAGCACAGTTCCCCCGGATCGAGGTCGAAATCCACGCTATCGACCGCCGTGAGACCGCCGAACTCCCTGGTGAGGCCCCGCGTCCGGAGCATTCTCAGAGGCTGCAGTTCATCTGCTCGCTGTCCTGGGGAATCGTCGTTCCGTCGGCCCCGATCGTTGCTACGGGAGCACTGGGCATGACCGCCGCGCCCCAACTCTCCTGGAATTCGTCCTCCGTGGGAATGGGGTTCGCGATCGTCATCGCCGAGCGCGCCTGGTTGTTGTACTCCTGAAAGGTATAACCGTCCTGGCCTTTCGGGGTGTCGGCGACGGTCATGCCACGCAGCGCGTTCGCGATCCCCTCGCCGGCGGTCGCCCCGCTCTCTTCGACGGCCTGGACGATCGCCGAGGCCGCGGTGAACATCCCCGAGGAAAACAGATCCGGCACGCTGCCGTAGGCCTGGACGTGGGAGTCGACGAACTGGTTGTTGATCTCGTTGTCGTACTGGTTCCAGTGATAGCGGGTGGTGAAGGGTCCGAGGTTCGACTGCTGTAGCTTCTGTTCAGTGAGGGGCGTTCCGAGCGTGTTCGCGAGGAGTTCGCCGATGATCCGGTTCGTGACCCGGGTGGCGAAGCCACCGAACACGCGGAAGTCGTAGTTCCCGGTGAGGTACGTCCGAAAGAGGGCCGGAAGCGTCTGTACTGTGAAGCCGGCGACGATCCCCTGTGCGCCCGCGGACTGAGCGTTGTCGAGCAGTCCGGTCCATTCGGAATACCCCTGTTCGACGAACCGCTCGCCGACGATCTCGATGCCCGCCTGCTCGAAGACCTCCCGGTAGTTGTTGACGACCGCCCGCCCGAAGGAGTAGTCCGCGCCGAAGAGATAGACCCGGCTCACCTCGTCCTGCTCGGCGACGAACCTCCCGCCGCTGCGGGCGTCCATCGCGGTGTTCTCGCTCGCACGGAAGACCATCTCCCCGCAGGTCTCCGAATCGGCGGTGATACCGGCGGAGGCCGCCGGCCCGATCATCGTCGGCACCTCGGCTTGCTTGGTGACCGTGCTGATGACCTGGGCCGCCGACGCCGAGGACGTA
Source organism: Halobacteriales archaeon QH_6_64_20 (assembly GCA_003021235.1). Taxonomy (GTDB): domain Archaea; phylum Halobacteriota; class Halobacteria; order Halobacteriales; family Halococcaceae; genus PXQR01. The sequence continues at coordinate 2,341 of PXQR01000093.1, read as the reverse complement.
CAGCCCAGCAGCATGTCGACGTCCTCGCCCTGGACGAGGTCGGTCGCGAGCGACTGAGCCGTACTCGGATCGAGCTGTGTGTCCCGAACGAGCAGTTCGTAGTCGGTATCGCCCACCGACAGGGACTTACGCCCGGTCGAAGCATCCGTAAGCGGGTCGTTATCGCCTTTGTACGCGAACCCCGAGAGGATCCCCCACAGCGCCAGCTGGCCGTAGTACTGCAGGTCGCCTGACAGCGGTTCGAGAACGCCGATCGTGACCGGCCCGGAGCCGCCGCCCCCGCTGCCGGTGGTGGTGGTGCCGGAGCCGCTACCGTTCGCGCCCCCGTTGCCGTTCGAGCCGCCGTCGGTCCCGCTACCGCTGCTACCGTTACCATCGTCGCCGCCGAGACAACCGGCGAGTCCGAGTGCTCCGGTCGCGCCGAGCCCGCGCAGTGCCGCACGACGGCTGATCCGTTCGTCCATAGTCGATGGTGGCGAACAAACGGCAAAAACAGTACGGTTAACATGTGAACCGCGTCGTCGGGCGGGCTACTCGTCGTTCGCGTCGAGGTCGCCGAGCGCGTCGACAGCGCGGCCGAGCAGTTTCCGTTGTGCGCGCCGGAGGTTCTTCGAGACGGCCGGCTTCGAGACGTCGAACTCCCCGGCGAGGTCGGCGAGCGTCGTGTCGCGTGGGGAACGGAAGTACCCCTTCCTCACGGCGACTTCGAGGGTTCGGCGTTCGGTCGGCGACAGCGTCCGACAGCCCTCGATCAGGGACCTCGCGGCCTCGGCGTTCGCCACGAGGTCCCGTAGCTGGGTGTTCGCGGTCGATTCGCGTTCGAGGACACGGAACTCGTTGTGGCGATCGAGCGCGCTCAACGCGTCGTCAACGACACCGGCCGAGTCGAACCCGATATGCCAGCGCTCGCTGCCCGCCTCGATGTGAAAGGGGCCGGTGACGTACCCCCCGTGATCCCGGATGGCCGCCATTGCGTCGGTCTCGCCGATCGCCGTATCGAGGCAGGCAAGCGCCCCTTCTTTCGAGCGGAGTTCACACCCATGGAGGTGGGGGTGGGCTTCAAGCGCGCCGATACCGGCGGCGAGGGTGTCCCGGTCCGCGCCCTCGACGAGCATCCGGGTATCGAGGCGCGCAACGCTCGGATCGAACTCCCACTGCAGCGCTGAGAACGAGACCTCGTGCTCGTCGGTCGTATCGATGTACGGACAGTCGTACTGGACCATCTCGAGCGTGACGCTGATCATCGTCGGGCGAGGCCTACCGAAAGGAGACCACGATAGATAATGAGCGTTGTGCCGCCGACGCCGACACCGAGCGACTGCGGGGCGGACGCGAGGTCTCCCGTCGTCTACGCCCCGACCGCTTGCCGTCGGCTTCGAAGTCGAGCGACGCGGTCGTACCGGATCGGATCGAATCGGTTCCGTCGGACGGGAGGTGCCGATGGCCCCGAGGACGTTCGTTGCGTTCGGTCACGATGTCATGGCCCTCCCGCGATCGCACCGTCGTGCGAACCGGATTCACTGGGATCGATCTCGACATCCCGAAGGCGCTGTCGGATCGACTCGTATTCGCCCGCGAACACGAGTCGGGAGACGCTTTCGCTCGCCGTGTCGAACACGGCTTCGAGCAGTCGTTCGAACTCGTCGATCCGTTCTTCGGAGACGGTTACCTGCTCGACGAGCGTCTCACACCGATCCCGGTAGTACGGCGAGAACCGCCCGTCGTAATCGAACGCACAGTGGGCAACGACGTGTGCGAGTTCGTCGGCGGGGGCCGGGACGAAAAACCCGTTGTAGGGCTGGCGGGTCTCGAACAGGTGGCGTTCGACGCTCGGGTCCGCGGGCACCTCCGCGCCGCCCACACCCGGCATCGTCCGGTGGGCGACGTGATTGCTCAGGTCGAGTTTGACCCCCTCACAGTAGCGGTGCCGAACGTCGTGGTCCGTCGAGCGGCGCTCCGCTACCCGCCCGCCGTCCACGTCCGTCCCGTCGGTCACCGTTCCGTCGGTCACCGTTCCATCCATCGCGTTCCCATCGATCGCCCCCCCTCGGTCGCGTTTCCGTCGTGACGGACGGGGTCCGATCGATCGTCGGCGGCGGTCGGTCCCGTCCACGAAGCAGCCGAAGGACCTTCGCCGGCGAGTTGACCAGTTCGCGCGTCGCCATCGCCGGATCGTGAACCGCATGCGCCGCGAGCGTCCGAACGCGCTGGACGGTCCCGACAGCGCCGCTATCGGCCGTGAACCCGGTCCGATCCGTAATCCGAACCGACTCCGAAGGGCAGTTCGATCATGAAACGTACGCTACATGATCGTCGTTGGAGCGGTAAGTGTCTTGTTGGG
>PXQR01000092.1 GCA_003021235.1 Halobacteriales archaeon QH_6_64_20 | reverse complement strand
AGCGTCATTCATCGTCAGCGTCATTTCATCGATCGTAACAGTGTGTTCGTCGATCGAGTAGGTGCGATCTTCGACGCTCATCTCGGGGAGGTTTTCCCCAGTGAGGTGAACATCCTCAATCGCAAGGTCGAGGCCGCTGATCGTGACATCGCTCGCTTGCTCGGAATTGTCGTCGCTTTCTCCTGGACTGGAAGTGCTTCGATCGGCGAGTGCGGTCGATGCACCGACACTCAGTACTAACGCGCTGATCAAAAGGAGGACAACCCCTCGCTGGAAGAGCGTAGTTCGTTTCATTCAGTATCCGTTGTAACATTACGGTAGTTGATTATCAACTTATCGGCTGACCGGGACTCAGTTCGCCGAGCTATCCTCCCACCGGTGTTTGCTGATGTACAGGTGGTGCTTGTGCCAGGGTGGCGTTTAGTGGACCCATAACGCCAGGGTAGGACGTTCTCGGCGACGAGCGATCCACTCGGAGCAACGCCTGGAGAGCGATGGGAACAAGTATTTTTGCTTCCTGTTCGCGCATGGCCCTATAGCCGGCTCAGGAGCGGTCACATAGGATGAGCGAGGACGGATCAAACTCGTCGCTGCAAGCGGTGTTCGCTGCAGCGCTTGACCGCGGCGACGGCGAAGCGCTCGCAGCCTTAGTGAGCGATCTTCCGACCACGCCGGTCGAGACCCGCAAGGCGTGTGTGCAGTCGCTACGCTCCACCGTCGACGACGGGGACCCGCCGCTTGCGCTCGATAGCGCGAGTCTCGCCCGCATACTCCCGGCGTTCGAACCCCTCCTTACCGACGAAGAGCGCTCGGTGCGCCTAACGACCGCGAAACTGTTCGTCGCCGTCGCCGAGAGCAACGCGACGGCCGTCGTCCCGCTCGTCTCGGCGCTCGCCGATCGATTGGCCGACGACGAGGAGTTCTACTACGTGCGTGCCCGCTCGGCCGAGGCGCTCGGATACGTCGCGCTTGACCATCCTGAGACCGTCACCTCGCCCGAGATGCTCGCGGATCTCACAATCGGGCTGTCGTTCGACAAGCCTGAAGTGAAGGAGAAGCTGGCTAAAGCCCTCGAACACGTCGCGCTGGGCAACCCTGGAAGACTCACACATCACGTCTCAACTCTCGCCGACCACCTCAATGACGAGGACGAACTCGTGCGCTATCACCTGAGTACGGCGTTAGTGGTCGTCGGCTGCGAGTATCCAGAGCGACTTACCGAAGTAAGTGACGCGCTCGGCGCGCAGTTGGCCGACGAGAACGCTCATGTTCGGGGGCGGGCTGCCGAGGCATTTGGCCTGCTCGCGCGCTCGGCGGCCGATATGCCGCTCCCGGAAACCCTCGCAGTGCTCGCCGATGACGAGGAATCGTTCGCCGCCGGGCGAGCCCGCTTTGCCCTCGTCGTCGGTGAACCCAGTGACAGGAACGAGCAGGTCGAAACGGGCGAGGGGATCGGTACTGTTGAGGCGATCCGAGCGACGACCGACGGGATCGTTGCGGAGATCACGGCACCCGATGGCGACGGCGAGTGCCCGCACTGTGGACTTGCGCTTTCCGAAGATTGTCTACCGATATGTCCGCGATGCGGTGCGCCGTACTGACTTGCCTCGGGCTATTGGCTGGCCGAAGAATCGAAACGATTCGGACAGGACCTCTATCTCGCCTGGTTCGACTCCGAGAAATTGTTCAACCGCGACCGGGTGGCGCGTATTGTCCTCGGGGAATTCCGATGATGAGCGACTCCAACAACCTGAATCGTCCGGAACGCTTTAGTCTATAGTTTGCGTACTATAGACTGACATGGCCAGTACGCTCACGAACGACCCTCCGGACGGTGACCAGGGAGCAGCAGCCTTGTTTACCGCCCAGAGGCTGCTGACGGACGAGAACTTGGCGTACTTCTACACCGACTTACTGATCAATTCGCCCACAACGATCAAACGAGCGATGGCACGCCAGAACATCGTCAAGAGCACTGCGTACAAATACGCGAACGAACTGGCCGAACTGGGAATCGCTGAAGAACTCGAACAGCTCGAAGACGGGGCAGCACTCTGGCGTGTTGACCCGATCGTCGGGACGTGGACGACGGGAGAGGCTGAACTCGTTGTTTCACCGACAGTCATTGCGGTCTACGGAGCAGCCAAAATCGACGAGGATATCGGGTACTTCCTCGAACGTTACGGAAGAGGACGCCTCCTCCGCGCCATCATCGAGACGACGACGTACCTCGAAGGGAACCACACCCGTCGCGGGATCGCCAGTTCACTTGCCGTTCCGTCCGCAGCCGGCATCGCGGTCTCACAAGCCATCGAAGCAGTCATCGGGATCGTTGGTCAGCACGACCCAGCGTGGACAGACATCGCCGACGGAATCCATCAACGTACTATCGCCGAGGCACCCTACACGATCAGCAGTGAGTGAGCCCACGCTTCCGCCACTCCCGACGGTACTCCTCCTCGATACGAGTTTCCTTCGGACGCTCGGTGGCCCGGGACACAAACGTCACCGGTTGTTTACCGAGTACGCAAAATCTGAAGGTATCGAACTGTACCTGAGCCAGCGTGTCCGAGACGAAATCGCGGAACAGGAGAGGTGGATCAGTTCGGACTGGATTCACAAATCACGGACGGAGCCGTGGGTCATCGCTGTCGGACCGGTCCAAGAGTGAGTGAGCGTCTACGACGGTCCATCCGCTTCCGTGATAATGGACCGCGTTCAGCAACGGCTCTCGAAGATCGAGCAGGTACCACCGGACGAATTACGCAAGACGGACGCCGGATTGGCCGGCACGGCGATCATGGTTCTCGCCTCGACCGAGCACGACGACATCGGTATCGTGATGGACGACAGAAACGCCGAAGAAACCATCCGGATCGTCCTCTCCAATACGTACTACGAGGAGTACATCCGCGTGTTCGGTATCTGGGACCTTATCGAATCCATCGAACAATGACCGACGTGTAACTGCTGGGGTCTCGCTCCTGGTCTCCGATCGTTGGATGCGGGAACGATAGGAAACCATCAGCGAGCACGATTTAGGCGGACCGAAAGTGCTATACAAGGGTTAGGCGTGCCTAAATCATATGGAACGCGATTCGACGAGCGACGAGGCACCGACGCGCAGGGACTACATGAAGTACGGCGGCGCAGTCATTGCCGGCGGGTTGCTCGCTGGCTGTTCCGGGGAAAGCGGATCGAACGGTAGTGGGACTGAATCGGGATCGACAACCGGATCGGCACAGACGGGGACAACGACCAGCACAACTGGAACTACTTCGAGTTCGGGGGGAACAACCGAAGGAACGTCGGGATCAGGTAGTTCGTACTCGGTTTCGATGGCACCGATAGGCGAAGTAACGTTCGAGGGAGTACCGAAACGATGGATCGCTGGAACCGGCGATTGGGCCGATATGGGCGTCGCGCTTGGCGTCGGCGCACCGGGAGCGTTGTGGCTTCCTGAGCGATTCAACAGCTATCACTACGAGGAACTCCCCGGCGTTTCGGTCGACAAATCGTCGATCACGACACTGTATAGTGACGGCGTCGATAAGGAGGTATTTTACGAACTCGATTCGGACGTTCACGTCTTCGATCCGAACTTCCTGATGAACCGGTTCGAAGGGTGGAAGCAAGCGGACATCGACGAACTCCGGGAAAACGTCGCACCATATTTCGGCAACACGATTTTCACGCACGAATACCCCTGGCACGACTATCGATACTACACGCTGTACGAAGCGTTCGGGAAACTCGCGGAAGCCTTCCAGCGTCAAGACCGTCATCGACAGTTCGTCGCGGTTCACGATCACCTGGTGAATGACGTTCGATCGCGACTCCCCGCTCGGAGTGACCGACCGTCGGTGGCGGTCGTGTACCCACAACCGGTCGAACAGCCCGAATCGTTTCTTCCCTATCCGATCGGACAGGGAACGACGTTCGCGCACATGAATACTCTCGGACTCAAAGACGCATTTGGGGAGAACACTAACAGCTTCACCAACGATCGAGGGCAGGTCGATTACGAGACACTGCTCGAAATCGACCCCGATGTGCTGTTGCTCTTAGGCAATGAAACGAAATCCGCCGAAGAGTTCCGGAACACGGTCCTCTCGTATCTCCGGACTCAGAACATTGCAAGCCAGTTGACTGCCGTCGAGAACGGCGACGTGTACAGAGCGGGCGGACTCTACCAGGGGCCGATCATCAACCTCTTTTTGATTGAACGGCTCGGGCACCAGCTCTATTCCGATACGTTCGGTTCCGACCGGCTGTTCGATCGCCAGCGCGTTGCAAACATCGTGAAGGGGAACTTTTGAGTGTGAGCACCGAGTACGACATCGTCATCGTTGGCGGCGGACCGATTGGAGCCACAGCAGGCGTGTTCACCGCCAGAGCGGGCCTCGATACGCTCGTCTTCGACCGCGGGCGCTCATCGATCAAACGCTGTGCCCACCTGGAGAACGGCTGGTGGGAAGGGGTCGTTAGCGGGGTCGACTGGGTTCGTCGCGAGGCAGAACTCGGTGAGGAGCGGACCGACCAGGAGTTCTGTATCGAGGGGTTCGACGAGCACTTCAGCGAGAACGCACCGGTCGGTTCCGACTCCGAGCGCTTCCGGCGCGTTCGTGAAGCGTGGGTCGACGACCGGCTGTCGACGTACTTCTCGGACGACGAGATCGACGCCAGCGCCAAAGCGGGTCAGCGGGTACTCCTCGACCACGTAGCGGACGAGCTTATTCACGAACGCGCTCGCGTGATCGAGACCGACGCCGAGCACGAGTCCCCGGAGGCGAGGTCATAAAATGGCGAGCGAAGCCGGAACCGAATCGACCTCGACTGCTACGTCGCGCCGGAAGCGCTGGGTTGGAGAATACGGCCCGCTGTTCACTCTCACCGTTGGAAGCCTCCTCGTCGTCGTTGCTGGCGGGCTCATCCAGGTGAGCTTCGGGGCGTTTTCGATGACGCTCGTCGAAGCCTGGCAGGCCGTCTTCAATCTTCGAGTCCTGTCCAATCCCCAGACCTGGGAGGCGTTTCTCCTCGGTGGCGAAGTCCCGGAGATGAACAAACGCAGCCTCATCGTCTGGAACATTCGCCTGCCGCGCGTCTTCGTCGGCATCCTCGTCGGCATGAACCTCGCGGTGTCGGGCGCGATCTTCCAGGCCGTGACCAGAAATGAGTTGGCGAGTCCGTTTATCCTCGGCGTCTCCTCAGGCGCGGGATTGATGATCTTGCTTACGCTGGTGGTCTTTTCGGGTCTGGCCGCATTCTTGCCGTTGATCGCCTCTGTCGGCGGGGCGGTCGCGTTCCTCATCGTCTACGTCATCGCCTGGAAGAACGGCACCTCGCCGGTTCGACTCGTGCTGGCGGGCGTGATCGTTGGCACGGTGTTTGGAAGCCTCCAGACGGCCTTTTTCTTCTTCGCCGACGATATCGGCGTCGTCCAGAGCGCTATCGCGTGGACCACGGGATCGCTTACCGGCACCGACTGGGAGCAAGTGCGAATGGCACTGCCGTGGACGATCGTCGCGATGCTACTGGCATTGATCAGTTCCCGACAGCTGAACGTCCTGCTACTCGGCGAAAGCACAGCCAAATCGCTCGGGATGAGCGTCGAGAAGGTCCGCTTCGCGCTCTCTGGCGTGGCGGTGCTTGCGGCTGCGGCCAGCATCGCCGTCGCAGGGATCGTCGGGTTCGTGGGGCTGATCGTCCCGCACATGGTTCGGAATATCGTCGGCAGCGACTACAAGCAGCTGGTTATCGGCTGTGTGTTCGTCGGCCCGGCGCTGATGGTCGCCGCCGACGTCGGCGCGCGACTCACGTTGAATCCCGTCCAGATCCCGGTCGGGATCGTCACGGGGCTGGTCGGCGGGCCGTACTTCCTGTATCTGATGCGCAAACAGGACAAGATGGGTGAGATCTGATGGAGTATGAAAACCGACTCCAGACGGACGGTGGGACCGAGACGACAGTCGACTCGGATCCCCTCCAGGACGGACACCGCCAGGGGGCGAGTGAGACCGCGAGCGAACTCGCGGGCGAGGACCTCGTTATCGGCTACCGATCGGGCGATGAGCCGGTCATCAACGGGGAATCGATCCGCGTCACGCCCGGCGAGGTTACGGCCCTGGTGGGGCCGAACGGCAGCGGCAAGAGCACGCTTCTCAAGGGACTTGCCGATCAGCTCGCGCCCGATTCCGGTACCGTTCGTCTCGACGGCACCGATGTCCACAACCTGAGCACCAAGGAACTCGCCCGGAAGCTCGGCCTGCTCTCCCAGGAGAACGTCTCGCCCGACAGCATCACTGTCGAGAAGCTCGTAGAACACGGCCGCTACCCACACCGGGGCTTTTTCGACTCGCTCGCAGAGGCGGACCGGGCGGCGGTCGACCGTGCGATCTCGCTCGCGGGGATCTCCCACTTGCGCGACCGGGAGGTCGGGAGCCTCAGCGGCGGCCAGAAACAACTCGTCTGGATCGCGATGGTACTCGCCCAGGAGACGGGTATTCTGTTGCTCGACGAGCCGACGACGTTTCTTGATCTGCACCACCAACTCGAAGTGATGGGGATCGTCGAGACGCTCCGCGACGAGAGCGACATTACTGTGATCCTCGTCCTGCACGACATCAATCAGGCGGCCCGGTACGCCGATCACATGGTCGCGCTCAAAGAGGGCGCGATCCACGCCCGGGGGTCGCCCAAAGAAGTGGTCACCGAGGAGTTGCTCGCCGAGGTCTTCGAGATCGACGCGCGGGTGGAACGCACCGAGCACGGCCCGCGGATCGAACCGCTTCGTGCTCGTCATGATGACGACGAAACCGAAAGCGGAGGAACCGAAGTAACCGACCGACCCGCCGAATCCACCACGCGAAAAACGGGATCGGGCGGACGCAGCGACCATGCGGAGGGAGTCAGTGACTGACGAGGACGGCTTCGAGATGGAACTCGATGCCTACCGTGAGCGGGTTTCGCGCCCACTGTTTCGACTGTTTCGAACCTATGGCTTCGGCGAGGGCCGCTGGCTCGCACTCGGCCTCCTTACCAGTGTACTCGCCTACGGCACGATCCTCGTGGCGCCGATCGTCCTCGGGACGACCATCGACGCGGTGTTCAACAACGAGGGCGCGTACACGCTGCCACTCGTCCCATCGGCGTGGCTGCCGACCGATCCGACCGCCCAGTTCTGGCTGTCGGCGATCGTCGTCGGCGTCGCCCTCGGAGGTGGCGCACTCCTCCAGTGGGTTCGTGGAGTGGCGATGAACTTCTTCGCTCATGGTGTGATGTACACGATTCGGGTTGACGCCTATGAGAAGATGCAGCGCCTCGATATGACCTTCTTCGACAACAAGGAGACCGGCGAGGTGATGTCCATTCTGAATAACGATACCTCGAACCTCGAAACGTTCTTCGACAACGCGCTCGGCGACAGCGTTCGGATCGGAGTGCTCGTTCTCGGGATCGTCGTCGCCCTCCTGTACACGAACCCCCAACTCGCGCTCGTCACGCTCGGGGCCGTCCCCCTGATGGTCGCCTTTACCTGGTGGTTCATGCGCGTGATCGAACCTCGATACGCGTCGGTTCGTGCGACCATCGGCGACCTGAACACCCGCATCGAAAACGGGTTGAGTGGGATCGAACTCGTCAAGACCGCCAGTACGGAGGGCTACGAGAATGACCGGGTGCGTGGTGTCTCACGCGACGTTTTCGACGCCCAGATGGACGTCTTGAAACTAAGCTACTTCTACCGACCCGGGATGGAATTCATTACGGGCGCGGCACTGCTCGCGACGTTCGTCCTCGGGGGACTGTGGATATTTTCGGGACCACCGCTGTTCTTTACGGGTACCCTCTCTATCGGAGACTTCGTGATATTCATGCTGTTGACTCAGCGGCTCACCGGCCCGATGGCCCAGCTCTCCAGTATCGTCGACTGGTACGAGAACGCCAGAGCCTCTGGCAAGCGCATCTGCGGGCTGCTTGACGTGCCGGTCCGGATCGAGGACGCACCGAACCCGATCGCGCTCGACGATGTAGCGGGACGTATCGAGTACGACGACGTCCGGTTCGCCTACGAGAGCGAGGGCCCAGTCCTTGACGGCGTGGACTTCGAGGTGACGGCCGGCGAGACCGTAGCCCTGGTCGGCGCGACCGGTGCAGGCAAGTCCACGGTGGCGAAGCTCCTGCTCCGACTCTACGATGTCGACGATGGCGGGGTCCGCGTTGACGGCCACGACGTGCGCGACCTCCGGGTTTCCGATCTCCGCGAATCCATCGGCTACGTGAGCCAGGACACGTTCCTGTTCGACGGCACAGTTCGGGAAAACATCCGGTACGGGCGGTTCGACGCCTCGATGGACGAGGTTCGAGAGGCCGCGAAGGCCGCGGAAGCCCACGCGTTCGTCGAACGCTTATCGGAGAGCTACGACACCCGCGTCGGCGAGCGTGGCGTGAAACTCTCCGGTGGCCAGCGCCAGCGGGTCGCGCTCGCCCGGGTGATCCTCCGCGACCCCGCGATCGTCCTGCTCGACGAGGCGACCGCGAGCGTCGATACGGAGACCGAATACCTCATCCAGCGCTCGCTCGACCGACTGACCGCCGAGAAGACGACGCTCGCGATCGCCCACCGCCTGTCGACGATCAAGAACGCGGATACGATCCTCGTCTTAGAGGACGGCCGGATCGTCGAACGTGGCGATCACGACGAGTTGCTGGCGGCCGATGGGTTGTACGCGAACCTCTGGGGCGTGCAAGCCGGCGAGATCGAGGACTTCCCCGAGGAGTTCACCGAGCGGGCGGCGGGGCGTACGGCCGGGCGCGGCGCGACGAGCGGTTCGGAGAGCATTGAATAGTAGCCTCCGCTCTCGACCTGTCAGCACTTCCTGCAGAACACTTATGTATTTTTAGGTTGGCCTAAAACGCATGGCTGGAACACCAGTTGAGGTGCCGACGCGCAGGGAGACACTCAAGGGCGGCGGGGCGGTCATCGGCGGCGGGTTGCTTGCGGGCTGTGCTGGCGAGAGCGGTCCCAGTGGCGGAGCGAACGGATCGAACAGCTCCGGGAACAGAAACACGGCCACCAACAGCGGCGAAAGCCCGTACTCGGTGACGATCGAACCGGCAGGGAAGATCACCTTCGAGGACGTGCCGGAAACGTGGACCACCTTCGGTGGGGCATGGGCAGAGATGGCAGCCGTCCTTGGGCACGCTGATGGAGCACGTGCAATCCAAGCATATCTCCCACCGGAACTGTATCTCGATGCGGCCGGTCTCTCGATCGACCGGAACCTCCCGACCTTCTTCGGTGACCAAGGAATCGACAAGGAACTGTTCTATGACCTCGACTCGGACGTCCACTTCGTCGATCCTAATATGCTTCTCAGTCTCGATGACAGTTGGGACCGATCGGATGTCGAAAAAATCTCGAAGAACGTCGGGCCAGTCTGCGGGAACAACTGTCGGCGTCGCCGCGAGTTCCATACGGACTACCCCCTGTACACGCTGTATGAGGCGTTCGAAAAGGCCGCGCTGGTGTTCAAGGAATACGATAGGTATGAAGCACTGAAACAGGTCCACGACGAGGTCATGAAAGACGTCGAATCACGCATTCCGCCGAAATCGGATCGGCCGAGCGTCGGACTCCTGAACGGAGGGTCAGAGCCACGAAACAACGATTTCAGCCCGATGAACACGGAAGGAGACGGCTACGAAATGAAGACCTACCGTGATCTCGGCGCTCCGAGCGCGTTTACCGCCGAACAATCGGAGGGAGACGCCGACTACGAACTACTTCTGCAGGTCGATCCGGACGTTCTGATCGTTCACTGGGCTATCGGACGATTCGACTCGACCAGCGAGTTCGAAAACCAGTTCGTCCAACCGATGCGGGACCATCCTGTCGGCGAAAAGTTAACCGCAGTGCAGGAGGGGCGTGTCTATCCGGGTGCAGGAGGCGAACAGGGACCGGTTACGAACCTCTTCCAGACAGAATTGACCGCTCGCCAGGTCTATCCCGAGAAATTCGGCAAGTTTCAGGGGATCGAGGCACAGCCCGACATCCCCGCGGATGAGCGATTGTTCGACCGCCAGCGCGTCGCCGACATCATCAACGGCGATATCTAACCGTGAGCACCACCGTTCCATCAGACGTGGTCGTCGTCGGTGGCGGCGTTGCCGGTCTCTCGGCAGCGACGTTCACCGCTCGCCACGGCCTCGATACGCTCGTCGTTGATTCCGGCGACTCGATCCTCCGGCGGAACGCCCACCTGGAGAACTTCCCCGGCTTCCCCGCCGGCGTCAACGCCCGCCAGCTGCTCGATCTGCTCGGCGAACAGGCCGAGACGGCCGGCTGTGAGCGCGTCGAGGACACCGTCGTCCGCGTCGAGGAGACCGACGACGAATCCGGATTCACGGTCGAGACTGAGGCCGGCGAACGCTACCGCACCGAGTACGTCGTGGCGGCGACGAAAAACGAAGTCGGCTATCTCGACGACATTGACGGCGTCGGCATCATCGACCGCGGGAAAGCGTTCGTCGACGTCGACGAGCGCGGCCGAACCGGTGTCGACGGGCTGTACGCCGCCGGCCGACTCGCCGAGAAACCCCACCAAGCAATCGTCTGTGCCGGTCACGGTGCGGAAGTCGGCGTGACGATCCTTGAGGACGACGACCGGCCGTTCTATCAACGTCGATTTCGAAGCGCTGCTCGAAGCGGACCCCGAAATGCTCATTTGCAAAGGTGGGCCTCTCCTCGTCGGTGGCG
>PXQR01000091.1 GCA_003021235.1 Halobacteriales archaeon QH_6_64_20 | reverse complement strand
ATGACGGCGATCAGGGCGACGACGGGGCCGAGGCCGACGCCGGCCCGCCGGAGGACGCCGGCAACGGTGACAGCAACGATGACGACGGTCCGTCCGCCGACGCGGGTAACGGTGACGACGAAGAGGACGAAGATGACGGAGACGAGGATGAAGATGACGAAGACGAAGACGACGGGGACAACGAGGAGGACGGCGACGAAGAGGACAGCAGTGATGGCGAGGACGGCAACGAGGGCAACGACTGAAATCGAGGGGATAGTACGTCGTCACGCGATCGATCCGTCTGCCGCGAACGACTTCATCACTCCTCGCCGGCGTGAAATCAGACCGCGGCCGAGGGGACTCGGTAGTCGTTTTTCCTCTTAGCGCGCTGCGATCCGTCTCGGAAGCGGCTGATTCGAAGGGTTCCCGTCGAAGCCGCTCGATCAGCGTCGTCCGTACTGGGTACTCGATCCCCCGCCGGACGTACTGTCAGCGCTCGCGGCCGTACGTGAGCCGTGTCGCCGTCTCGTCGAGCCGCTGGACGAACCCGCCGAACCACGCGGAGGGCGACGCTCGCCGGAGGTCTGCGTCGCTGACCTCGATGCGCGAGCCGCCGAACGGATCGCGCTCGACCGCCTCGTCGCCCTCGCCGTCACCGTCGCCGTCGCCCATCGTCATCCCGGTCACCGACGTCATTGCACATCGACCGCATGCTTCGCGTTCTTTGCCACCCATAGTGTGCTCTGACCACGAGTACGACAACCACACGCCTAAAGCTTTCCCGACGGTCCGCGGCCGTGCTGATCCTTGGTGGGTGCCTTCCGTCCCTCCTTCGCCGCGTCCGCCGCCACGCTTGCCGCAACGGTCGGCCGCCCGGTTCCGGATCGCCGGGTCGCAGTTAGCGTCCAACGGCTAGCATCGGTCGAATAGCTTCGTACTGCGCCGTCGGTCGCTTCGTTGCGCTTAAGTACCCCGGATCGATTACGTGGAGACGCACTCAGCTGTAGGGGATCGCCCCCGAGTCTACGAAGGCGACAGTGAATCGCGCGTCGTGGTAGCCAAGCCTGGCCCAAGGCGCAGGGTTGCTAACTCTGTGGCTTCACAGCCTCCGGGGTTCGAATCCCCGCCGCGACGTCAATCGACGACCGGAGAGCGAAACCGGTTAGACAGCGACCACCACCGATGGACACTACACCACTCGCCACAGCGATATGAGCACGGAAGAGACGGACCAACCCGAAAACGGCGACGAAGAAGAGGATGAGGACATCCAGTACTTCGTTCGCATCGGTCAGACCGACCTCGACGGCACGGTAAGCGTCGAGCGCGCGTTGCTCGGCATGAACGGGATCGGCCGCCGGGCCGCCCGACACATCGCCGCAGCGGCGGGCGTCTCTCGTACTGCCACGTTCGGCCGCCTTGACGAGGCGACGATCGACGAGATCGTCTCGCTCGTCACGGGCTTCGCCGAGGAGGTACCGGACTGGATGGCTAATCGACCGACCGATTTCTACACCGGCGAGACCGAACACATCGTCGGCAACGACCTCGAGCTCTCGCGCCAGCAGGACGTCAACCGGATGCAGATGATCGATTCGTACAAAGGGGTTCGCCACCAGCGCGGTCAGAAGGTCCGCGGCCAGCGAACCCGATCGACGGGTCGCTCGGAGGGGACCGTCGGCGTGAACGTCGAAGCGATCCAGGAACAGTTCGAAGAGGAGGAAGAGGCCTGATGGCGCTCGGTACGAACACCAAGAACTACGAGACGCCGAACCATCCCTATCAGGGCGAGCGGATCGCCGACGAGGCAACCCTGGTGGGCCGGTACGGGCTCAAGAACAAGGAGGAGCTCTGGCGCGCCCAGTCGGAACTCAGGTCCTATCGTCGGGAGGCCCGCCGGCTGATCGGCCGGATGCAGGGCCAAAGCGAGGACGTCTCCGGCGAGGCCGAGCAGTTCCTCGCGCGACTCAAGCGACTCGACATTCTGGGGGATTCCGACGAGCTGGACGACGTCCTGGGACTCGGCGTCACGGACGTTTTAGAACGCCGGCTCCAGACGGTCGCTTATCGCAAGGGACTCGCGAACTCGCCCGCACAGGCCCGCCAGTTCATCTCGCACGGCCACATCGCCGTCTCCGGCCAGCGGGAGACGAGACCGTCGCGACAGGTCGAGGTCAGGGAGGAAAGCGCGGTCGCCTTTCACGAGACGAGCCCGCTCGCCGACGATCTACACCCCGAACGGGCCGACGACCAGGAATGACACGGAGGACCACCACATGAGCCAAGAAGCCGATCGATGGGGAATCGCCCACGTCTACGCGTCGTTTAACAACACGCTGATCACCGTCACCGATCAGACCGGTGCCGAGACGATCGCGAAATCGAGCGGCGGGTCGGTCGTGAATCAAAATCGCGACGAAGCGTCGCCCTACGCCGCGATGCAGATGGCCGAAGGCGTCGCCGAGCAGGTACAAGCGGCAGGGCTGTCGGGGCTTCACGTCCGCGTGCGCGGTCCTGGGGGCAACGAACAGCAAAACCCCGGTCCCGGCGCACAGGCGACGATCCGTGCGCTCGCGCGTGCGGGCATCGAGATCGGTCGTATCGAGGACGTTACTCCCATTCCCCACGACGGGACCAGGGCACCGAAGAGCGCCGGCTTCTGATCATGAGCACGGAACCGAACTCCGTCGCCGATGCGGAGTACGACGTGACCTTCATCGAGCGCGGTCCCGAGCGGGCGCGCTTTCTGATCCGAGGAATCACGCCGGCCTTTGCCAACGGCATCCGGCGGGCAATGGTCGCCGACGTGCCGACGATGGCGATCGATACCGTCCGAGTGGTCGAGAACTCCAGTGTGATGTTCGACGAGCAGATCGGCCTCCGACTCGGGCTCGTTCCGCTCTCGACACCGCCAGGCGAGTTCGAGGTCGGGGAGAGCGTGACCCTTTCGCTCGACGTCTCAGGACCTGACACGGCGTATTCGGGCGATCTGGTGAGCGCGGAGGACCTCGTCCAGCCGACGGTCGACGGCGTGCCGATCATCGATCTCAAGGAAGACCAGCGCCTCGAAGTCGAGGCGGAAGCGGTGCTCGGGCGCGGCGAGAGCCACGCCAAACACCAAGGCGGGATCGCCGTCGGGTATCGTCATCTCCAGCGCGTCGAGGAAGTCGGCGATCTCGACGCCTACGACGCCGAGGAGTCACACGTCCTCCGGGGCGTGATCGAAGAGGACGGCGAGCTGATCGCAACCGAAGAGTTCGATCACGACCTCCGCGAGCGCTATCCCGGGAAGGAACTGGCAGTAGAAGACGTCCCCGACGCGTTCGTCTTTCACGTCGAGACCGACGGCTCGATGACGGTCGAAGAACTCGTCAGCGAGGCGATCGGCAGTCTCGAAGCGCGCGCGGCCGAACTCAGGGAGGCCGTACAGCTGTAATGGCGGTCCCGTCCCGTCCCCGAGCGGTCCCGAGGACCCTGCCTCCGTCTTTGTCCTCGTCATCCCCGTCGGCGTCGTCCCTGACGACATCGGTCGGTAGGCGGACCGAAACCACTTTGTCGGGACGGGAGCGAAAGACGAAGGCGTGCAGGGATAGCCAAGTCAGGTCAACGGCGCAGCGTTCAGGGCGCTGTCTCATAGGAGTCCGCAGGTTCGAATCCTGCTCCCTGCACTCGCGATCACGATTACTGCGCGCAAGCGAACACGACGACCAGGGACGCGACTTCGCCGTCTCTCACCCCGCCTGCTTGAAACGGTCGTTTGCGTCCGCGTCTGCGCCAACAGCGATTACGACGGTCACGACAATGGGGAGTACACAGACCACGACGAAATCGAGGAGATGAGCACATGAGCAAGACCAATCCACGACTGACGACGCTTATCGACGAGCTACGAACGACCGCCCGCGAAGAGGACTCGGGCGTCTGGAGCGACATCGCGGCGCGGCTCGAAAAGCCCCGTCGAACCCACGCCGAGGTCAACCTCGGACGCATCGAGCGCTACGCCCGGGAGGACGAAACCGTCGTCGTGCCCGGCAAGGTACTCGGGAGCGGCGTTCTCAACAAACCGGTGACGGTGGCCGCGATGGACTTTTCCGGGACGGCGCGAACGAAGATCGAAGGGGTCGGCGCGACGATGGCGCTCGAAGACGTTCTCGAGGAGAACCCCGAGGGATCGGACGTCCGGGTGATCCGATGAGCGTCGCGAAGTTCGACGCCGACGCCGTGATCGACGCTCGCGATTGTATCCTCGGACGGGTCGCGAGCCAGGTCGCGAAACGCGCCTTGGAAGGCGAACGGATCGCCGTGGTGAACGCAGAGCAGGCAGTCATCACCGGCCGGAAGGAGGACGTCGTCGGCACCTACGAGGACCGGATCGGCCTCGGGTCCGATCGGGGGCCGTATTACCCGAAGCGACCGGATCGGATCATGAAGCGCTCGATCCGCGGCATGATCCCTTACAAGCGCCCGCGCGGCCGCGAGGCGTTCGAGAACGTTCGGGTGTACCTCGGCGATCCCTACGAGGGAGAGCAGGAAGGCGAACTGCTCGAAGACGCCTCGCTGGATCGACTTTCAACTATCAAGTTCGTCTCGCTGGGCGAACTGTCCGAACGGCTCGGAGCGAAGGTGACATGGTAACGAATACGAGTGGAAAGAAGAAGACGGCGATCGCCCGCGCGACCGTTCGCGAGGGCAGTGGCAAAGTACGGATCAACTCACGACCCGTGGAACTAATCGAACCCGAACCGGCGCAGTTGAAGATGCTCGAACCCTTCCGCCTCGCGGAGAACAGGCGGGAGAACGTCGACATCGACGTCCAAGTCGAGGGCGGGGGTGTGATCGGTCAGGCCGACGCCACGCGCACCGCGATCGCGCGCGGGTTAGTCGAGCACACGACCGACGCGGAACTGCGCGACGCCTACATGGAGTTCGATCGTTCCCTGCTGGTGAACGACGTCCGCCAGTCCGAATCGAAGAAGTGGGGCGGGCCCGGCGCGCGGGCGCGCTACCAGAAGTCCTACCGGTGATCCACCGATGGTGATTCGACAGTGACGATCCGAAACGATAGCACGACAACGGGCAACGCGACGACCGGCGATTCGACAGCCAGCGATCCAATGACCGGCGATCCGACGGTGGTGATCGGCCGATGATGATCCCCGTGCGGTGTTTCACCTGCGGGTCGGTCGTCGGCCAGCACTGGGAGGACTTCAAGGCCCGTGCGGTCGAGGGCGAGGAAGACCCCGGCGCAGTGCTCGACGACCTCGGCGTGGGGAGACACTGCTGTCGGCGGATGATGGTCTCACACACCGATCTGGTCGACATCGTCGCGCCGTATCAATGAGCCAAGCCATGTCAGGAGAGCGCTACAGCCGCTACGAGAAGGCACGCATCCTGGGCGCACGGGCCCTACAGATCGCCTACGGTGCGCCGATGTTGATCGACAGCGCGGAGAGCGAGCCAATCTTGATCGCCGCCGAGGAGTTCGACGCGGGCGTACTGCCCTTTACCGTCCGGCGCGGACGCGAGCGTGAGGGCGGCGGGAGCGGGGGCTCGTGAGGTCGTGACGCTCGTCACCGAGGTCCGGTTGCGCCGCGTGCTCGACTCCCGGGGAAACCCCACTGTGGAAGCCGACGTGCGCACCGAAAGCGGCGGGTTCGGCCGGGAGGCCGCGCCGTCGGGTGCCTCGACCGGCGAGCACGAAGCGACCTCCCTCCCCGCGAGGGAGGCCATCGCCGCCGCTCGGGAGGCAGCAGTCCCCCGCCTCGAAGGCCAAGTCTACGCTGGCGATCAGCGGTCGGTCGATACCGTGCTTCGGAACGCCGACGGCTCGGGGAACTTCGCCGAGATCGGCGCGAACTCGGCAGTCGCGATCTCGATGGCCGCAGCGAGGGCCGCCGCCGACGTGCTCGGCGCACCGCTGTACCAACACTTAGGGGGGGCGTTTCGCGGCGAGACGCCGACCCCGCTCGGCAACGTCGTCGGCGGGGGCGAACACGCCGCCGACGCGACCGACATCCAGGAGTTCCTCGCTGTCCCGGTGGGAGCGCCGAGCGTTGCCGACGCGGTCTTCGCGAACGCCGCGGTCCATCAGGAAGTCAGGGACACGCTCGCCGAGCGAGGGATTCCGGCTGGCAAGGGCGACGAGGGAGCCTGGGCACCGTCGATCGACGACAGCGAGGCGTTCGAGATCGTGGCCGAAGCAATCGACGCCGTCGCTGACGATGTCGGTTTCGAGATCGGGTTCGGCCTCGACGTGGCCGCGACGGAGCTATTCGAGGCCGACGAGGCGGTCTATCGCTACGGCGACCGCGAGCGCTCTCCCGACGAACAGATCGAGTACGTCGCCGACCTGGTAGGCGAATACGACCTACTCTACGTCGAAGATCCCGTAGAGGAAAACGACTTCGAGGGGTTCGCGTCGCTCGTCGAGCGGGTAAGCGAGAACTGCTTGATCTGTGGGGACGACCTGTTCGTCACGAACACCGATCGGTTGGAGACCGGTATCGAGCAGGGCGCAGGCAACTCGATCCTCGTCAAACCGAACCAGATCGGCACCCTTTCCGACGCGTTCGACGCCGTGGCGCTGGCCGTCGAGAACGGTTTTGCGCCCGTGATATCCCATCGATCGGGCGAGACCGAAGACACCACGATAGCACACCTCGCCGTCGCGACCGGCGCTCCGTACATCAAGACGGGCGCGGTCGGCGGCGAGCGTACTGCGAAACTCAACGAACTCGTTCGTATCGAAGAAACCGCATGACGGAAGCAAGCACATGACCGAGGAAACCACATGAGTCAGAACGACAACGAAGAGGGACTCGACGCTGCCGAAGAGGAGATCGACGAGGAGCCGGCGCCCGAAGGCGTCGGTGCCGACCCGACGACCGATCCCGACACCGACGCTGGCGTCGACGAGTCCGATTCCGCCGACGCGAACGCATCGACCGACGAAACGACCGCCGACGACGGCGAAAACGCCGACGCCGATGCCGCGGACGACACGGCGATCGAGGAAGGCGAGGAGACGGCAGGGCCGGCGTTCGACGAAGACGTCATGCCCGACGAGGAGGCCGACCTGCTGATCCCGGTCGAGGATTACCTCGGGGCGGGTGTCCACATCGGCACCCAGCAGAAGACCACGGACATGGACCGGTTCATCCACCGCGTCCGCACCGACGGACTGTACGTCCTCGACGTCTCCCAGACCGACGAGCGGATCCGCACCGCCGCCTCGTTCCTCGCGAACTACGACCCCGAAGGCATCCTGGTGGCGTCGAGCCGGCAGTACGGCCAGTACCCCGCCGAACAGTTCGCCGACGCCGTCGGGGCACGCGCCCGTACCGGCCGATTCATCCCGGGCACGCTTACGAACCCCAACTACCGGGGGTATATCGAGCCGGACGTCGTGGTCGTTACCGACCCGATCGGCGACTCCCAAGCCGTGACCGAGGCGATCACCGTGGGAATCCCGGTGATCGCGATGTGTGACTCGAATAACCTCGTGAGTAACGTCGATCTGGTGATCCCCACCAATAACAAGGGCCGACGGGCGCTCTCGGTCGTCTACTGGTTGCTCGCGAACGAGACGCTCGACCGCCGTCCCGACGGGGAGCCGTCCTTTTCGCTGTCGGACTTCGAAACGGGAATCTGAACGGTTCGAGCGCGGTTCGTTCCTCCTACCGTTCTTTCGGCGACTCGCTACTCGTTAGTCGACATCGTCACTCGTTACCGATCGGAAGCGCTCGCGGCCCGCTCAGTCTCGACGACGCCGAGCCGTCGGTCGAGCGTCGTCGCATCGAAGAAGGCGACGCGCCGATCGGCCCACTCGATGGGGTCGCCGAGCGCGTACCGTTCACGAGCGACGTCGATATCCTCGACGCCGAGTAAGCACGCACAGGGACGCTCGCCGTAGGTCTTGAGCCGATCGTCGAGTTCCCGTCCCGCCGAGTTCCCGTCGTCGAGCGGCGTCGCGAGCGCCAGCGGTTCGCCGGGAAACGACGCCACCTCGCCGCCGAAATCCCGGACTTCGGTCCGCTCGGGCCTCGCGAGCCCGAACAGCCGCCTGAAGCTCTCGATCGAGCCGTCGAGGTCGCGGACGGCGACGACGACCCGCTCGATCCCACGGATCGGCCCGCCGGCGACGCTATCGGTGGGTGTGACGCGGAACTCCCGTGGTGTGCGGTCGGCGATGACAAAGGGGAACTCCTCGCTACTCTGCTCGCCGAGGAAGCCGACGTCCCACTCGACGCGGGTCCCGTCGGGGCGCTCGCGAGCCATGTTCACCGGACCGCGTACCTCAGTTCCAGTATCGATGGCTCGCTTCAGCGTCTCGGCGACGTCTTCGACCTCGATGCACCACGCACACGGTCCCGCGTTTCCCTCGATGGGTTCGGGCCAGAGGTCCGGCTCGACGTCGGGGTCGGTGCCCGAAATCAGTTCGAGGTACGAGCCGTCGTCGAACCCGAGAACGGCCATGTGTGTGGTGCCGTTGGCATGAGCGCCTCCGTACTCCGGTTCGAGACCGATTCGTGAGAACTCCGCCGTGGCGTCGTCGAGATCCGACCGAGCGATCGGTGCGTGATCGATAGTGAGATTCATATCAGTCGTTCGACGCAGGAAGCGTTTATTACTACCTCTTTCGTAATGAGAGGAGTTGGCGTCAACGTATCGACCCGAGTTCTCGAAGTATACGCAGTGAGCATGAATATACCGTATTTATGTACCCGGAATATACGGTGTGCATGGGAGGATCACTACACGCGCGAGCGGAAGAGAACGACTCCGGTCGAGCGAGGGTCGCCGAAGCGGCACGACGCAATCACCGGAGGGACGAACTGAAAGAAGCCATCGCGGCCAATGTCGCCAACGAACCGGACGAACATCGATAGGTGGATCTACAGTTCGACCTGCGCGGGGTATCGGAGGTTCGCTATCAGATACTACAGCGCCATCACAACCTCCTGCGGTTGGACGCCGAGATGGGGGCCGTCGTTGACGAGATCTCCCGGGAGTGGGAGCTACAGCAACGTGGGGCCGAGATACTGTCCTCGGGGTTCGAGTATCGGACGCTGACGTATCGGTCCGGCGATGCCGGCGAACATCGATCGCTCGCCGAGACGGTTCTTCAACGGGTTTATCG
Source organism: Halobacteriales archaeon QH_6_64_20 (assembly GCA_003021235.1). GTDB lineage: Archaea > Halobacteriota > Halobacteria > Halobacteriales > Halococcaceae > PXQR01. Next base: position 33,893 of record PXQR01000091.1, on the reverse strand, counting down.
AATCGATATAGTCGACGTGGACGGTATCGAACGCTCGCCGTAGTCGATCCTGCACGAGGCGGGTTCTTTTAGCCCCTGCCCCCCGCTTCGTCCGGTATGGCAGTTTCGAGCGCCCCCGGGAAGGTCTACCTCTTCGGGGAGCACGCGGTCGTCTACGGCGAACCCGCAGTACCGTGTGCGATCGAGCGTCGGGCAACGGTTTCCGTCGAGGAGCGCTCGGACGACCGTCTCCGGGTCGACGCGCGCGATCTGACGCTCGATGGGTTCACCGTCGAGTACGGCGGCGACAGTGCCGGCGGCGACGGGGAAAACTCGCCCGAGGTCAGCGTTCGACAGTCGCTCCTCGAAGCGGCGACGGGCTACGTCGACGGCGCGATCGGCCAGGCGCGCGACGCTACTGACACACCCGACGCCGGCTTCGACGTCGCCATCGAGTCGGACATCCCCTTAGGAGCGGGCTTGGGCTCCTCGGCCGCGGTAGTGGTCGCGACGATCGACGCCGCGGTGCGGGAGTTAGGTACGGAGATCGGTCCGCGTGACCTCGCCGAGCGGGCCTACGAGGTCGAGTACGACGTCCAGGACGGGCAGGCCTCCCGTGCGGATACGTTCTGTTCGGCGACCGGCGGTGCCGTCCGGGTCGAAGGGAGTAGGTGCAATCCGATCGCGGCTCCGAACCTGCCGTTCGTGATCGGGTACGACGGTACGAGCGGTGACACCGGCGAGCTCGTGGGTGGCGTGCGGGAGTTGCGCGAGACATACGGCTTCGCGGCCAGCACGACGGAAGCGATCGGCGACCTGGTTCGGGAGGGCGAGCGAGCCCTCGAAGCCGAGGACCTAAACGCGCTCGGCGAACTCATGGATTTCGATCACGGCCTGCTCAGTGCTCTTGGAGTGTCGGCCCGCTCGCTCGACGCGATGGTGTGGGCCGCTCGCGACGCGGGGGCGCTCGGCGCGAAACTCACCGGGGCCGGCGGCGGCGGGTGTATCGTCGCGCTCGACGAGAGCGACGAAACGGTCCGAGCACTCGGGCACACTCCCCAGTGTATCGAGGCGTTTCGCGCCGAACTCGACGCAGAGGGCCTGCGGGCGGAGGAGTGAACCACGTGATACTTCCGGAGATCGAGAGCACACGAACGACGGACGGACGGACAGGGAGAACCGAGTCCATGGAGGAACCGACGTGACGCTGGTGCTCAAACTCGGTGGGAGCGTCATCACCGACAAGACGGAACCCGAAACCGTCGACGACGACTCGCTCGACCGGGCGATCGACGCTATCGGTGCTCATCTCGGGACCGACAGCGCGTCCACGACGGTCGAGGGTGTGCCCGCTATCGACGGCGGAGCCGAGTTGGTGCTGATCCACGGTGCGGGGAGTTTCGGACACTACCACGCGGACGAACACGGCGTCTCGACGACCGCCGGAACTCACGACGCCGCCGGTGTGCTCGCGATCCACGACGCGATGGAGCGCCTGAACGGCTACGTGCTCGACCGACTGCACGACCGTGGCGTTCCCGCCCTTCCGGTCGGTCCCCTGTCGGCCGCCGCACGCGACGCGAAGGGGGCTTTGGAGCTCTCGACGACGGTGGAGAGACAACTCGCGGAGGGTTTCGTGCCGGTGCTCTACGGCGACGTCATCGCTCGGGAAGGGAAGGGCGCGACGATCGTGAGCGGCGACGAACTGGTGGTACGGCTCGCCAATCGCCCCGACGCCGATCGCGTTGGGCTCTGTTCGACGGTTCCCGGCGTACTCGACGCCGACGGGGAGGTCGTCGATCGGATCGAATCGATCGAAGCGGCGAGCGGGTACCTCGGCGGGAGCGAGGCGACCGACGTGACCGGCGGGATGTACGGCAAGATCGATCGACTGCTCTCGCTTCGTGCCCCGGCGTCGGTGTTCGGCCTCGACGAACTGGAGGACTTCCTCGCCGGCGGTTCGCCAGGGACGATCGTCGATCGTTTCTCGGCGTGAGAGCGTCGCGCGGAACCGAAGCGCCAGCATGGGAAACGACTATCCCCCGTGACTGCCTCCGGCCGCCATGACGGCCGTAGGTGTTCTCGACGGTATCAAGTACGGGTTCGTTCTGCTCGGCTACTTCGTCGCCGTGTTCGTCGTCGGTGCCGTCCTCATCGGGATCGGCGGTGCGGTCGGGGCCGGCGGGACGGGTGGGAACGACGTCGTGTTCGCGGTCGTCGGCGGGCTGCTGGCGCTCGTCGGCGGTCTGGTGGTCCTCGCCGGATCGTTCGGCGTGCTGTACAAGATCATCGCCGACGGCGCGAGGCGTGGGGTTGAGAGCGCGAACGAGGCCGTTCCCGATCCGAGCCCCGACGACACTACCAGTCCCGACCGGCAGTAGCGACGAGTCACGCTCTTTATATCATTCGGGTGAGTAAGAGGTCTTAACCGAGGAACCGCCCCGGAACCGGTCGGGGTGGCCGGCGAGTTCCGAGTACCCGCTCGTGACTCGCCAGCTGCCGCTACTCGCCGTTGCCGGGGACTGCGCTCGGAGCGGAACGCACGAACGAGCCACACACTCGGACCACGACTACGACAATGGAAATCGAAATCGCGACGATCGGCGGCTACGAGGAGGTCGGCAGACAGATGACGGCGGTTCGGGCGGGCGACGACGTCGTCATCTTCGATATGGGCCTCAATCTCTCGCAGGTGCTGATCCACGACAACGTCGAAACCGAACGGATGCACAGTCTCGACCTGATCGACATCGGGGCGATCCCCGACGATCGGGTCATGTCGAAACTGGACGGCGAGGTCAAAGCCATCGTGCCGACCCACGGCCACCTCGATCACATCGGCGCGCTCAGCAAACTCGCTCACCGCTACGACGCGCCGATCACTGCGACCCCCTACACCATCGAACTCGTGCGCGAGCAGATGAGCAGTGAAGAGAAGTTCGGCACGAACAACGAACTCGTCGCGATGGAAGCCGGCGAGACGACGCGGATCGGCGATCAGTGTGAACTCGAGTTCGTCAACGTCACCCACTCGATCATCGACGCGATCAATCCCGTTCTGCATACGCCCGAGGGCGCGGTCGTCTACGGCCTCGACAAGCGCATCGACCACGATCCGGTCCTGGGCGATCCGTTCGACATGGATCGCTTTCGCGAGATCGCCCGGGAGGGTAACGGTGTGCTCTGTTACATCGAGGACTGTACCAACGCCGGGCGTAAAGGCCGGACGCCCAGCGAGTCGGTCGCTCGCAGACACCTCCAGGACGTGATGTACAGCATGGAGGACTACGACGGCGGGATCGTCGCGACCACGTTTTCGAGCCACATTGCCCGCGTGACGAGCCTCGTCGAGTTCGCGGCGGACATCGGCCGCCAGCCGGTTCTGTTAGGCCGGTCGATGGAGAAGTATTCGGGCACCGCCGAACGCCTCGATTTCGTTTCGTTCCCCGGCGATCTGGGCATGTTCGGCCACCGCCGGTCGGTCGATCGAACCTTCAAGCGCATCATGAACGAAGGGAAGGAGAACTACCTCCCGATCGTCACGGGCCACCAGGGCGAGCCGCGCGCGATGTTGACCCGGATGGGACGGGGCACGACGCCGTACGAACTCGATCCGGGCGACAAGGTGATATTCAGTGCGCGGATCATCCCCGAACCCACGAACGAGGGCCAGCGCTACCAGTCCGAGCGACTGCTCGGCATGCAGGGCGCACGGATCTACGACGACGTTCACGTCTCGGGCCACCTCTCCGACGAGGGGCTATACGAGATGCTCACGACGCTTCAGCCCCAGCACGTCATTCCAGCCCATCAGGACCTCCAGCACGTCGCGAACTACGTCGACCTCGCCGAGAGCGAGGGCTACGAACTCGACCGCGACGTCCACGTCTCTCGGAACGGCAACGTGATCCAGCTCACGGAGTAAGCGATATGGGGACGGGCCAGTCGGCGCTCGGAACCGAGCGTGAACGCGGCGACCGAATCGCGATCGGGGAAACGACCGGGGGAGCTGAGCGGCAATGACCGCCCCGCGAGAGGCCGTCACGACAGCGATCGAAGCCCGACGCGAGCGGGTCGACGAGGCCATCGAAACCGACCTGCCGATCGACGAGCCCGAACGGCTCTACCAGGCGTCGAGATACATCCTCGACGCCGGCGGGAAGCGGCTCCGCCCGACGGTCTCGTTGCTCGTCGCCGAGGCGCTCTGTGAGACCGACCCCCTCTCGCAGGACTCGGAGGACTATCGGCGGTTCCCGACGCTCGCGGGCGAGAACAGCAACCCCGGCGGCGTCCGGAGCGGGCGAGGCGACGCGAGCGGAGCGAACGGCAGCGGGACGATCGATCTCATGACCGCAGCGGCGGCCATCGAGGTCATTCAGTCCTTTACGCTGATCCACGACGACATCATGGACGACGACGACCTCCGCCGGGGGGTGCCCGCGGTCCATCGCGAGTACGACGTCGAGACGGCGATCCTCGCCGGCGACACGCTCTACGCGAAGGGGTTCGAACTGATGGTCGAGAGCGGCGCGCCGCCCGACCGGAGCGTCCGGGCACTCAGGACGCTCGCCCGCGCATGTACGAGCATCTGTGAGGGCCAGGCGATGGACGTGGCCTTCGAGTCCCGCGCGGACGTCTCGATTCCGGAATACCTGCGGATGATCGAGCGAAAGACCGCGGTACTGTACGCCACGGCCGCGAGCGTGCCGGCGATATTAGTGGGTGCGGACGAGGAAACGATCGAGGCGCTGTACGATTACGGGCTCGATATGGGGCGGGGCTTTCAGATCCAAGACGACGTGCTCGACCTGACGACCCCGAGCACGCAGTTGGGCAAACAACGCGGGAGCGACCTGATCGAGGGCAAGCGGACGCTGATCACGATCCACGCTCACAAGCGCGGCGTCAATGTCGACGATCTGCTCGCGAGCGGCGGACTCGGTGACGAGGACGACGCGACGCTCGACACCGCGCTCACGCGATTGGAGGACGCCGGCAGTATCGAGTACGCCCGCGGGACCGCCGGATCGTTCGTCCGGAGCGCGAAAGCGAACCTCGAAGCCGTTCCCGACGGCGAAGCGAAGGACCTGTTGGGCGGGATCGCGGAGTTCCTCGTCGAACGCGAGTTCTGATCGCTCCTCAGCCGTCGTGACTGTTGTTCCGATGCCGGCAGGTATATGCGCGCCGCTGTTCTCCGAAGCCACTATGGCGAAAATCGACGAGGACGACCTGGGAAAGCTCGTCGTCGACACCGTAGGCATGGAGTTGGGCATCGTCGCCGAGATCGACCAGGGCACCGCGTACATCGACCCCGAACCGGGGCTCGTCTCGAAGCTTCGGGTACGCTTAGGCGTCGGCGACGCCGGCAGGCGTCCCGCAGCGCTCCACGAGAACCGAATTACCGAAGTGACCGACGAGGTGATCCGGGTCACCGACGTTCCCTAACGGTTCGCTACCGATCGCGTGAACGACCGGACCGTGCCGGAGGCCCGCGGTCCGCGATCTGCGACCTGCGGCCTGCGGTCGGTAGTCGCTGGTCGGTAGTCGATAGCCGGTAACTGGCGATCGGTGATCGCCAATCGGCAATCGGCGGTTGACAGCGGACTCGTCGCCGAGCGTCGACGGTCGGCAATCCGGCGGTGTTTTGCGAGTGGCGTCGTAGTAGCGGATATGGATGAGGAGTTACGCGAGCGGATCGAACACGAAGCCGAGGTCCACGCGCTCGTGAACGCGCTCAAACACGACGGGACGGCCGAGGTCGGCGCGATAATGGGCTCGCTGATGGGCGAAAACCCCGACTTTCGCGAGCACGGTGACGCGGTCCCCGAGGTCGCCGGCCCGGTTACGGATCGGGTGTCCGACCTCGACAGCGAGGGTCAGGAGAAACGCCTCGGAGCGCTCGCGCCCGATCGCCTCGCGGCGCTCGAAGCCGAAGCCGCCGAGGCCGGGAGCGACGGCGACGAGCGCTCGCTTCCGGACCTCCCGGACGTCGCGGAGAGCGAGGACGGCGAGAACGGAGAGAAAGACGAGGAAGTCCGGATGCGTCTCGCGCCGAACCCCAATGGACCGTGGCACCTCGGCAACGCTCGCATGCCCGCCGTGATCGGCACCTACAAGACCCGGTACGACGGCTGGATGCTGTGTCGCTTCGACGATACTGACCCTGAGACCAAACGTCCCGACTTGGAGGCATACGACGCGATCCGCGATGCGATAACCTATCTGGGGTTCGAACCCGACGAGGTGATCCGGGCGTCCGATCGCCTGCCGACGTACTACGAGTACGCCCGCGAACTCATCGATCGCGGGGGGGCGTACACCTGTTCGTGTTCGGCCGCCGAGTTCTCCGAACTGAAAAACGCCGGCGAACCCTGTCCGCACCGCGAGAAGGCGGTGAGCGATTCCCGCACGGAGTTCGACGCGATGATCGAAGGCGAGACCGACCCCGGCGAGCGCGTGCTCCGGGTGCGGACGGACATCACCCACCCGAACCCGGCGCTCCGTGACTGGGTGGCCTTTCGAGTGATCGACACGCCCCATCCCCGCGAGGCGGCGAGCGAGTTCCGCTGTTGGCCGTTGCTCGACTTCCAGTCGGGGATCGACGACCATCTCACGTCGATTTCCCACATCATCCGTGGGATCGACCTGCAGGACTCGGCGAAACGCCAGCGGTTCCTCTACGACTACTTCGACTGGGAGTACCCCGAGGTAATCCACTGGGGTCGGATCCGAATCGACGCCTACGACGTTCCGATGAGCACGTCGCGGATCAAGGGGCTAATCGAGGCCGGCGATCTCGACGGCTGGGACGATCCACGAGCCCCGACGCTTGCGAGCCTCCGGCGGCGAGGCATCGAGGGCGAAGCGATCACCGAAGCGATGGTCGGATTAGGGACGTCGACGAACGACGCCGACCTGTCGATGAGCGCGATCTACGCTGCCAACCGGGAACGGATCGACGACGAGGCCGACCGGGCCTTCCTCGTCCGCGACGGCGTCGAAAAGACCGTCATCGGGAGTCCGACCACCGGCGAACCTCCGGTCCACCCCAACCACGACGAGCGCGGCGTACGCGAGATCCCGGTGGGCGGAGCGGTCTGCATCGAGAGCGAGGACGTCCCCTCCAATGGCGAGCGCGTCTGGCTCAAGGGCCTGGGGTGTGTGCGCCACACCAGAAACGCCTTCGAGTTTATAGGTACGGACATCGACGTCGTCCGCGAGGAGGGAGTACCAGTAATCCACTGGGTGCCGGCCGACGAGAGCCGTCCGGTACTCCTTCGGACCCCCGAGGGAGACGTCCACGGCCGGGCCGAACCGGGCATCGAGCGGTACGAACCGAGTGAGAAAGTGCAGTTCGAACGTGTCGGCTTCGCGCGGATCGACGCCCAGGAACGGGGACGAAACGGGGCGAGTAACGGCGATACGGACGACGGGACGGGCGATGCCGGCGAGGAACACGAGGGGGACCGAGGGACGGATCGGACGATCGCGTACTACGCCCACTCCTGATCGTGATCGTCGGAACCCCCGGTGCTGTCCGCTTACGCGTCGGCACGTCGACACGCCGTTCAGCCGTTGCCGGGTGGCTCGTCCGTCGCCGATAGCTCGGGGGAGTCGGGATCGCTCCCGGCCACGCCGGCGAACTCGAAGCGTGCGCCGCCGCTTTCGCTCTCGGTTGCCGTGACCGTCCAGCCGTGGGCCTCGGCGATGCGCGAAACGATAGCCAGTCCGAACCCGGTGCCGTCGGCGGTGGTCGAGTACCCCGACTCGAAGACCGCCCCGCGCTCGCCGTCGGGGATGCCGGGACCATCGTCGGCGATGAAAAAGCCCGCTTGCGTAGCGCCGACGGTGACGGTCACGCCCTCGCCGCCGTGTTCGATCGCGTTCCGGCAGAGGTTCTCGAACAGTTCGGTTAGCCGGCTCCGGTCGCTCTCGACGGTTTCGGGTACTCCCGGTAGCACGTCGAGCGTCGCCGCGTCGCTCCCGACGCTCTTCCAGGCCGCTCGGAGTGTGCCTTCGAAATCGACCGGTTCGGTCTCGCCGATGGCCTCGCCCTCCCGCGCGAGGACCAGGAGGTCGTCGATGAGTTCGTCCATACGGGTGAGGGCCCTCTCGACGCGTTCGGCGTGTTCGTCCTTTCCGGTCTCGACGGCGATCGGGAGCCAGCCCGAGGCAACCCCGAGCGGATTGCGCAGGTCGTGGCTCACGACGCCGGCGAACTCCTCCAGGCGCTCGTTCTGTCGCCGAAGCCGGCGCTCGCGCTCGATGCGATCGGTGATGTCGGCGATAACCGACACGCTCCCGTTGACCTCGCCGCCGTCGTCGTGAACGGGCGCGATCGAAAGGCCGACTTCGACTCGGGACCCGTCTTTTCGGCACAGCGAAGTCTCGGCGCCGGTGATCCGCTCGCCGGCTAACACCCGTTCGTGGCGCTCGCGGATCTCATCGCGGTGTTCAGTGGGGATGACGGGTAGTCGCTCGCCGACGACCGCTTCGGCATCCCAGCCGAACAGCTCCTCGGCGGCGGGGTTTCACGCCTCGACGACTCCCGCACTGTCGGCCGCGACGATAGCGAGCGGCGAGGCCGCGACCAGCGTCTCGAAGCGCTCGGTGGTCTCCCGGAGCGAGCGCTCGACGCGTTTCCGCCGACGGATGTCTCGAACGACGCCGACGGTACCCTCGACGTCCCGGAGGGAAACCGGGGCTAGACGCATCTCGCAGGGAATCGCTTCGCCCGCGAGGGTCTCGATCGTGACTTCGACCGGGCTCTCGTAGTTCTCGCTCCCGTCCCGGTCCCCGCTTCGAGCCCCGGCTTCGGGCGTCAGTTCGAGATCGTCGTCGGCCACCACTACGGAGAGGTGCTTTCCGAGGAGAGCGTCGGTGTCGATGCCGAGCAACGCTCCGAGGGGGTCATTGGCCAGTACGAACCGTCCGGCGTCGTCGAGCACGAACACCCGATCCTGTATCGATTCGAAGACGGTCTTGTAGCGCGCCAGGGTCTCCTCGCGGCGCTTTCGCTCGGTGATGTCCCGAAGCACGAGAAGTCGGCCGATACGCCGGTCGTGATGATCGAAGAAGGGGGACACTTGGACTTCGAGGTATCGCCTCGTACCCTCACGCTCGATCGCCGTCTCGTGCCACGCGTCGGGGTCGTCCCGATCGAGCGACTCCCATCGCTCGAAGACGTCCGCTATCGGCGCGCCGATACGCTCCGTATCGACGCCGAGGAGGCGCGTCGCCTCGGGGTTGAAATCGCCGATGCGGTCCTCGGCGTCGAGTACGAGAACGCCGTCGCCCATCTCCTCGACGATCGAGGCGTGGGCCGCCGGTACCGGGTCGAGGACCTTCACCCGGAACAGTGCAACCGTGATCGCAACGCCGGCGAGCAACCACGCGAAGACCGAGACGTCGAAGGCAGTAAACAGGTCGAACGTCGGGACGATGATCGCCAGCCACGGGGCGAGGGCGGCGGCGAGCAGGGCGGTTGCCTGTACCCGATAGAGGTGACGCGAGCGCACGAACAGCCCGACGAACAACACGGTGGCGACGAACATCAACGCCAACTGATAGACGAAATGGGAGACGAGAACGAGGCCGGCTTCGCCGCCGATCGATCCCATCGACCCGACCCCGCCCGACGCGGGGAGTTCGTAGATCGTCGACCGGAGCGGCGGGAGTGCCCCCGCCGTCGCGACGAGCACCGGTTCGACGGCTAACAGCGCCGCGGTCCGACGGTTCGTAAAGCGGCTCCGGCCGGTGTACGCGAGCGCGACCCAGACCCACGCGCCGGTGAACAGCGACATCAACACGAGGCTGATCCCGACGAGGAGAAACTTCGTCCGGAGGTCGGCGGTGCCGAGTTCGAGTCCGTACGTCGTCGTGCCGGCGGCGAGAGCTAACAGATAGAACACGACCGGTTTCCCCGCCGGTTCGTTGCGCCGTCGCCACGCGACGGCAGCCAGCGCCAGCGCGATCGGAACGATCGCCAGCACCACTAAGACCGTCGGCGTGAAGGCGACCATCAGCGACGGTCTAGATGCTCTTTCCCACTTCAAGTAGGGGGTTAGCGAGGCGCCGCTTTCGTCGTCGCGTTCGCCCTGCCGTCGACGAGGCGGGTCAACGTTCGGTCACGAGAAAGTCCTGGCCCCCTTCCATCCGAAGGGTCATCTCCGGGGAAACCGGCGGCTCACCCGCAGTAGTGTTCTCGCCGAGCCAGTACAGATCGTACTCGCGCCCGATGGTAGCGAGCGCGAGTTTGGCTTCGAGCAGGGCGAACTCCCGGCCGATACAGACCCGCGGGCCGCCGCCAAAGGGTGCGTACGCGAAGTCGTGCAGTTCGCGCCGGAGGTCGCTCGTCCACCGCGAGGGGCGAAAGTCGTTCGGCGCGTCGAAAAAGCGCGAATCGCGCTGGATGCGCCTGATCTCGAGGATAACGCGCGAATCGCGGGGAACTCGGTAGCCGTCGACGACGACCTCCCGGGTGGTCTTGCGGGGAAGGGCATACACCGGCGGGAACAGCCGGAGCGTCTCGGTGACGAGCCGGTCAGTAACGTCGAGATCCGCTACGTCCGCGGCGGTCGGTTGGCCGTCGAGTTCGTCGACTTCCTCGTGAAAACGTGCCTTGAGGTCGGGATGGTTCGCGAGCGCCCAGAAGGCGAACGTCAGCGACGTGGTCGTAGTGTCGTGACCGGCGAAGAGGATCGTCACTACCTGGTCGCGCAGGCGTTCGTCGGTGAGCATAGCCGAACTCGTACTACCTGTCTCGCGCAGTCCCACGAGCAACGAGAGCAGATCGGTCGCCTCGGCCGGGTCGGTCGGGGGATCGGCGCGTCGCTCGTCGAGCAACCGGTCGGCCTCCTCGCGGAGCGTCGATTTGGCCGCCGCGAAGCGCCGTCGGGACGGCGTCGGTATCCAGGGCGGCAGGAGATTGGACGTCGGGACGAACCACTCGTGGAGGTTCTCGGCGGCGTTCCGGAGGCGCTCATCGCCGTCGAGCGCGAGTTCGCGACCTAAGACCGTCGCGAACAGCACGTCGAGGGTCATCCGGGTAAACTCGCGCTGGAGGTCGAACCGATCGCCGTCGGTCCACCGTTCGGTGCGCCGTCGTACTTGCTCGGTGATCCCGTCGGCGTATCCCATGACGCTCTCGCGTGTGAACAACGGCCGGAGTGCGGCGCGTTGCTGGCTCCACTCCTCGCCTTCGACGGTAAGCAGGCCGTCGCCGAAAGCGATCGAAAAATCCCCGGACTTGCGGAACGCCTCGCGGTCGGTCAGGAACACTCGTTTCGCGTGTTCGGGATGAGCGAGGTGGACGGCGTCGCCCTGTCCGATCAGTTTCGTTCGGAACACGTCGTTCGTTCGGTGTGCGCGCTCGCTGAACGCGAGGACGTCGCGCATCTGCCGGAAAACGTGGAGACTCGGCGGGCCGAGGTTCGGCGGGTACGGCGGAAGCGGGAGCTCGTCGGTAGCGTCCGTGGCCCGGTCGGCACTCGACTCGGTACTGGTATCACTGTCGGTGCCGGTACCGGTGTCGGTGTCGGCCGCTCGCTCGGGGGATGACGACGCCTCTCGATCGGTGTCCGATGCCATGTCAGTCCTCGGGAGCCCCGAGACATAAAACGGTGTGTTACTTCGTACTGAGGAAGTCGGGACCGCTCACTCGAACCGAAACGAGCGCGGTCGTCGACAGGTGCGTTCTCCGTCACGTTCTCCGGCCTCCCCATCGTGTTCCTCACAGGCCCCGGACCCGTGTCCGGCGGTGCTCGCGATTTCCGAAACCGGCACGGAGCTACGGGGCGTCTTCCGCGTTCGATCGAGCCGTAACGAGGCATCTCGATCGCTTGCGGCCGGTTTTTGGCCCTGGTGGACCTCCTTACGGATCCGTACTTCGACGAGCGTTTTAAGTTATCCGCCACAATGAGTTCGAGTAGCAATGGCAATCGATTCACAGTTCGAGGACAACCGCGAGATCGTCGACGAACACGACGGTCACGACGTCTGGGGTCCGGTCGAGGAACCCGACCAATTAGGCATCCACGGCACGCACGTCGCCGTCGACTTCGACATTTGTATCGCCGACGGCGCTTGTCTAGAAGACTGTCCGGTCGACGTCTTCGAGTGGGTCGATACCCCCGACCATCCTGAGTCGGAGATCAAGGCCGACCCCGCCAAAGAGGCCCAGTGCATCGACTGTATGCTCTGTGTGGACGTCTGTCCGGTCGACGCGGTCGATGTCGATGCCGGGCGGACGGGTCGTACCTGAGACGCGGATTCGACGCTCGATCGTTCGACGATCGATTTCTTGCTACTGAAACATGGACCGGCTGAAACACGGTCCGCTCCGGTTCGCTCGCGTGAGAAGGCACGCGAACTGTAATCACATCCGACTTCGACGGCTCGACGACGTACCTCGATCGGCGTTCGTCGCAGGTGAGACATCGTCGACAGCGACCGTGCCGGTAGCCACGTCGAACCGCGGAGCGATCCGGCCGGTTCCGGGGTCACGAGATCGAACGACGGGAGCCCGATAACGGGTTCGTAATAAAAAGCTATTAGGTGCTCGTAGCCCTGCCGTGAGTATGGGTGACTGACACCGATGCACACAGTCGTACTGACGAAAGGCGTTCCCGACTTCCGGGAGGGACAGGTCTCCTTCGACGAGGACGGCCACTTAGAACGGGGCAAGACCCCCACGGTGATGAACCCGAACGACAAACACGCTCTGCGAGCGGCGCTCCAGACCAAGGTTCGCAACGGCGGACAGCTCTCGCTCATGAGTATGGGGCCGCCGGGCTACGGCGACGTGCTCGGGGAGGGCATGGAGACGGTGTACGCCGACGACCTTTACTTGGTGTCCGATCGCGAACTCGCGGCATCCGATACCTGGGCGACGGCGATCACGCTCGCGACCGCCTTAGAGAAGGTCGGCGAGCCGGATCTCGTCTTCGCGGGCTTCAAGACCGCCGACGGGGAGACCGGTCACACCGGCCCGCAGACCTGCTGGTGTCTCGACTGGCCGATCATCACCCACGTGATCGCACTCGACGTCGACGAGGACTCTCGAACTGTGCGAGCGAAACGCCTCGTCGAGGGCGACATCGAGGAGGTCGAAACCGTCGAAGCCCCGATGCCGGCGTGTATCATCGCCGATCCGGAGTTCACGCCCTCCTATCGCCAGGCCTCCCACCGACTGACCCACAAGGACCTCCGTGCGGAGACCGAAGCGCGCGCTCAGGACCACGAGGCACACATGACCACCTGGGATCACGAGGACCTCAACCTCGATCCCGATTACATCGGTTTGGACGGGTCGCCGACGATCGTTTCCTCCGTCGATCCGATCCCGAAGGCCCCGGCCGAACGGGAAGCGACGATGGTCGAAGCGAACGACGAAGAAGGAATGAACGAGGTACTCGACGCGATGACGCCCTTCGCCGCCGAGACCTCAGGGGCGGCGGGTGACTGATCATGACTGATGGAAACGACGCGAACGACACCGAGGACGCGGGCGAACCGGACGCCAACGAGGGCAACATCGAACCGGACGTCGGCGAATACACCGTTAGCGAGCTCGAAGCCGAATTGGAGAACGTCGACGACCCGCGCGTGCTCGAAGGGATGGCGACGGCTGAAGAGGACGGCAAACGCCGGAAAGGAGCCCAGGAAGCTATCCAGAAGCGGATGGACGCGCTCAATCCGCCGGCAGAGGCGGTCGATGAGGATACGGAGCCGAAGGAGGGCAAATACCGCGAGAACGCCGACGAACTGGCGCTCGACCCGGCCGAACACGACATCGCCGAACTCGGGCCGGCACTGCAAGGGATCGGCGACCTCAACGACCTCCGAGCGATCCGCGAGGCCGAAGAGGCAGGCGAGGACCGTGGTCCGGTGCTCACGTTGCTCGACAGCCGGATCGAGAAGGTCGAAGCCGAAGCCGAGGGAGAAGACGACGCCGAGGGCGAACTCGACCTCGCCGAGATGAGCGTCGCGGACGTGGCGAACGCCGTCCGGGGGATCGACGACGTCGCGGAACTCGAGGGCCTACTCGACGAGGAGGAAGCGGGCGAGGACCGCGAGCCGGTGAAAAAGCAGATCAGAAACCGGATCGAGTCCGTCGCGGACAGCGACGAGGCGGGGGAAGCCGAAGAGCAGCTTCCGCCCGAGGAGAAACATCCCCACCTCGATCACCCGACGGCGGACAAACAGTACGTCAAAGCCTTAGAGGAGGGCGATTACCGGGATATGTGGGTCTACTGTGAGACCCAGGCGGGCGAACTGATCGACGTCTCGCTCGAAATGCTCGGGAAGGCCCGCGAGCTGATGGACACCTACAACGAGACGTACGACACCGACGAGCAGGTGATCGCCGTGCTCATCGGCGACGGCGTCTCCGAACACACGGAGACCTGTATCGCCTACGGGGCGGACGTCGTGGTCTATCACGAAGACCCCCGACTATCGAGGTTCCAGCACAAAGCGTACTCCGAGCTGTTCTGCGACATGGCCCGCTGGGGCGGTGCTCCCCTCGAAGGAAAGGGAGCCGAGAAGGCGGACTGGCGTGACTACGACGAACCCCGGTACACGGTGTTTCCGGCGACGAACAACGGCCGGGATCTCTCAGCACAGGTCCAGGCCGAACTCGACTCGGGGCTCGCTTCTGATTGTTCGGGGCTGTATATCGAGGAGGTAATGATCTCGAATCCCGTCAAGACCGGCCAGCCCGGCGCGAAAAAGGAGTTCGAGCGCGTACTTCACATGAAACGGCCGGACTTTTCGGGCTTCGAGTACTCGACTATCCTCTGTCTCGACAACCCGACGCGGGAGTTCCACCCGCAAGGAGCGTCGGTGATCCCGGGCAGCTTCCCGGTGCCCGATCCCGACGGCGACCGGGAGGGCGAAGTAGTGGAACACGAACTCGAAATCGACGACTCCTGGTTGCGGGTCTCGGTCACCGACCACGACCGGCTCGACGAGGGCGTCGATCTCACCGGCAACGACGTGATCGTCTGTATGGGTCGGGGCATCGGCGACGACCCGACCGGCGGGATGGAACTCGGCCTCGAACTGGCCGATAGCTTCGAGAACGCCGACGTCGGCGTCACCCGCGGGATCGTCACCGGTTCCTACGAGTTCGACGGCCACGTCGCCCAGTACACCGCCGAGGACCGCCAGATCGGCGAAACGGGACAAGTCGTCGAACCCGATCTCTACGTCGCCGCCGGCGTGTCGGGCGCGGTCCAGCACAAGGTCGGTATGGACAATTCCGAGACCGTGGTCGCGATCAACACCGACCCCGACGCACGGATCAAGGACTTCACCGACTACTTCGTCGAGGGCGACCTCTTCGAGGTACTGCCCCGGCTCACCGAAGCCTTAGAGAGCGGTGATCTCGACGTCGAGGCGATCGCCGCCGATGGCGGCGCACGGACCGACGGCGGCCGTGAAACGAGTGGTGGGCAGGACGAGTCGGAAGGAGGCAACTAATGGCGGAACACGAACACTACGAAGCGATCGTCGTCGGGTGTGGTCCCGGCGGGGCGACCGCGGCGGCGACGCTCGCCCGTAACGGCGTCGAGACCCTAGTCCTCGAACGCGGCGTCGAGGCCGGTTCGAAGAACGTCTCCGGTGGCGTGATCTACGCCGAGGACTCGGCACCGTACACCATCGACGACCTGTTTCCGGACTTCCGCGAGGAAGCCGCGGAACGACCGATCACGCACAACTACATCCACAACATCGCCGGCGAGAAGGTCAAAACCTTCGACCTCACGGAGATCCACGAACACGACACCGAGTGGGCCGACGCCGTGCTCCGCCGCCGGATGGATTCGTGGCTCGAAACCCGCGTCCACGAGATGACCCGCGAGGCCGGCGGTGGCGTCCTCACGGGTGTCCGGGCGAACGGTCTCTACCGCGAGAACGGCGAGATCGTCGGGGTCACGACCGACGAACTCGAACCCATTACTGGGGACCTGATCGTCGCGGCCGACGGCGTGAACTCCGAACTCGCCCGCGACGCCGGGCTGATGGACTGGGAGAGTCCCGACGAGTGGTTCCAGGGCGTCAAAGCGATCGTCGACATGCCCGACGGTGCCATCGAAGAGCGCTTCGACATCACCGAAGAGCAGGGCGAAACGCACCTCTTTTCGGGCGATCTCTACGAGGGCGTCCGGGGCGGCGGCTTTCTCTACACGAACGAGGACACGCTCTCGATCGGGAACGTCTTCCATCTCGACAGCATCGTCGAGGAGCGCGCGGAGGTCGTCGATCTGCTCGACGCTCTTCTCACCCATCCGTTGCTCGCGCAGTGGATCGGCGACGACTACGAGGAGTTGGAGTACTCGGCGAAACTCGTCCCCGACTCGAAGAAGGTCGCCCATCCCTCGCCGACGGAGGACCGCTTAGTCCTGGTGGGCGACGCGGCCGGTCAGATGCAAGCGCAAGGCCCGCTCATCAAAGGGATGAACCACGCCGCAACGGCGGGCGCGCTCGTCGGTGAGGCCTTCGCCGTGGCGCGCTCACGCGGTGATACGGCGAGCGCGGGCGAGCGCTACGTCTCGCGGCTCTACGACGAGGGCGTGATGGCGAAGATCCGGCCGGCGGTCTACGACCGTTCTCGGGCGGTCACCGAACACCGACGGGTGTCGGCGCTTACCGACGGCCTGATCGACACGGCTATTGGCCGAGCCGGCCTCGATACGATGATACGTACGGGTATCGTCGAGCGCCTCTACAATTCGCCGCGGATGATGCAGATACTGCCCGACACGACGACGCCGTACGCCACGTTGCCGACGGCGATCGCAAAACGCCACGGCGAGCGAATCGAGGAAGAAAGCGCGGTCGAGCCGCCGACCCTGGAGGAACGGATCGGCGAGTTGACCTACGACACGGACATCGGCAACCCTCACATCGTCGTCGAGGACGAGTCCTGGGAGGCGAGCGGTGCGGCCGTCACTGCCTGTCCGGTGAGCGCGAAGGACTTCGGCGGGGGCTGTTACCGCGAGGAAGTCAGGAGCAATGGCTACGAGGAACGCGTCGTGAGCTTCGATTCCCAGCCGTGTGTCGAGTGTGGCACGTGTGCGATCGTCGCCGATACCCGCTGGGAGCACCCGCGCGGCGGGAAGGGCGTCGAGTTCAAGCAGGGCTAAGCGTTGACAGCGATGGACGATAAAGGGTCAGCGACGACCGTCGCCGAACGGATCGACGCGCTCACCGCCCGGGCACGCCGCGAGCGTGAAGCCGTCGCCGTCGGTTCCGAGGCGGTGCCCGCAGAAGAGCGCGCGATGGAGTACCTGCGCAACGGGTTCGGTCCCACGGTCTGGTGTTACGTCGATGCCCGAACCGGCTCGAAGGAACCCCTCTCCGAGTCCCAGATGGCCCTGCTCGACCGGGGCACGAACGACTGGCTTACCGTCTACGCGCGGTGTTACGGAACCGAGATCGATCTCAGTGTTTCGGTTAGGTCGGCCGCGCAAGTCCTCATCGAGACGCGCAACGTCCGCGATACGGCGCAACTGTTGACCGACGTACCGCCGCGGTGATCGGATCGACCGGGATCGATCCGCGGTTTCGTGCCGAATCCATCATCATCGTCTAAAGGACTAAGTAACGACACGTGGTATCGGAGTTCATGGCAGCCTTCGAGCCACTGGAGTTCAGTCACGCGGATCGACGACGGATCTACGAGCACGTCGAGCGCACCGGATCGGTGTCGGCCGACGACCTCCCGCGGAACTTGGGCATCGATCCCTCCGGGTTTCGCCACCACGTCGCCATTCTGAAACGCGACGGCCTCGTCGCCGAAGGTGAGGGAAAGCTCCGGGTCGACTTCGAGGAGGGCGAAGTCGAGACCTTCGAGACCGGCGACTGGGCGGTCACGATCCGCCAGGCCCGCCAGGACGACCTCGAAGGTCTTACTAGCGTTATCAGGGAGGTCGCGGACGAGCGAACCGACATCGTCGCAGAAAGCGTCGCCGGCGTGCTCGACCACGAGGAGGTCCTGTTGCGTCACAACGACGTCGCCTCGCGGATGTTCTTCGTTGCGACGATCGGCGAAGCGGTCGTCGGATGGGTCCACCTCGAAGCCCCCGAACTCGAAAAGCTCGCTCACACCGCGAAACTCACCGTCGGCGTGCTCGGCGATCACCAGGGCTACGGGATCGGCTCCACGTTGCTCGAACGCGGGCTCTCGTGGGCCGGCGCGAACGGCTACGAGAAACTGTACAACTCGATCCCGGCGACCAACGAGGATGCGATATCTTTCCTCGAATCGAAGGGCTTCGAGACCGAGGCGGTGCGCAAGAACCACTACAAGATCGGTGAGGAGTACACCGACGAAGTCATGATGGCGATCGTCGTCTGACCCGGTCCCGATTTTCGAACACCTCGACGGCTCCGACGCGCCTTCGGTCGGTTCGTCGTGGTTACTGCCAGTCCTCGGCCGCCCCGTCGAGCGGTTCGGCAACGACGCCCTCCTGCTGAACGAGTCCCCGAGCGTGCGCGGTGCAGACGTCCCGGTCGTCGGCCCATGGCACGTAGAGGCGGACGGCCGCCCGCTCGGCGCAGTCGTCTTCCGCACACTCGGTCACGGCGCGATCAGTCACGGTACTTCCGACGCGGCCAGTGATAACAGTCCTTGCGGTCGTTGCGGTCATTAGTATCGAGCATCACTGGCAACGAGAAGGGACTCATCCGGGTCCGTGGCCGGCGAGCGACGGACGCCGATCGCACTCCGCAGTCAGAGGACGGCGAGGAGGAAGGCAACGAGGATCGTCAGAGTGAGCAGTACCTGGACGACCGAGGAGGCGAGCACGCCGACGACGGCGTAGGCGGCGGCTCTCGCGCTCCGTCGCGGGTCGCGGTGACGGTAGAACTCGACACAGAAGACCGCGCCGGCCACTCCGCCTATCAGGGCGAGCGGCCCGGCGAGAACGAGCGCGACGATCCCGACGACGGTCGCTACGAGTACCGTGCTCCTCGCGGCACCGCCGAACGTCGCCGAGACCGCGCCGCCGGCGTATTCGGCGACGATCGCGAGCAGGCCGAGCGCGGTCAATCCCAGTAGCACTGCGAGCCCCGGGTCGGTGAAGCCGCTTCGCCACCAGTAAAGGTAGATCCCCGCGAGCGACAGCGGCGCGCCGGGAAGCATCGGAAGTACGCCGCCGAGCACGCCGAGGGCCAACAGGGTAACCGCGGCGATCGTGACGACGAGTTCGACCATGCAACCGGTCGCACGGCGGTTGGGTTAGCTCTCCCGGTCCGGGCGGTTCGAACGCCGACGTGGAATCTCCTGAGAGTTCCGCGCTTGAAAAACCGTCCGGTCGATGTTCGAGGGGCCGAGCGACGTTCGCGGTCGGTCGCCGGCATTCACCGTTCGAGGCCCCGTCGATTCGCATGGTTCTCCGTAATCAGCCGACGACCAGCGTACTCGCTGACCACGCGAGTCCGATCGCGAGCAGTGCCCCGACGAGGTTCGCCGTCGCGTACGCGACCGCTCGATACCCCTTGCCTTCCTCGCCGAGTCGAACGGTATCGAACGCGAACGACGAGAACGTCGTGAACGAGCCACACACGCCGATCCCGACGAGCAACAACAGTCCATCGTCAACGCGGAGAAACGTAACGAAGGCGAGCACGAAACTTCCGACGACGTTCACGATCAGCGTCCCGAACGGAAACGACTCCGTGGGAACTGCCTCGCCGACGAGGTAGCGACAGACCGCGCCGATCGCCCCGCCGGCCCCTACGAGATAGGCCGGATCGGCGATCACGAGCCGTCCTCCAATGACGCGGCGGCGTACCCGCCGACGTAGACCGCCCCGAACCCGAACGCGTAGCTCGCGGCGACGTTCGTGACGCCGAGCAGCGGCGTCGTCTGGATCGTTTCGAGCGCGAACGTGCTGTAGGTGGTATAGGAGGACAGAAAGCCGGTCGCGACGACGAGCCGCGTCTCGGCGGTGAGCAGACCGGTGTCCATCGCCTCGTAGAGCACGAAGCCCAACAGCGCACTGCCGGTGACGTTCGCGAGAAAGGTACCCGCGAGCCCGGGTACTGCGAGGCCGAGGAGATAGCGGGCGTTCGCGCCGACGAACCCGCCGATCGCGACGAGGACCAGCGTCTCTGCCCGGCGTAGCGGGTGGCTACCGCTCATGACCTCGTCCAGTGGTACGAACGGTTCCCGAAGCGAGAACCACGGGGTCGTCGTCGATTCTCGGGCTGAGATACATATACTCGCGGAAAACGGGCGAGCGCCGGTCGTCGACGAGCCGATCGGGAGTCGTATTCGCCGATGTCATGAAACTCGAATCCCTCGAAGCACTCCCGTCCACCGCTACTCCACCGGCTGGACGAACAATACGTTGGCACGGCCAACGGCGTCGAAATCCCGGATCCGATAGACGAGCCGACGGATCCGATCGGCAGGACCCGTACAGTAGATGGTCTCCAGACACCACTCTCCATGGTGGAGGTAGTGAGTCGTCCCGATAACGTCCTCGAACTCGTGTTGAACGGTATGTAGTTCCCCGATCACGAGCGTGTGTTCGTAGTCGAAGGCCACGGCCGCGACCGCGTCACCATCGATCCCTTCGAGCTCGGTATGGCGTTCGATATATTCCGTCATTGCCTCACGAACGGCGCGCGAGCGCGACTCCAGTCCTTCCGCCGTCCACGTCTCGTCGAACGAATCGAGCACCTCTCCCGGGACGTTCAGGCTCGTTCGCATACGGCTGTCGAGGGGGTGACGAACTATCGGACTTGTTATTACCGGACCACCGATTCGGGCATAACAACCCCTATAGGCGTCTTCGGCTCGGATACGGTATGGCCGGCAGCGTGCTCGGACTCGCGGCGGGGACGGCCTCGTTGGGTTTCATCCACGGTCTCGCTCCCGGACACGGGTGGGCGATCGCCGCGAGCTACGCGCTCGATACGGAGAACAAGTGGTTCTACGGCGCCGTATCGAGCGCGATCCTCGGGATCGGTCACCTCGTCAGCAGTATCGCCGTCGTCCTCGTGTACTTCTTCGCGTTCTCGTACTTCGGACTCACCGAGTTCGGCTGGATGAACTACGTCGCCGGTATCCTGTTGATCGCGCTCGGAATCCGGCAGTACGACAGCGATCACGCCGACGGTACTGCGAGCGAATCCAGTGGTTCTACCGGTCGTCTCCGAGGCCGACTTCCGTTCGTCGGCGATGGTGGGGAGACACACGCTCACGACCACCCGGACGACGCGGCCGACCGTGGGCTCTACGGGATGGTTCTCCTCGCGTTCGCACTCGGCTTCGCGCACAACGAGGAGTTCGATATCATCGCCATCTGCACCGGGTCGGCGTACTGTCTGGAGCTGATGGTGCTGTACTCGCTCGCCGTTCTCACCTCGCTCGTCGGCGTTACCCTGCTTCTCGTCGCCGGCTACGAACGGTACGAAGCGCGCATCGAAGCCTACGTCCACCTCCTCCCGACGGTCACCGCAGTTATCCTCGTCGGTATGGGGATCGGCTTCATAGCAGGCGTCTTCTGATCGCTACCGATGGGTCCGACGATCGTGTCCGACGAATACGGACCGCCACCGGCAGGCCGAAACCTCGGGACCCTTCAGGAACGATAGCGATGGACTCGGCGAACGACCGATCGATCGGTGTGGACCCGCACGGATCGGTCCTCCTCGTCGCAATGGTATGCTCGGGGTCGCGTCGGTATTTCTGCTCACGCCGCTCGGGAAGACGCTCGGCAGTGACGTCACGAGAGCACTGTCAGCTCCGTTTCCGGGCGTTCCGTTCGGGATCGTCGGGGGAGCCTACGTCCTGTTCGTGCTATCGATCGTTCGCCGACGCCAGTGAACTATTCCCCTTTCGAACCTCGTGTCATCCTCTCGTATCTCGGTCGTCGGAGCGCCGGGGTTGTTAATCCAATCTCTCCGAACTAACAACGCCTATTATTCAATGGCGCTTCGCTGGCAGCTACCTTCATAACTCCCCGTGACCAAGCGGAAAGTAATGAGCGACAGTTCGCCGGAGCGCTCCCACGGCGACGGCGACCGCGACCGCGATCACGATGGGAGTGCGGATCACACACACGAAAACGCCGAGCGCGCCGAGGACCGGACGGTCCAGTTGGACGTCCCGGGGATGGACTGTCCGTCCTGTGCTGCCAAGGTCACCAACAGCGTCGAGAAGTTAGAGGGAGTCGAAGGGATCGATACGCGACCTACCTCGGGAACCCTTTACACGGAGTACGACGCCGATCGGACCGATCCGGAAGCGATCGCCGACCGCGTCGAGGCGGCCGGCTACACGGTCGAGGGACCCGACGCCGAACGCACCGAGACCCTCTCGATACCGGCGATGGATTGTCCGTCCTGTGCGAACAAGGTCGCCAACGCGCTCGACAGCGTCGGTGCGATCGCGGAGTACGATCTGCGACCGACGGCAGGCAAAGCGGTCGTGACCTACGACGCCGGGAGCAGTGGCCGATCGGCAGTCATCGACGCGATCGAAACGGCCGGCTACGAGGTGACGGACACGGAGGGCGACGCGGCCGGCGGTGCGACCGACGACGGGACGGACGACCGATCGAGCGTCTGGGGGAGTCCCCGTGCGATCGAGACCTGGATCAGTGCCGCCTTCCTCGGGGTTGGGATCCTCTTCGCGTTCGTTCCCGGCGGACAAGACGTTTCCCTCCTAAGTGTACCGGGCGGCGAACTCCTGCTCGGGGACGCCTTTATGCTCGTTGCGATCGCCATCGGCGGGCAGATCATCCTCCGCAACGGTTACTACTCGGCGAAAAATTTGAGCCTCGACATCGACTTCCTGATGAGTGCCGCGATCCTCGGCGCGACGGGCCTCTCGCTGTTTTTCGCCGGGGCGTCGCTCTACGTCGAGGCCGCTTCCCTGGCTGTGTTGTTCAACGTCGCCGAACTGCTCGAACGCTATTCGGTCGATCGGGCGCGAAACTCCATGACCGAACTCATGGAACTGTCGCCCGATCGCGCCGTCGTGCGCCGTGACGGCGAGGAAATCGAACTCGACGTCGAGGAGGTCGCGGTCGGCGAACGCGTCCTCGTCGAGCCGGGTACCAAAATCCCGATGGACGGCGAGGTCGTCGAGGGTTCGAGTGCCGTCAATCAGGCACCGATCACCGGCGAGTCGGTGCCGGTCGATAAGACACCCGGCGAGGAGGTCTACGCCGGGACGATCAACGAGCAGGGTTACCTGGAGATCGAAGTCACCGTCGAGGCGTCGGAGAACACGCTCTCGCGGGTCATCGAGATGGTCGAACAAGCCCAGTCGAACAAGACCGACCGCGAGCAGTTCGTCGAGCGCTTCGCGGGCTATTACACCCCTGTCGTCGTCGCCTTCGCGATCGTGACGACGCTCGTGCCGCCGCTGTTTCTCGGCGGGGCCTGGGTCACCTGGTTCGTCCGCGGGATCACGTTGCTCGTGCTCGCCTGCCCGTGTGCCTTTGTCATCTCGACGCCGGTATCGGTGGTCTCGGGGATCACCAGCGCCGCGAAGAACGGCGTGCTCATCAAGGGCGGCGATCACTTGGAGACGATGGGCGAGGTCGAGGCGGTCGCGTTCGATAAGACCGGCACGCTCACGAAAGGCGAACTGGCGGTAACCGACGTGATCGCGCTCAACGATAACACCGAAAGCGACGTGCTCCGCTGTGCGCGCGGGTTGGAGGAGCGAAGCGAGCACCCGATCGGCGACGCGATCGTCGGCCGTGCCGCCGAACGTGACGTCGGCGAGCGATCGGTCGCGGACTTCGAGGCCATTACCGGGAAAGGGGTGCGCGCCGACCTGGGCGGAACCACGCATTACGCCGGCAAGCCCGATCTCTTCGAGGAGGTGGGTTTCGATCTCGATCACGTCCACCCCACGACCGACGGCGGGGTCGTGCTCGAAGAGACCGAGCGCCAGTGTGCCGACGGCGAGGCGGGGAACTGTCTCGATCTGCTCGAAGAAACGATCCCGCGCCTCCAGGCAGAGGGCAAGACGATCGTCCTCGTGGGGACCGACGAGGAATTAGAGGGCGTGATCGCGATCGCCGACGAGGTCCGCCCCGATGCACGGGTCGCCATCGAAGGACTCCATGAGGCCGGCCTTCGGACGGTGATGCTCACCGGCGACAACGACGGGACGGCGAAGGCGATCGCCGAGAGGGTCGGCGTCGACGACTACCGCGCCGAACTCCTGCCCGACGAGAAAGTCGAAGCGATCGAGGACCTCACCGAGGAGCACAGTACAGTAGCGATGGTCGGCGACGGCATCAACGATGCCCCGGCGATGGCGACCGCCTCGGTGGGCGTGGCGATGGGCGCGGCGGGCACCGACACCGCCATCGAGACCGCCGACATCGCCCTGATGGCCGACGACCTCTCGAAGCTGCCCTATCTCTATACCCTCTCCCGTCGTGCGAACGGCGTGATCCGCCAGAACATCTGGGGGAGCTTGGGGGCGAAAGCGATCCTCGCGATCGGGGTGCCCTTCGGCTACGTTTCAGTCGTGCTCGCGGTGTTGGCCGGCGACGTCGGGATGACTGTATTAGTTACCGGCAACGCAATGAGACTCTCGCGGATCACCCCCGATCGAACCGGCGACACGAACACAGATACGGAGCAAACCTGATCCCATAGACGACACACGATGTTCTTCCAGTTCAATACCCTGTTTCCGCTCCCGCTGCAGGTCGGCGCGTCGCTCCCGCCCGGCGCGCTGCTGGTCGTTGCGGCGCTGGTGGTAGCCGTCCTCTCGCCGCTTCTCTTCGCCGTCGTCGTGTTCCTCGCCTATGACGAGGGTAACGGCGAACCCTCGAACGGCACTCGTGACAGCAGTGAGACGGATCGGAATCCCGATCGCGAGACGGACTCAGACCGCGACGGAAGCGGAACAATGATCTGAACTAAGCGAGTCGAACGGCTTCGACCGGAACGACACTACCCTTCCGATGGAAACGATCGTCATATCGTTGTCGCCCCGATCGAACGGACGGTCGCCGTCCGTGGATCGCCCGAGTCGGACCGGTGCTCACCGTCGTTTCTCCCCCGTTATCGATCGTGGATGGCCGGAAGCGACCTTCTCTCATCCTCGCGCCTCTTCGTTCGATCGTGGCCGACTCGCCTCCGGCTCCGTAGCCCGGTCTCCCGCGTCGCGTGGGTCGCTTTCCTCCGGCCCGCTGAGGTCGAGCGGCCGAAGCCAGACGTACCATAGCGCGAGCACGCCGACGCCGTATCCGAGCACCCAGATCACGGTTCCGAGCGTTCCGAACCCGCTTCGGACGAGGGCGTAGTTGACGACACCCGGAACGACGACCGCCCCGACGAGTACGAACGCGGAGACAGCCCGTTTCGATCGAACCACAACGGGTTATCGAAGGGACGCGGTGGGTATAGGACTTGCTCCGGCGAACGGGGGTTCGGTGTCGCTCCGACCCCATATTCCTTAGGAACCCCGCCTATCGTGAGCCACGAGCGACGTGATCGATGACATACATACGAGGGTTAGCTCGGCTCTCGACCGTTTCACTCTCGATCGGTGTTTCGACGTCCCCCTCGCTTCCGAAGCCCGATAGCCGCTCCGCCGAGGAGGCATCCGAGCGAAACGAGCGTAAGGAGGAGCTGTGTCTCGCCGAACCAGAACGGAAGACCCGGATATATCGCCTGCATACCGACGAGCAGAACCGAGAGCATCGAACGGGCCGAATCGGTTCGGCGCTCGCCAACGGTGTTGGTGGTGGTGGTGTCACTGTAGGTCGGGCCACCGACCGCCTCGCCGATCGGAAGTCGATCCGCTTCGTAGGGGATCCGGTCGGTCCGATAGCTCCAAGCGGCCTCGCCGGACTCGTTCACTTCGACGATCCGCTTGTTGAGGGTATCGGTAACCAACGTGTTGCCGTTCGAAAGTCGATCGGCGTCCCGCGGCCAGGAGAGCCCAACGCCGGCGGTTCGCTGTAGGCTCCACGCGACCTCCCATGTGCCGTTTCGCTCGTGGAGTTCGACGACGCGATCGTTCTCGCTGTCGGCGACGAGTACTGCACCGTCGCCGAGCCATTGGGGGTTGTGCTGGTGATCGAGGATCGACGGATCGCCACAGCGAACGTCCCCGTCACCGTTGGTGTCGCGCAGTTGCCCGGATTGGCGACAGTTCGCGTCGTTTCGGTCCGAGCGGTCCTCGTTGACGACCTCGACGACGCCCTCGCCCCGCTCGACGACCAATAGCTGATTAGCGTTCCTGACCGAGACGAGGTACCTGCCCTCGTCGATGACGTCGACGTCGTTGATGTGGAGCCAGTCGGTTCGCGTCGGGTCCGGCGGCGCGTCGTAAAACGAACTCGCCGACCACTGCCAGGAGACCTCGCCGTCTCTCACCGTGAAAATCCGTTCTGCGTCCATGTCGGTCAGGAGGACTTCGCCCGAATCGAGTCGCTCGACGTCGTGGACCTCGCTGTTCCGTCTCGTTCGCACTGGGAAGCTGTACTCCTCGACGACTCGGGGCGTCGGCCCGGGATCGATGACTCGAAACCCGGTCCGGGTACACGGCGGTTCGTACTCTCCACACGAGTCGTAGCCGCCCTGCATGAACCCCGCTAAGACTGTGCCGTCCGGGGTTCTCGTGGCGTCGAAGTAGCTCTCGGCGCTACCCTCCCGCCAGACGACGTCGCTTCCGTTCAGCAGGTAGACGCTCCCGTACTCGTGCCATCCCGGCCCGCCGCCCTGCGAGCCGACGAGCGTCAGCGCCCCCGTCTCGTTCGCCGCGTTCCGGTTCGGGGAGCCGATAGCGGGCGCGGTCACCGCACTGATCGCGAGCGTTCCGACGAGGAGACAGACACCGACGGCGATCAGCAACGTATCGCGGGGAACCGAACCCACGCGGAACGGAGCCAGCCCTCGGCTACCGGTCATCAGTACCTCTCGTGACGAACGAGAAATAGGCCTTCTGTTGCGACGAGCGGGTTCTCGACCGGCTATCGGTCGCTCGCCGATCGCCGGGTCGTTCGGAGCTTTCGGGACGGATAACGGTCCGCTTCCCGTCGATGTCCGCTTCGGACCGACGAGTAGGAACAAAAACGGTCACCCGTAACGGTCGCGCTCTGCACGGCCGATCTCGTCCCCGTAGCGATCGGCGAGCGTGGCGTAGGCATCGCCAAGCCCGCGTAGACACTGGCGCTTCGACTCGTAGCCGAGCCGCCGTGCGATCGTTTCGGGCGGGCGAGCCTGGAACACCCGGCGAACGAGCAGGCGTTCCTCCCGATCCGACAGCGCGCCGGAGGCCTCCGGGTCGGTGAAGTACGCGAGCGCGAGCCGCCGGAACGGGCCCGGGTCGGCGTCGTACAGCCCCGATCCGTACGCCGCCCCGCAGATCACCCGCCACTCGCGCGCGGAGAGATCGGGTTCGATCGCGACGCCGGCACCCGAGAGCGCGCCGCGAGCGATGTCCGGATCGAGCGCCGACAGCGCATCCGACAGCACCGCCGGAAAGCGCCGGGCGAACCAGCGGGTGTGGCGTTCCGTGAGCGCCTCGCCTCGATCGGTGAGTCCCGAGAGCATGAGCGCGGAGTGTTCGCCGCTTCGATCATTGCGCGTCGTCGAGACGTGGACGGTGTGAAAGTCGTTCGCCCGCCAGAAGTCGATCAGCGGGGGTGTCGCGCCGTACCCGACACCGAGCCAATCGACGCGCCCGAAGCGATCCCCGTTTTCCCGGTCGTGGCCGGTCGTTTCGCCCTCCAGTTCCGCGCGCACCCGATCGAGGAGGTGTGAGCCGAGGCCGCGCGAGCGGGCGGCGTCGTGGGTGGCGATTCTGACCACGCGGACTCCGATAAGGCCGCTAGCATGCTCGTCGGATAACTGGCTCGTCAGTAGGTCCGGTAGCATGTGCCCCTTGATCCGCTTGCCCTCGTAGAGGTCCCGCCGGCGCTCGGCGGGCAGTCCGCCCTCGCGCGCGAGCAGACAGACCGACACGACGTGCCCTCGATGGACCAGCACGCGCACCGCGAGGTTCGGCCCGTCGAGCAGACGCGCTAGGTCGTTCGGCTCGGTGCGATAATGGGCGGCGACGAGCAGGCCGAAAGCCTCCCGTAGGAGCTGTTCGTCGGCCAGCAGGTCGGCACTCGCGAGGCGTTCGTACTGCACCGTTTCGGGGGCGGCGTCGGCGACGAGCGGCTCGACCGGCGGGCGGGCGTCGAGCAACAGCGCGCGAAAAACCCAGACCTCGATCGGGTCGCCCGCCGCGTACCGTACCGGCTCGTCGAGGCGCGTCTCCGTGACCTCGTGGTCGCTCGCCGCCAGTCGCTCGCGGAACCGTACGGTAAAGCCCCGGCCGGCCCCCTCGTAGCCGTGGACCGTGGTCGTAAACGCGATCCGGTCGGCCCCGAGAAGCCGGTCGAGCACCGGGATCGGGAGGCCGGCCGCCTCGTCGACGAACACGACGTCGGGTTCGCTACGCCCGTCGGCCCCGAAGTCCCCCTCGACCTCGGTCCGCACCGTTCCGGTCCCCTCACCGCGGTCGACCGCGGCCGACCCGGACCGTCGACTGACGAGATCGGCCGCGACTCTCGGGGGGACGAACCGAACGCGCCCGCTATCGGTATCGAGAACGCGCGGGTTTGCCTCGTCGTCAGGGACCACCTCGATATCGAGATCGGTGAGTACCGCCGCGGCGCGGGCAAACAGCTCGGTACTGGCTCGGTAGCTCGGTGCGGTCACGAGTGCGTCCTTTCCGTCCGCCGCGAGCGCCCCCGCGGCGAGGCCGGCGGCGCTCGATTTGCCCCGTCCACGGTCGGCCTCGGCGACGATCGCCACCCTCGATCCGTGGAGGCGCTCGAACGTCCGGACGCACCGTCTCTGATCGGCCGTCAGGCATCGTTCGTAGACCGCCGCCGGGAACCCCGTTCCCTCCCGATCGCCGGTAGCCGTCCTCCCGTCCGCCGTCGTGCCGGTAGCTCGCGACGGTTCGCCGGGAGAGCGCCCGACGTTCGGCCCTGAACGCCGCCGCGGAGCGGGGTGGGTACGCCCGTCGCGCTCGACCGAGCGCGAACCGGCGTCGACGATCGCGATTCCCGGGTGTGCTCGCAGGAGCGAGACCAGTCGCGTCCTGAACGCCCCGGTGACGTCCTCGACGTCGTAGGGAAAGACGGCGAGCGAGGCGTCGAACCCGTCCCGACGGTCCGGCCACTCGGCGAGCGGCGGAACGAGGAAAAATACCAGGCCGCCGCCGTCGACGGTGCCGACGACGCGCCCGAGCGCGTTCGGGCGACACGAGTCGTGGGCGTCGAACATCGCTACCGTCGTCGTCGTGCCGAGCAACGCGTTCGTTCGCTTCGGCGGAACGCGCTCGGCGGGAAGGGCGTCGTGCTCGCCGACGAGCTTCGTTTCCTGCCGATCGACCCCGCTCGCGGCGAGCGCTTCGCGCGCGCCCTCGTAGCACGCCTCGCGCGTTCCGTGGAGCACCAGCAGGCGGCGCTCGTTCGTCCGGCGTGCCTCCGCGCGGAGAGCACCGACGAGCGCGGCGAGGGAACTCACGCCATTGCTTGCACCCGGGACCTCAAGGCGACTCCGGTGCGAAGTCTTTGCTCATTCGCTCACGACTGCTCGCCACGAGCGTTGCGAACCGTCGGTTACGAGCGCTCACAGGCTATACGCGCTTTCCTCTCCAAGCCGCGAAACGAGGTCGGCATCGATGTCAGGGGTCGGAGTCGAGAGTCAGGATCGAAAATCGGGACCGAGTCGAAAGAAAGGGTTCGCCGGTTCGGCCGTTTCAGCCCTCTTCGTGGGCTATCTCCGCGATTTCGAGTGCGTCGTCGTAGTCGACGTCACCGTCCCCGTCGATGTCGACGGCCTCGGCCTGCTCGCCGCTGAGGTCGAGTTCGTCCTCCTCGACGGCGGTCACGACGACGGCATGTAGTAGCGCGTCGAGAACGGTGACCTCGTCGTCACCGTTGAGGTCGGTGTAGACTCCGTCCTCGTCACCCTCTTCGGGCGGGCCGACCTCGATGGTGAGTCCCTCAACGGCGATCTCGACCGGCTCGGAGAAGACCGCATCATCGTCGTCGGTTTCCTCGACATCGACGTGCGCGTCGTTGACGACCGCTTCACCGTCCTCGGTGTAGGGACCGTCGTTACCGCCATCGTTCTCGACGAAGTCGTACTCCTCGTCGCCGTCGGTGTCGCGGTGGGGCATTGCGATCAGCGTGCTGTCCTCGTCGAGTTCGGACTGGTCGAACTCGGCACCGTCAACCTCTTCGAACAGGGTCACTTCGACGTCCTCGTGCGTGCCGGCTTCGAGGTATTCGGAGACCCCGATAACGCTTTCCACTACTTCACCGTCGAGCAACGACGAGTCGTGGATCGCGACGAACCCACCCTCTTCGACCGTGACCTCGTCGACGGTAACGATATCACCCTCGGTCGTCTGATCGTCGAAGTCCACCGATGCTTCGGGGTTCTCATCGGTGTGACTGTCCGCCGAGACCGCACCGACACCGGCGACCAGCGACACCGCGACTAACAGGGCAACGGCGGCCGCGCCGACGCCCCACAGCACCGAACTATCGTTTCCCATAATCCATTGAAGTCTCCTGTCTCCGCCCACTTATGATTTGCTATCGTCGCTTGTATAATTCTACCCGTTCGATTCTAATTTACTAATTTAGATAAAGTGGAATATAGATCGAGTATCCGACGGCGACCGGAGCAGGGACTCGGCGGAGCGGTCGTAACTCCGAAGTCCCCGACCGAGAAACCGGTCGTATGGAAGAGACCCCGTCGGGGACGTCGGTTGGGGTCGACGATCCCTACGCCTTCGCCGGCCAGTGCGATTACGTAACCGACGACGGGCGCTGTCGGTTCGCCGTCGAGCACGCCGAGCGCGACCCGGCCTTCGCCCGCGAGCGCCGCCGCGAGGACTACGCCTGTCCCGTCGTTACGGACGACTCGACGGAGGCGGGCGCGCCGGGCGCGTCGGACGCGTCGAACGCATCGGGCGTGTCGGATGCGTCGGGCGCGTCAGACGGGTCGGACGGGGCGAACCCCGGTATAGGCAACGACGGCGAACACGACGGGAAGTACGGTCGCGACGCCGAGTGCGACGGAACATGGACGTGGTGCGACTGCCCGCACTACCGCTCGCGGTCGCGCGATCACCGGTGCGTTCGGTGTGGACTCGAGGAACGCCGGACGACCTCGTCGGGAAAGCGCCCGTTGCTCGCCGAACACCACCTCTCGTACGCCGAAGCGCGTTCGAGCGAGGGAAGCCACGAGATCACCGTCTCGCTCTGTCGGTGGTGTCACGCGAAGGTACACGGTTCGTGGGCGCGGATCGACGACGACGCGAGCCCCGACCCGGAGGCGATCGCCGCCCGCGAGGGACGCCGCTCGCGCGAACGGGCGGAGGCGGCCTTCGAGACGGCGGCCGAGCGACGCGACGAACGCTCGTGAGGTAAACGACGTACTGACGAAATCGCCTCCCAACTCGGAGGGTTTTATAAATTGCTTAAGATCGCAGGCCAACACGGTTTCCGATCCGGCACGATCGTTCCGTACGGACGACCGATGGGAGCCGGAACGAGCCGTTCGCTTCGATTCGTGGACAGAGCCGTTCTCAGGGACTTCTTCGACGAGTACCAGTGGATCCACTTGACCTTGGGACTCATCGGCAACGTGTTGTTCTTCGTCGGCAGTGTCCTGTTCCTGTTCGAACAGCAACTCCAAACGCTCGGCGTATGGGCGTTCGTCGTCGGCTCCTTTCTCATGCTTGTCGGTTCGCTCGGCGAAGCGCTGGTCAAGTACGCTCGGAACCGATCGTAGCCCCGTCGAAGCGTCCCTCTCGTGCGCGCCGTCCCGTTCGGGTCCGTGGTTACCGATCCCCGTGGGAGCCGCGGCGTACGTACGGCCCGATCGTCCGCAGTGCCCCGAGAGCGTCACGAGTCGCGGTAGCCCCTTCGTACTGCGGCCGAGGGGCACGAGACGCCGGAGGAACGCGCGGGTATCGCCGAGCCTCGACGACGATGCCGGGCTACGGCGTTCGAGTCGAGCAACGTATGTCGTAAGCAATCTACAATACGGATTTAACCTCCGCCTACCGTAATACGAACACGAGCTAATGGGTTCCATCGAGGGCGTTCGGGACGCGATCGGGGGTCAGGGGACGCGAGACGACGAGCGGAGCGCCGGAGGACGTCCGGCTGGAGTGCGAGCGGTCGAGCAGTGTTTCGATTGCGGTCGTGACTTACCCATCGCGGATAGCTGTACGACGGCGACGATCGCGTTTCCTAACGGGGTAACTCTGCGGGCGATCCGGTACGGCGAGGAGGAAGGGATGTCGGCCGCCGATCGCTGTCCGGGGTGTGACGTTCGGCCGGGTGGATACCACCACCCGTTCTGTCCGGTCGAGGCGTGTCCACAGTGTGGGGGCCGACTGGCGGTCTGTCGGTGTCTCGACGCCGACAAGACGCGGTAAGCGGGGGGAGCGTGAGCGGGTCGAGGGACCGAACTCAGCCGTCCGCCGTCCATCCGCCGTTCACGGTCGATAGCGGTCGGCGATCAGCGACCGGGCTTCACCGCCACGAGGAACCGCTCCCCGTCGGGCGGGAACGCAGCCCGAAGCGAGACGATCTCGCCGGTGAACGAAAGCTCGTCCGCCGCACCGCCCGTCGCTCCGCGGGCGCTGCGCTCCGAGACGCCGCTTTCCTCCTCGACACTCGGCGTCGCCGTTACCGATCCGGTCACCTCCAACCGGTATTCGAGGAGGTCGTCGTCGCTACCGCCTTCGAAGCGAACGCGGGACCGATCGCCGTCCGCGGTGATCACAACGCGGGCGCGAGGTCGGTCCTGGTCGTCGGTCAACGTCGCTTCGAACGAGGTGATGGCACCGTCGAGCGCGAAGGCGTCCCGCGAGCCGTCGGTTAGCCCGTCGACTCGCCCGTCGGTAACCGTCTCGTCGTCCTCGGCGGCGACCGTTCCGGCGAGGTCGCCGTCCGCTTCGAGCGTGTAGTCGATGACTTTCCCCTCGTTGCGGTCGCCGCCCGCGACGACGATCGATTTTCGGTTGCCCGCGTCGCTCGTGGCGCCTGCGGCGCTCGCCTCGCCCGATCCGTCGTCCGCACCGTCACCGTTATGTCGCCCGCGGGCGGCCGCTTCGGGGCTTTCGGGCACGCTCGCCGGCGGCGTCACGTCCGGGTCGTCGTCGACGTCACTGCTGGTAACGTTTCCGTAAAAGCGCTCGGCGTCCGCTCGCGCCGCGACCGACGAGTTTCGCACGCGTGCGAGTCCCTCCGAGCCGTCGTCGCTCTCGATAACGCAGTTCGTCCCGTCGGGATGGGCGAGGAGAACGTCACAGTTCTCGATGTCGACGGTACCGCCCTCCTTCACCCAGATCCCGCGGGCGTTTTCCTTGCCGGCGGCGTTGTTCGGAACGTCGCTTTCGACGTGGACGACCGAGCGCTCGATCGAGGAGCCGTCGGTGCCGAGCCGGAAGCCCGCGATGTTGTTGTTGTACGCATAGGAGTCGACGATCCGGACGACACCCCCCTGCCCATTGCGCTCCTCGCGTCCCGGCGCGCTGGCGTAGATCCCGTTGTCCGGCCAGCCCGCAACGTGACAGCGCCGGATCGTGAGGGTGCCGGCGTGAGCGGTCGGCACGAAGATTCCGGCGTTGTCGCCGTCGACCGCGCCGTCGCCGATGTAGACGTTCTCGAACGTTCCGGAACTCCCCTTCGCTACCTGGAGCCTGAACGCTGAACCCGCCGCTTCGCTCCCGTTCGTCCCGCTGATGCCGACGTTTCGGATCGTCCAGTCGCTACCCGTCGCGACGATATCGAACCCCGCGTTCTCGGCGCTCACGTCGACGAGAGCGTTCTCGAACGTCTCGTCGCTTCGAACCCGTTTCTCGAAGGTCCCGCCGGCGTCGACCTCGT
>PXQR01000090.1 GCA_003021235.1 Halobacteriales archaeon QH_6_64_20 | reverse complement strand
CGTCGAACCTACACACCTAAACGGCGGACCTAACAAGGGGTGCCATGGCCGACGACGTGCGTGGTGACCTGACCGCCGACGCGAGGACGGTCTGTGATATCGTCCGGACGACGATCGGCCCGTTCGGCGCGAACAAGCTCGTCGTCGACACGAACGGCGTGGTGACGACAACGGCGTCGGGGTCGGTCGTGCTCGATTCGCTCGAACTGGACAACCCGGCGGTACGGATCTTGAAGAGTGCCGCCAGCGACTTCCGGGAAACCCACAGCGACGGGTCGAGTTCGGTCGTCGCCATCACGGGCGCGTTGCTCGACGAGGCCGATCGCCTCGCCGACTTGGGCCTCCAGCCGACGGCGATCGAGCGGGGGTATCGCGAAGCGCTCGGCGTTGCGCTCGAACGCGCCGAACGAAGCGCCCGCCCGCTCGAATCGGTCGGCGTCGGTGCCGTCGCCCGGACCGCGATGACGGGGACGCGCGACCCGAACAGTCGGGCGCAGATCGGCGGCTACGTCGAGCAGGTCGCAGACGCTCTCGGGGGCGGCTTCGACGCCGATCGGATCACAGTCGTTTCGCGGCTCGGGGGGAGCCAGTCCGAGACCGAACTCGTCGAGGGCGTCGTGCTGGACCGCGATCCGGCCGTCGAGGGCATGCCTCGAACGCTCGACGACGCCGGCGTAGCGGTTCTCACGGAGACGATCGACGTAGCGACGATCGGGAGTACCACCGACCGGCGGGAAGCGTCGCTCTCGATGGGTCCCGAGGGCTTCGAGGAACGGGCCGCGATCGGCGAGCGCGAGCGCGAGGAGTTCGAGGCGACGCTCGATGCGGCCATCGACGCCGGTTGTCGGGTAATCGTCACGGGGATGGCGGCCAACGATCGGGTCGAGCGAACCCTCGCCAATAGGGGCGTGCTCGCCCTCCAGCGCGTCGACGAGCCGGACCTGTCGGTGGTCGCCCGCGCGACGGGCGCGACGGCCGTCCCGGGACTCGAAGCCGTGAGCGAGGGGACGCTCGGCCGGGCGAACGTCGGCGTTACGCGCCACGCCGGGCGCGACATGACGAACGTCGAGACCGTCGGGAGCGAGCGTGAACCGGTCCACACCCTCTTCTGTCGCGCGCCCGACCCGCGATCGGTCGACGAGTTCGAGCGCGCCGTCGAGAGCGCGCTGGCGGCCGCCACTCACGCCCGCGGAACGGGGAGAGTATCTCCAGGTGGCGGCGCTACCGAGACGGCCGGCGCGCTGGCGGCTCGGGAGCACGCCCGCTCGGTCGCCGAGGGTCGGAGCCTCGCGATCGAGGCCTTCGGCGACGCGCTGACGACGGTTCCCCGGACGCTTGCGGTCAACGCCGGCATGGACGGCTGGCGCGGCGTCGTGCGCCTCCGGGTCGCTCACGACGAAGGCCGCGACGCCGTCGGCATCGACTGTCTCGCCGGCGGGACGCGTAACGTCCTCGCCGAGAACGAAGACCCGATCGCGGAGCCGACGGCGCTCAAGCGGGCGATATGGGAGGCGGCGACCGAACTGGCCTGTCGACTCGTTCGCATCGACGCCGAACTCCCGGCCTCGGACCTGAGCGACGACGAAGACGGGACCCCTTCCGAGCGCGAGGAACGACGGTGAAGGAACTGGAGCGCTACGGACAACGAGAGCGACGAGGACGGCCGGACGGCGGGGACGGAGACGAAGAGGACGATATAGACGAGGTGGGTGACGCGTCGATGGCGTCGGCCGTTGTTCGATCCGTCAGTCCCGTTCGGGTTCGGGGCGGAAGGTCCCGAGATCGACACCCGGGTGGAGCACGGCATCGACGGTAAGCAGCTGCTCGGCGATGGCCCGTGCGGTCTCGATTGCCTGGGAGAACACCCGCCGCGGGGCGACGATCCCCGCCTCCCAGGCGTCGATCGGCTCGCCGTCGGCCGAGAGCCCGATCGATGCCGGGTCCTCGCCGTCGGATCGAGCGTGAGCGCCGCGGAGGGCGACCAGCGCGTCCAGCCGGTCGGCTCCTGCGTTCCGGGCCAGCGTCCGCGGGATCGTCTCCATGGCATCCGCAAACGCCTCGATCGCGAGCTGTTCTTTATCCGACACCGACGGCGCGTACGCCCGGAGCGCGCTGGCGACGGCCATCGCGGGCGCGCCGGCCTCGGGCAACGCCTGGCGATCGGTGACGGCCGTCGCGGTCACCTCCAGAGCGTCCTCTAAGAGCCGTTCGTGTTCGGCGCTCGCGGTGTCGGTTCCGGTCCCGACGACGAGCGTGAAGACGCCGCCGTCACAGTCGTCGAAGAAGGTCCACTTCTCGTCGCCGACGCGGCGTTCCGAAAGCGAGCCGACGGTGCCGAGGCGATCGGGCGTGAGGTCGTCGAGGTCATCGACTACGGTTCCCCCGGTCGCCCGCGCGAGCCGGTAGACGTCGACGCGCGGGTACTTCACCCCGTCGACGACGATTATACCACGGGCCTCGAACGTCCGCTCGATCCCCTCGTCGATCTCGGGCTGGGAGACGAACACGTCGACGCCGAGATCGACCAAGCGCTCTGCCGCCGCCGCGATCCGCCGGTCGAGCCCCTCGGTGTAGGCACTTACCCCTTCTGTGGTAGCGAGTTCCACGCCCGAATCCTGCCCCTCGCCGAAGGAAAGCGCCGTCCGCTCGAAGTCGATCTCGCGGTCACAGAGCGCGACGGTGGCGTCGGTCATCGGATCGAGCGTCGACCAGTCGAACTCCCGCTTGGCCTCCTCGGATTCGTCGAGCGGGCCCGGATAGCGACGGACGACGATCCCCCGATACCGATCGCCCGTCGCGGCCCGGTCGGCGAGTACCTTCGCGTCGTCCGTGTCGATCCAGTCGGTGTCGCCCACGCGAGACAGGTCCCGGACTACCTCGGCCACCTGAGTAGCGTACGCCTCGCGGGTCGGGTCGGCGATGTCGGCGGTCATCGATGTCGCCGCGACCCGGCGGAGTAGCTCCTCATCGTCGGGATCGACTTCGGAGGCGAGCGCGTCGAGAACGGTGCCCGCGCGGGCGGCCGCCATCGAGTAGCCGACGACGACGGTGCTCGGATGCACACCGCTCTCGATCAGGTCGATACCCTCTCGAACCAGGGCGTCGGCGAGCACGATTGCGGTCGTCGAGCCGTCCCCGAGCCCCCGTTGCATGGCGTCGACGCTGTCGACGAACAGCGCGGCGACCGGGTGGGAAAAGCCGCCGCCGCGCTCGATGGCGTCGAGGATCTCGGCGGCGTCGGTAGTGTGAATCGTCTCGGGTTCGTCGACGTTGTCGAGCGTCTCGATCTGGGCGTCCAGTCCGTTGGGACCGAGCGTCGAGCGCACGAGCGAGCTCACCCTCCCTGTCGCCGAGGAGACGAACCGTCGCGTCTCCTCGTCGCGCAACGTCCACGACGCGGCGTCGACGGGCGTGTACTCAGCCCCTTCGTACTCGGCGGTCATGGAGACGAGGTATGAACGTACTCGGTATAAGCGTGGCCGTGTATTGGTAGCTCGGCCGTCGTCGGTCGTCAGCGGTCGCCTACGGTCGCCGCTAATCGTTCACTCGTCGCCAGCGGCCTCCTCGAAGGCGGCTTTCAGTTCGGCGGCTCCCTGGATGAGATACCGTGTATCGGTGCCGACGATCAGGAAGTCGAACCCTAACTCCATCCATCGCTCGACGTCCTCTTCGGAGAGCGCGAGCGACCCGACGGCGGTGTTCGTTCCTTCGGTCGCCTCGATCACGTGCTCCATCGCCTCCTCCAAGACGGCGCTCTCCCACTCGCCCGCGACGCCGAGCGACGTCGAGAGGTCCGAGGGCCCGACGAACAGCGCGTCGACGCCCTCCACCGCGGCGATTCCCTCGGCGTTTTCGACCCCTTCTTCGGACTCGACCTGGACGATCGTGACCAACGCGTCGTTCGCCGTTGCGACGTATTCTTCGAACTCGGAGCCATACCCCGTCGCCCGGCCGCCGGCGACGCCGCGGATTCCCTCAGGAGGGTAGCGCATCGCGCGCACGGCGGCCTCTGCTTCGGCGACCGTGTTCACCATCGGCACCATGACGCCGGCGACCCCGATGTCGAGCACGCGTTTGATCTCGACCGGGTCGTTGCCCCCGACGCGCACGATCGGCGCGGGCGCGCTACCGTACTGGAGCGCGCGGACGAGCTCGGCGACGGTCTCGATACCTGTCGCCGAGTGTTCGGTATCGATGAGAACGAAGTCGAAGCCGACGATGCCGTTTACCTCCGCCACCGTCGGGTGCCCGATCGACACCCAGTTGCCGACGATCGACTCGCCGTCGCGCAGTCCGTCCGCGAGGTCGGGGTCCATGCCGGACCCACAGGACAACCGCTAATAAAGACGACGCCGGTCGAACGGCGGACGACGAGCGAGCGACCATCGACTGTCGAACGGTGACGGTGAGCGGCGACCGTCGGATGCTCGCACGCGCCGAGGCGAACAGGTCCGATGTCTCCGACGCTCCGTTCCGGCGCTTCGTTCTATTCGTCTTCGGCGTCCGCGCCCGCGCCGATGTTCAGCCGATCCATCGTCCGTTGTTCGGCCTCGAAGAAGTCGCTCTGTTCGTATTTGTCGTAGAGGCGTTTGAGCCCCGGTCGGTCGAGCGACTGCTCGGCGGACCACTCGCGAGCGAACCCGCCGTCGTCGATATGTGCCAGCTGGTCTTCGAACCACTCGACGAGCGGCGTCTCGTCGAACGCGTCCATCCGGCTGAGTTGTCCGTACTGGCTCGTCGTCGAGTGGAAGGGGAGCTGGCCGAGATAGCCCTCCGCAGCCATCGCCTCGAAGATCTCGGCCATTTCACCCGACAGGTAGAGTTCGGTCATGACGATCTCCGGCGGGATGCCGTGGGCGACCTCGACCTGATATTTCGCGAGCATCGCGTTCGCCCAGATCGGAAAGAGCGCCTGTTCGGAGAGCAGGTCCGTGATCGTCTCCATCTCCGCGGTGCCCTCGACGACTCCCGCTCTCGTCGAACCGATGGCCTTCGCCATCGCGAGCGCCGTCCGTTTCGCCTCGCCGGTGTAATCCTGCTCGACGGCCATGACGCTCGGAAAGCCCTGGCCCGACTCGTACAGCGTCCGCACCGCCCACCCGCCCATCCGCGGGGCTACCATCACCACGTCCACCGTGTCGGGTTGGCCCAACAGATCGTAGGTGAGATTGTAACCATGCGAGAGGTAGAGCGTGTCGTCCTCCGCGAGCCCCGGTTCGATCTCGGCGTCGAACAGTGCCGGGGCGATCTCGTCGGGGATCAACAGGCAGATCACGTCACCGCGGGCGGCCGCCTCCTCGATGGATGTGGCGTCAAAACCGTCCTCGTGAGCGCGCTCGCGGTAGTCGTCCGCGCGATTGCCGACAACTACCTCGACGCCCGAATCCCGGAGGTTGAGCGCCTGTGAGCGCCCCTGGTTGCCGTAGCCGATCATCGCCACCGTTCGATCGTCGAGCGCCGAGGGGTCGGCGTCCTCGTCGTAGTAGACGTTCGTGTCCGACATCGACGAACGGTGTGTTGGCACGCCTCAAGACGTTACCGGTCGTCGAAGGGATCAAAGGACTAGGACGGCATTGGCCGACTCGAACCGAACACGGGTCCGATAGGACGAATCGGAATGGAGCGAACCGAAGCGAAACGAGGCGAAATGGGGTGAGACGGGATCGATCACGTCGATCACGGACCGGGGCGAAACACACCATCAGTCGAAGGTCACGAGACGTTCGTCCTTCGCGTCGGGGTCGATCCGATAGCCGTGGCCCGGCCGATCCGGCAAGTGGACCTGGGCGCCCTCGACGACCGGCGCGGGGTCGAGGATCGGGGCGACGTCGTACTCGGGGATATACTCGACGACGTATCCGGTGGGAGCGGCGCTCACGACGTGAGCGCTCACGGGGTAATAGAAGTGGGTCGCCAGCGGGACGTTATATGTTGCCGCGAGGGTAGCGACGTCCATCTGTCCGGAGATCCCTCCAGCACGGATCAGGTCGGGTTGGCAGATCTCCATGCCGCCGCGTTCGAGCAGGTATCGGAACTGCTCGGGCCGGTTCAGCATCTCGCCGGTCGCGAGCGGCGGCCCGGTCGCTTCGGCGACGCGGCGGTGACCGTCGAGATCGAACTGGGAGATCGGTTCTTCGATCCAGTCGATTCCGTGCTCGCCCATTGCGTCGAGCGTTTCGATGGCTTCCGCGACCGTCCAGGCCTGATTGGCGTCGACGAATATCTCGGCACCCGAGCCGACCGCCTCGCGAATCTCGGCGATGCGGCGGGCCTCCTCTGTAGGTGATTTGTCACCGACCTTCGTCTTGAACGCGCTAAAGCCCTCCTCGGCGAATCCCCCGTGGAGGTCGGTGAGTTCGTCAAGGTCGTGATGAGCATCCATGCTCGACGCATAAGCACGCACGCGAGAGTCGTCACCACTCTTGCCGTCGCCGCCATCTCCGCCGAGGAGTTCGTAGAGCGGCACACCGGCGGCTTTGGCTTTGATGTCCCAGCAGGCCACGTCGATGGCCGACCGGGGCCAGGCCGAGAGACCGAGTTCGCCGTAGTAGATCGTCTGTGCGCGGAGTCGGTCCTGGAGAGCGTCGGTGGCGAAGGGATCGGTGCCGACGACGATATCGGCGAACTGCGAGTCGACGAACCGCTCTAATAGGTCAGGGGCAAAGCCCAACGAGTTCATCCACCCGGTTCCGGTGTAGCCCCCGTCGGTCTCCAGTTCGACGACGACCGTGTACATATCGGTGATTTCGAGCCGGGAGTCGCCGACCGTCCGGTCGATGGGCAGGCCGAGCGTGTACGTCTCGACGCCGGTGATCTCCATGCCGGCCCGCACGACGGACGCGATAGTAACTCTTCGGCTGAGGCGAGGGTAAGGAAGGACCACGGTCGCTATCAAGTATCGTCACAAAATGGTAAATAAAGACCCTGGTCGAGAGCCTAGCGCTCGTGATAAGTCCTACAATCCGACACCGTTGAGACCATGTGTAACATATCATGTCACATACCAAGCGTTCGGGTGTCAGGAGCAGTGAAGAGCAGGCTGGAACGGCGTAAAGTCGGTGACGAGAGCTTCAACGCTGTCGTCAACCGATTGCTCGATGACGATGCCGAATGAAAGCGCGAGCAGATCGAAGCGGGGTTCGGGGCGTTCGGGAACGGGGATGCTACCCGACTGTCCCGCGAACTGCGCCGGCGTTCGAAAGCGGAGCAACGGGAGCGCTGGGCGGAGAACGACGAGGAGTTCTCCGGCGAAGACGGTTCCTGATGTTCGTTCTCGATGCGAGCTTCGCCATCGACCACTTGGAGGGAGTTTCGAGCCTCAAGTTCTACCTCGAAGAACGCTCCGACCGGACGTTCGTCATGTCCGCACCGACGCTTTTAGAGACGTGTATCGGCCGCTTATACTACCGGGGAAGCGACCGCACGCCGACGGAGATACTGGAGCTGTTTTCCTGGATCGAAATACATTCGCCGACCGAACGAACAGCGGCTCATTCGATGGGTATCGTCGACGAAATCGGCTCGGAAGCCCTGAAACTGACGGTGGAAGACGCGATCGTCCTGGGAACGGGGAGGGAACTCGATGCGCCGATCGTCTCGGCGGATTCCGACCATACGCACGAGGCAGTCAAGCAGGCACAGCCGGTCGAAGAGTACCGCGATGGTTGATCGGACCATCGCAATAACGGACTTACTTCGAAGCCCCCCTCGAAGGGCGAGACCTGCATGGGTCGAGCGAGCAGGGAGGGGATAGAGTACATCCATGTCGGGGGCGAGAATCCACGAGCAGGGCGTCTTTCGAACCACGGCGAAGCCGCCACGCAGTCGGCTCCTTTCAGGCCCGCCCACAGTGGTTGTTCGGCGAGCAATTGCGTGAGTCAACACTACCCCTGTGAGCACCGGCCTTGTTTAGAAAGTCGTTTCTGTTTAACAAGTCGGCGAGCTACCGAGCTGAGACATCGAGTCAGTCCTCGAAGTTAAAGAATCATAGTCCGTGTTTAGGAACTCAGGGCAATACAGGACTTCTTAAACAAAGCCGTGAGCACCACAATCTATTAGCGTCGGCTCCGAATCGGTGCCAGTATGTCACAGTGGACCGAACAACGCCCGGCGGAGGACTTTCACCGTATACTAGCACCTGACGGCTCGCTCGACGGCGAGCCACCGGACCTCTCGGCCGAGGACCTCTGTCACCTCTACCGATCGCTCGTGCTGACGCGTGCGTTCGAGGACAAGACGCTTCGGCTTCAGCGCCGCGGTGAGCTATCGATCGCCGCCCGTTCCCGGGGTGAGGAAGCCGTCGCGCTCGGGTCGGCGGCGGCGCTCTCGGCGGACGACTGGTGTTTTCCCTCCTATCGTCAGACCGCCGCGCTCGCGGTCTGGGACGCCCCGCTCGACCGCGCGATGGCGACCCTCATGGGTCTCGAACCCGAGACCGTCGACGAACACCTTCCGGTCGAAAGTCCCCCCGAGGTGAACTTCACGCCTACCTACGTCCCGCTCGCGGTCAACGTCACCAACGCCGT
This sequence comes from Halobacteriales archaeon QH_6_64_20, assembly GCA_003021235.1. Taxonomy (GTDB): domain Archaea; phylum Halobacteriota; class Halobacteria; order Halobacteriales; family Halococcaceae; genus PXQR01. The sequence goes on along the minus strand of PXQR01000090.1, from coordinate 2,487 downwards.
GGGGTCGGCGATGGCCGATCGCTTTTCCGATCGAGAGACGGTGACGCTGTCGTACATCGGGGAGGGGTCGACGAGCCAGGGCGACTTCCACGAGGCACTCAATTTCGCGGGGGTGTACGACGCGCCCGCCGTCACCGTGGTTCAAAACAACCAGTGGGCGATCTCGGTGCCCGCCCACCAGCAGACCGCGGCAGAGACCTTCGCGGTGAAAGGCGCGGCCCACGGCGTCCCACACGAACGCGTCGACGGCAACGACGTGCTCGCCGTCTACGAGGCGACGAAGGAGGCAGTCGAGCGCGCCCGGGCGGGTAACGGCCCGGGGCTGATCGAGTGTGTCACCTACCGGATGGTCGAGCACAACACCGCCGACGAGCCGAGCGTCTACCGCGACGAAAGCGAGCGCGAGTACTGGGCCGAACGCGACCCGCTCGACCGCTTCGAGGCCTACCTGCGCGAGGCGGGTCACCTCGACGACGGGGCGATCGAGGAGATCGAAACCGAAGCGACCGAGCGAGTCGACGACGCGGTACGCCGGGCGAGGGAGGTTCCGGCCTCTGCTCCCGAGCGAATGTTCGATCACCACCTCCATACCGAATCGTGGACCGAACGCCACCAACGCAGCGAACTCCGGGCCGAACTCGACGGACGAAACCCCTTCACCGATTTCACCGGCGAGGGACTCGACGGAGAGGACACGGCAAGCAAAGAGGGGAGAGTCGGCGGGGACGAGGACGGCTCCGATAGCACCGCCACCGATGGGGGCACCACCCAGGCGGACGAGGGCACTGCCCGAGAGGAGGGGGTCGCTACTTGGGACGGGGGTGAACGCCGGTGAGCCGAACCGACGCGGTCGAAAGTTCGGAATCGACGAGCGAGATGAACGTCGTTACGGCGGTAAAGGAGACCCTGGGCCAGGAGATGCGCCGCGACGAACAGGTCCGTCTATTGGGCTACGACGTCGGGCCGATTGGGGGCGTCTATCGCGCGACTGAAGGACTCTACGAGGAGTTCGGTCCAGAACGCGTGATCGACGCACCGCTTTCGGAAAACGGTATCCTGGGTACTGCCGTCGGCATGGCGATGCGCGGCGAGCGCGTCGTCGTGGAGATCCAGTTCATGGGGTTCTTCTATCCCGCCTTCGGCCAGTTCATGTACACGCTGGTCAAGACCTTCGAGCGCTCAGGGGGCGGACTCGAAGTGCCGCTCACGATCCGGCTTCCGTACGGCGGCGGCATCAAGGCGAGCGAATACCACTCCGAATCGACCGAGACCTACCTCGCGCACACCCCCGGCGTGCGGGTCGTCTGTCCGAGCACGCCCGCGGAGACGAAAGGCGTGCTCGCCGCGAGCATCCGGGATCCGGACCCGGTAGTCGTCATGGAACCGAAGAACCAGTACCGCGGTGCCCGCGAACCGGTTCCCGAGGCCGAATACACCCTCTCGCTGGACGAGGCCCGACTCGTCCGCGAAGGGTCCGACGTTACCGTACTCACGTGGGGCGCGATGGTCCCCGAAGCCGAGATCGCCGCCGAGGAGGTGGATGCGGACGTCGAGATCGTGGACCTGCGGACGCTCTCGCCGCTCGATGTCGAAGCGGTCCTCGATTCGGTGAAGAAGACCGGTCGGTGTGTAATCTTACACGAGGCCCGACGTACCCTCGGACTGGGCGCGGAGCTATCGGCGCTCGTCAACGAGTACGCCCTCGACAGGCTTCGAGCGCCGGTAAAGCGGGCGACGGGCTACGACGTCCACATGCCTGGCCACGAGATCGAGGAGTTCTACTTGCCGGACGCAGAACGTGCCGGGCACGCGATCGAGGCGGTGATGAACTATGAATTTTGAATCTCGCACCGACCGACCGACGATCGATCGACGACCGATCCCGGCCACGGACACGGGCACGCGTATAAACATGAATACACGGACGGCTTCCGGTGGGCCGAAACCGGGCATGGCCGCTCTCGAAACGGGGAGGTCGGAATGAGCGCGACCGTGACCTACGAGTTCCGGTTGCCCGATCCGGGCGAGGGGTTGACCGAAGCGGAGATCGATACCTGGTACGTCGAAGCCGGCGAGGAGATCGCGGAGGACAACCGGCTCTGTGACGTCGAAACCGACAAAGCGCTCGTCGAGATCCCCGCGCCGTGTACGGGCACCGTCACCGAACTGGTCGCCGAACCGGGCGAGGTGGTAGCCGTCGGGGACGTGATCACGGTCTTCGAGACCGACGACCCGCCCGAACGCGCCCCGAGCGAAGGGAGTACGCCCCAAGACGATCCGACGCTCGGCCCGTCGACGAACGGCGAAACCGACGCGGGCGAGCGGGCGGCCGACGAATCCGGTGGAGCGGACGGAGCCGACCGAACGGCTACCGCCGAGGCGAGTTCCGACGAGAGGCAGAGCGCCCACGGTGCCCGCGACGGCGAACGAACGGACGACGCGGAAGCAGGAGCCGAGACCGAAACGGCGGCGGAGACAGGGACCGAC
>PXQR01000089.1 GCA_003021235.1 Halobacteriales archaeon QH_6_64_20 | reverse complement strand
CTGGCGGCGCGACGTCGAGTTGGTGCGAGCGATCCGTGACGCGGTCGGTCCCGATGTGAGAGTGATGGCCGACGCGAACCACGCGTACGACGTCGCGACCGCCCGGCAGGTAGGGAGCGCGCTCGCCGGACTCGACGTCGCCTTCTTCGAAGAGCCGCTCGCGCCGGAGCGCGTCGGGAGTTACGGCCGTCTACAGCGCGACGTCGAGGTACCCCTCGCTGCCGGGGAGTGCTGGTCGCCCCCGCAGTTCGACCGCGCGCTCGAAAGCGGTGCGGTCGGGTACGTCCAACCGGATGTCACGAGTACCGGCGGACTCACCCCCGCTCGGCGGGTCGTTACGACCGCCGCGGCGAGAAACGTTCAGGCGATACCCCACGTCTTCGGTAGCACGGTCGCGCTCGCGGCGAGCCTGCAGTTGCTGGCGACCGCTCGTGGAAACCCGATGCTCGAATTCGACCGGACCCCGAACCCGATCCGCGACGATCTCGCCACGACCGCGATCGAAAACGACGGACCGGAGGTTCCGATCCCCGAGGGTCCCGGTCTCGGCGTCGGGATCGATCCCGAGGTGCTGGCGGACTTCCGCGTCGTGTGAGACCGGCGTGCGACCGCCTCGTTCGCGCTGCGTCCCGGCGTCATCGAGCGTTCCGGAACCTCGTGGGCCCCCGGTGGCGGACGGAAGACGTCGAGAACCGAGGACTTTACCCGCTCGCCCGTCGCCTCCTGAGGTATGAAGCGGTTCGACGTGGCCGTCGTCGGCGGCGGTCCCGGGGGAGCCTCGGCGGGCTGGGCGGCCGCCAGGGGCGGTGCCGACGCCGTCGTGATCGAGAAGGGCGTTCCCCGGGCCGACCGCGAGGGACTCGGTCCGGATTCGACCGACGCCGCCGGCATGCTCGATTACTGGGTCGACATGATGGCCCTCCCCGAGGGCGTGCCCGAGCACGTGATATTACGCGACATCGAGGGCGCGGCCTTCCGCGGCCCGACCGAATCGGTAACGCTCGAATCGACGTCGATCCCTGCTTCGTATCCGAACTTCGGGTTCGCCTTCCATCGCGCGCGCTTCGACGACTGGCTCCGTGAGGAAGCCGAGACCGCGGGCACCGAGTACCGCGTCGGTCTCGGCGTCAGGGACGTTACCCACGAGAAATCCGCCGGGAGCGAGTCGGGCTACACTCACACGCTCACGCTCAGGGACGGCACCGAGATCGTCGCGGACTATTTGATCCTCGCCGACGGCCCCCAGCGAACGATCACGACCGGCGTCTTGGAGAGCTTCACCGACGCGCCTGTTGCCGATCTCTTGGGGTCGCGGCGGGCGAACCACATCGCCTACCAGGAACACAGGGAGTTCCCCGAGGAACTGTTCGATCCCCGTTATCTGGCCTTCTGGTGGGGGGTCATCCCCGGACACACCGCCTACCCCTGGATCTTTCCGAACGACGGGACCGTCGCACGCGTCGGGCTAACGATGCCGATCGACCTCGATCTCGACTCCGTTCCCGACCGGGAGACCTATCGGTTGCTCCGACCCGAGGACGACCGGGTACCCCCTGGTCGGGAGTACGTCCGGCGACTGCTCGACGCCGAGTACCCCGCATACGACGTCGATCGGGACTTCCCGCTCGTCGAGGATCGGGGCAAGCGCGGCGGCGTCGAGTCCTACCCGATCTCCTCGACGCGCCCGATCGACTCCCCGTGTGGAGCCGGAATCGCCGTCGTGGGCGGCGCGATGGGTGCGACGTCGGCCTTTCACGAGGGGGGCGACCACGTCGCAGTTCGGACCGGCAAGATAGCCGGCTCGCTCGCGAGCGCCGGCGTGCTCGAAGCGTACAATCGCGAGTGGAAGCGGGCGATCGGCACGGAGGTCATCCGGAACGTGGCCTTCGCCGATCTCGTTCGGGATTTCTCACCGGCGGATTGGGACCGTTCGATCGGGACCGTCCGCCGGATGGTGAATCGGGGCGGGATCGGCCTCCGGGAGGCGCTTAGTGCGGGCTACGACGGTGCGAGGCTCTTCGCCCGGTACAAGCGACGCAAGTTCGACTACCGTGACGACAGGTACGTCGGGATCGCCGGATCGGACTACTCGGTCTGAGGCCGAGCCGAGACGGGTCCTCGATGGGTGGGCGTCGCTCACTCCCCGAACCGGCGGCGGAGCACCTGCACACAGGCGAACAGGAGGGCTACGATCGCGGGTAGTGCGAAGAAGAGCACGGCCGGGGACACGGCGGACAGTACGTCGAAGCCCGATTCAGCGGCGATCGCCGTTGACTCCTCGTCAGCCGTCCCGTTCGGGCCGTCCTCGTCCGGGCTCGCCGAGTCGCCGCCCGACACGTCGATCGGCGTCGGCGTACCGTCCTCGCTCCCGCTGTCCTCGTCCGGTCCGTCGGTGAACGTCGAGCCGTTGTCGCCGCCACCGGATGTCGAACCGCTGTCGGACGGGTTCGAGTTCGACCCCGCCGACGGGTCCGGTTTCGCCGATCCGTTCGACCCGTCGGCTCTGCCCGCCAGCGCCTCCGGATCGACTTCCTCGCCGTTGACGAACACGCGGATCGAGCCGTCGTACCCGAAGTTCCTGATCTCGCCGGCGAAGCGGTACTCGTCCTCGTTCCCGAAGACGTACCCGTCCGCCCGCGACCCGCTGGTACCGATGGTGTCGTCGGGGTTCGTTCGGACCGCATCGATCCGGTCGGTCACCCGGAACTGATAGGTCGCCGAACTCTCGTCGTTCGTGCCGGCGATGACGACCGTGTTCGGGAGGTCATCGTCCCCTCCGTCCCCCTCGTCTCCTTCATCTCCGTCTCCTCCATCCCCTCCGGAGCCATCGGAGCCATCGGAACCATCGGAGCCCCCGGAATCGGCGTGGTCTTCGAGCACGACGAAGGCGCTCCCCACCGTTACCCTATCGAGGCGCTCGTCGAGGTCGCCCCCGGAGACGGTCCAGACGCTCGCGCCGGCGCCGTAGACGCCGGCCGACGCGCCCTCGATGACGTCCCAGCCGACCAGTACCGTCCGGCGCTCGCCGGGAGCGAGCGTGACGTACGTGCCGGTCCGCTCGTCATCGAGTCGCTCGTCGTCGGGCGCGACGGGGACGTAGCCGACGAAAAAGCGCCGCTCTTCGGTACCGGTGTTCACTACCGTGATGTCGGCTCGCTGTGTCCCGTCCGACCGGAAGGTTCCGCCGGCCGGGGTGAACCCCGTGATCTCGGCGTCTATCTCCGGT
>PXQR01000088.1 GCA_003021235.1 Halobacteriales archaeon QH_6_64_20 | reverse complement strand
AGGAGGATGCGGTCGCCGAGCCCTCAGAGTCCGCGACTGACGACGTCAAGGCCGGAGTCACCCCGTCGGAATCGCTCCCCTCGATTTCGGTCGACTCGACCGTCGTTGCCGCCCTCAGCGCAGCCCTGGCCGTGGTGGCGCTCGCCCGCTCGATCGGGCTGTCGTCGATCCTGCGAGATGGACTCGTCGTCTCGCCGGGTAACGACCCCTATTATTTCCGGTACTTTCAGTCCGAGCTGCTCGCCCAGTCCGACGGAGCAGCCGACCTCGGGATGTTCGCGACCGTCGGCGAGCAGACTGGAGCGCGACCGCTCGCGCACGCGCTGAACTGGTGGCTCGCCGAGCTGGTCGGGCCGGATACGGTTGCCGCGTGGGCGCCGGTGCTCGCGGCCGTCATTCTGGGTGCGGTCGTCTATCTCATCGCCGTCGAGCTCACGGCCGACCGCCGGATCGGAATCGCAGCTGTGTTGCTGTTCGGACTGACACCGATCCACGCCACGCTTACCCAACTGGGCTTTCTCGATCACAACCCATACCAGCACCTCTGGCTGGGCGTGCTAACCCTCGCGCTCGTCTGGCTGGCCGACGATCTCCGCGACCGCCTCAAGGCCGACCGGTCGGGACTGGCCCACGCCCGAAACCCGCGCTCGTGGGCCGTCGCGGGCCTGCTCGCGGGTGCCGTCGCGGCGACGGCCCACGCCTGGGGCGGCTCGCCGCTGACCTTTGTTCCCGTCGCCGCATACCTCGCGGTCCGGGCGCTCGCGGACGTCCGCCGGGGGGTGTCGGCGCTGCCGGCGAACGCCCCCGCGCTCGGCGGACTCGCGGCCGGCGCGGGGCTGGCGACGTCCTCTATCGCGAAGATCCCGTTCTCGCTCAGACTGCCCTTCGACACCGCTCGATCGAGACCACCAAAGACAGCTATTCGTACATCGAAGCTGGCGAGACAGCGAGCCGAGCCGGGAGCGTCTTCGAAAAGGACTAGGATGGATAATAAGTCAGAGGGAGCTACTGGTAGCTGGTGGAAGCAACAGTACTGTCTGTTACAATTCGCTAGCTAGCTCGGAACTTTGTCCAACCGGTTCTGCTTGGAAGTTCTCCACTCAATTCATATCGTTTCCCATATCTCTGGAACGATATCAGTTCGATTCCGCGTTCATACTCACCGATCGACTCCGGTCTCCAGGATAAAATCCGTCATCCCGAGGCGTTGTCAGCCCTGACAGACCTGGCTACGAGTGGCTCAGAGATCGTCCCAGCCATTGCTCTTCAGCCCAAACTGAGGCCTAGTCGGCGAATGACGACCAGGAAGTCCTGCAGGCTGACGCTACCATCGTCATTCACGTCCAGAACCCCCGTCAAAAGCGCTCCACTACGATCTGAGGCCCTGGATATGTTTTCTGTGCTCGAGCTGGGAGTCGAGGATACACCGGTTTCGGACGCACTCGAAGTAGATTCACTGGTGGTGTCCCCGCTCGCTGACGATGTCTCCGAGGAAGACGCAGCGGTCGACGGTGCGGTGGACCGGTTCGTAGAGGCGGAATCTTCGGCCGAGTCGCTCGCAGCCGGTTGCTCCGTAGCGGGGCTACCGGAGGAATCGTCGTTAGATGGCTCACCCGCTGACGCGCTGTCGGCCGAGTCGTCGGTCTCGGCGCTGCTTGACGCGGACCCATTAGATGACGAGTCGTCGTTCGACTCGGTTTCGCTCGGCGTGTCCTCCTCGCCGGAAGCGCTTGCAGCGCCTTTTTTGACACCGGTACCAGTAAGGCGGCCAGCCACTAGTGACGATCGTCTCGCCGTGTCGACCTGTACTCGAGCCGACTTCTCGCCGGCGGACGTCGGGGCGAACCGAATCCGGATCGTATGCGATCCGTTGGAACTGAGGTCGAACGGAGCGTCCCCACCGACAACAGTGAACTCCTCGGCGTCGGGCCCGACGATCGTAAGGTCGGTTACTTCGAGGGGGCGACTCACCGGGTTTTCGGTAGTGATTCCCCGCGTCCGGGCAGAACCGACGGCGACATCCCCGAAGTCGACCGTCCGTGCTCGCGCGGGAGCGGTGCTGGCCACGAGGCCCCCCGTACCCGCGGCAGCCACGACCGTCGCTCCAAGCACCCGACGCCGCGAAACCGTCCGGACTGACTCGCTTCCCTCGGATGATCGCCGCTCACTCATAGCAACTATTAATCCAAGTTAGAATCACTTTAATCTATCTACTAACAGATTTATGCTGGTAACGACACAGATGCATACAGGGTCGCCACCCATACTGTGCAAGGGAACAAGGTTTATAAAAAATAATACTAAGTTATCGATGCAGTATGGTAGAAATAAAAGATGCGGCAAGGCGCTTCGGAACGCTCGCGCTCGCCGCACTGCTCGTAGTATCGATGGTCGGTGCCAGCGGATTGGCTTCGGCAAAGACCGAAACGGACGGCCACCACGGTGACGATAGCGACGATGATATGAAGGGTGACGCGGTGTTCTCCGAGGAGATCACCGTCTCGCTCGCCGGAGTCACGATCACCCTCGGTCCGCCGACCGATCCCAACGACGACGGCGTCTACGAGGACGTCACCGGTGACGGTGAGGTGAACGTGATCGATGCGATCGCTCACGCTGCGCTCGTCACCGCGGTCGACAGGGGTCTTCTCGACCTCAACAAAGAACAGGCGAACGCGCTCGACGTCGATCGCGACGGCGATCTCGACATCGACGACGCGCTCGCGCTAGTGCGAATGACCATGCCGGGCGCGATGAGATAGGTCGGACGAACGCTTTCGGATCCCCTGCCTCGAGGGACTTTTTTTATCGCTCGTCGCCGCGAGCGGGTGCTTCGAATGCAGCTTCGTTCGGTATCCGAATACCCAGTTTGAAGACGGAAGGTCGGTCAACGATCCGTCGTTCGGACGACCTCCGGGGCGTGTGTCGAATCCCTTAGCGTACCGCCGACTTCGAGCGCGAGTACCTCACCGAAATGAGAAGCTAACCGCTGGTCGTGGCTGATCGTCACCAATGCGGTCTCGGCCGTCCGCTGGAGGTCGAGCAAGAAGTCGAGCACCTGGTCGGTGGTGTCGGGATCGAGTTGGCCGGTCGGTTCGTCGGCGAGGATCACCTCGGGATCGTTCGCGAGCGCACGCGCGATGGCGACGCGTTGTTTCCCCCCGCCCGACAGCGTCGCCGGGTACTGCCCACGCAGGTCATCGATATCGAGTTCGGCGAAGAGCTTCGAGAG
>PXQR01000087.1 GCA_003021235.1 Halobacteriales archaeon QH_6_64_20 | reverse complement strand
GCGCGGAGCGCCTTTCGTCATCACAAAAGACGCCAAGCGTCTTTTGAACGACAACGAGCCGCGGGTAGCGAGGGACGCTCCGCGTCCCTCGGACCATGCGAGCAGGCCTGCGGCCCGTGAGCAGAAGCCGAGCGTGTCGGGGGCTTTCGAACCGGTCAACTCGACTCGTTATCCTCTCTCATACCTCTAAGGTAATACTGCCTGCGGACAATACCCCGATTGCGTACGCCGATCAGCCGGCCGACCGGTCAACTGGTCAGTCCTCGACGCCGGCACCGGCACGGATCCGCTCGACGAGCGTCTCGTGACATTCGGCCGGATGGGTTGGGTAGACCGTGATCGGCGTCCGTTCGTTCATTACGTCGATGCGCAGTTCGTAGCGCTTCCGGTAGGTCAGATAGAGGCTCACCGATCCGACGACCGCGAATCCGATCCCGATCGGTGGGTTTCGCGTCGTGGCAACGAAGGCGCCGACGCCGAGGAGCAACAGGCTCATCAGCGCCAGATCCCACTCGACGTCCCGCAACGCGACCTGCGTGACCTTCCCGTGTGGAATCTTGATCCGCGTTCCCTCGTTCCGATCGATGTAAACCCCCCGTTCGTTGTAGCCGATCCAGCCCCCGGTGCGAAGTCCCATGCGGGTGATCGTCGTCTCGTCCGTCGCCCGGTCCTCGGAGATCCCGGAGCCGTCGGGACCGCCGAGATCACCGAGGTCACCGAGGTCGTCGATGTCCTCGGTAGCCTCGGAGTCGTCGGAGTTCTCGAGGTCGTCGGGACCGTTCATATCGAAAAAGGGGGACGGGACGGCTTTCGGATTGCGGTGCCGATCGTGGAACCCGGGCGGAGAGGAGTCGTACGGGGATCAGTCGTCGGCGACGTCCGATTCGCTCGGCTCGTCGTCGCCGCCCAGGTATCGGGCGTGAAACGGGGTGAACGCGTCCTCGTCTTCGGTGATCTCCTCCCAGGCGGTCAGTCCGCGTTCGTCCGCGGTGCCGGGGATCGTGTTGTCGAGCACGAAGGCGGCGAGGCCGCCGACCGCGATCGGCGTTCCGAGGATGATCCCGACCGTCTGAGCGACCTCGGGGATCCCGAGCACCGCTCCGAGAACCGGGACGTTCGCGAGCCCGGCTTCGAGCGAGACGTCGGCGCTCTGGACGTTGGCGACGTACTCGGGGATCGACAGCCCGGCGAACAGCCCGAAGCCGAGGACGAAGACGTTCCGGTTCTGATTGAGATCGACGTGTTGGAGCTGTGAGAGGCCGACGCCGACGATCTGTGCGAACATCGCCAAAAAGAGGCCGCCGACGATCGCGCTCGGGATCGTCGTCACCAGTGCGCCGAAGTAGCCGACGAACCCGACGACGATCATCACGACCGCGCCGACCTGGACGACGTACCGGCTCGCGACGCCGGTAATGCCGATCGCGCCGACGTTCTCGGTGTAGGAGGTCGAGCCGTTGCCGGTGCCCATGATCCCCGCGAAGACGTTGCCGAGCCCTTCCATCCCGAGGCCGTGATTGACGCGCCGGGCGTTCGGCGCGCCCTCGCCGGCCATCCGGGCAACGGAGTAGTAATCCCCGAAGCTCTCGATGACCGAGGCGAGCATGCCGGCGATCATCCCCACGATGAAGGAGGTGGTGAACAACGGCAGTCCCCACTGGAACGGGACGATCGGGCGAAGCAAGGGGGCGTTCACGACCGGACTCAGATCGACGAGATCGGGGGCGATCCCGGTCACCGAGAGGACGACCGTGAGCAGGTAGGCCCCGCCGAGACCCAATAGGACCGGAAAGAGCTTGAACACCCGCGAATACCCGTCGAGGTACTGGGAGAACAGCACGATGAGCGCGAGCGTCAGGCCGACGAGATACCAGTCGTTCGTCGCGCTGGTGATCTGTGGGACAGTCAACAGCGCGAGGCCGATCAGCGCGATGACCACCGCGATGACGAGCGGGCCGACGTACTTCTTGATCCGGCCGAAGACCCCGAGGTAACCGATCGCTACTTCGACGACCCCGGCGACGATGACCGCCCCCTGTAGCTCGCGCATGATCGTCGTCGGGGGGGCGTTACTGGCCGCGAGCACGGCGATGATCGCCAACGCGGGGCCCAACATCGAGAAGGTCCCGCCCTGGACGATCGGGTAGCGGTTCCCGACCGTCGTCTGTGCGAGCGTCGCGATCCCGGAGACGACGAAGAAGGTCGCCACGAGTTGGGCGGTCTGTGCGGCGTTGAAACCGATCGCCCCCGCGAGGACGAGCGGGATCGCAATGGTCGACCCGACCATCGTCAGCCAGTGTTGAGCGCCGAGCAGTATCGACTGGCCGAGCGGCGGCTTGTCGTCGATGCCGTACTCGACCATGCTCTCCTCGCCCATCTCCGCCTTGCTGGTGCCGGGGTCCGTACTCACGGGTAGCTCCTGTAGGCGTATCGGTTGTGGTACGTCATCTCCTGATCTCTGATAGTAGTTCAATAGCAAATGGAATCATAAAACTATGGGTCATCACGGCGATCGACGAGAGCGATCACGAGCCTCGATCGCGGATCGTCGGCGTTTGGAGGCTGGGTCGAGGTCGACCGAAACCGGATCGTAACCGAATCAGGGGTCGAGTCCAGGGGGTGAACCCGATCGGATTCGAGCCGAACCCGGAGTAGGTCGGAAGCGAACCGCGGGCGGCGTCGACCCGACGGAAGTTACTTGCCGTCGTTGGTGTAGAAGAGGATATGACCGAACGAACGGAGTACGGCGTGTGCGCCCGACTCGACGTCCCTATCCAGGCCCGCGACGGAACGCGGCTCGCGACCGATATCTACCATCCGGCCGACCCCGAGACCGGCGATCCGGTCGACGAAGCCTTCCCTGTATTGCTTGATCGGACGCCCTACAATAAGCGCGGGCGGACCGAACGCCACGGCGAGTGGTTCGCGAAACGGGGCTACGTCGTTGCGATCCAGGACTGTCGAGGTCGCTTCGAGAGCGACGGCGATTTCTATATCTTCGCTAACGAGGCCGAAGACGGCTACGACACCGTCCAGTGGCTCGGCGAGCAGGACTTCTGTGACGGGCAAGTCGGGACGATCGGCACCTCGTACGGCGCGTGGACTCAAAGCGCGCTCGCGACGCAGGACCCCTCCCATTTAGCGGCGATGTTCGTCAATCAGGGCGCGGCGAACGGCCGGAAGGCGACCTTCCGGCACAACGGCGCGTTCGAACTCCGATGGCTCTGCTGGGCGCT
>PXQR01000086.1 GCA_003021235.1 Halobacteriales archaeon QH_6_64_20 | reverse complement strand
GGGTTCGATCGTCTCGACGGACTCAACCGGAGCAACGACCGCCGAAACCGCAGTGCAACCGTCGGCCGACGACGGGGCGGGAGCGGAGGCAACGGCGACGGCGACCGGAGTCGCTGGGAGCGAAGTCGGGAGTGGAGGCGAGGACGAGCGCGAAGTCAGGCGGCCGTTGCGCGGGCTTCGCGGGAAGATCGCGGAAAACATGGTCCGCTCGAAACGGACGATTCCCCACGTCACGTCGGGATTCGAGTGTGACGCGGGCGAACTCGTTGCACTCAAAGACCGTCTCGACGCGACCCACGACCAACGGATCACCTACACGCCGATCCTCGTGAAGGCGATGATACCGGGCTTGAAGGAGTTCCCGACGATCAACGCGAGCATCGACGACGACACCGACGAGATCGTCGAGAAGCGCTACTACAACGTCGGCGTCGCGGTCCACACCGACGCCGGGTTGCTCGTGCCGGTCGTCGAGAACGTCGATCGCAAGTCGATCGTCGAGATCGCCGCCGAACTCGAAGAACTCGTCGAGGCGGCCCGCGAGCGGACGATCGACGCCGCGGACCTCCAGGGCGGGACGTTCACGGTCACGAACGTCGGCTCGCACGGGGGACATGGTACCTTCGGCACGCCGATCATCAACCACCCCCAGGCGGCGATCGTGGGGGTCGGGGCGATCGAGAACAAACCGGTCGCAGTGAGCGAGTCGGACTTCGAGGTCCGGAAACGCCTCTCGCTGACGCTGTCGTACGATCACCGCATCATCGACGGCGTCACCGCCGGTGGGTTCGCCGAACACGTCATCGAGGGCATCGAGGACCCCGACGTCCTGCTTTCGCGTCTCTGAGCGCCTACCTCTCGCCCGGCCGACGGCGTTCAGTTCGACGCGCTCGTGACGAACCCGGTTCCGTCGGTAGGGAGCGTCGATTCACCGGCAGTGTCGGTCGTGATCGCGGTTTCGATCCCGATCCCCGTCTCGGTCATCGTCGTCTCGGTCATCGTCAGCGTCGGTGTCGGCGTTCGGGTCTCGGTCGGCGTCCGGTCGGTAGATGCGGTCGTCCGATCGATAGGTGTAATCGTCCGATTCGTCGCCGTTTCTCCGGTCGAGACGTTGACGGCCGTCCGAGCCTCGTCGAGCCAGCCGGGTTCCTCGACGGCGGTATCGTTCGGGTTCGTCACCCGGAGCCGAAGCCGGGTCGTCGCGGAGCCACCCTCGACGCCGGTGTAGGTGACGGCCGAGGAGAAGGTCCGGATCACGCCCGACCGATCGACCAGAAACGTCACGTTGTAGTCGGTGACGTTTTCCTCCGGGACGTCCGAGGGGACGAACGTACTCAGGTCGGTGAGTTCGGTCGCCTCGTATCGACGGAGCGTCTCCCCGCTTCGCGTCGTGGTGCCGGCCGCTTCGTAGTCGGCTCCACGGAGGAAATCACCGACGAGCGGTCGCGTCGAGTTGAAGCTCTCGGCGAACGGCTCCGCGACGCCCCCGTAGTCGGTCTCGTCCGAAAGCGAGGTCGTCGTGCGGTTGTACGTGGCGGTCGGCCCGTAGTAGGTCTCGGTCGAACTCGTTACGTCGTACGCCGTCGTGTTCAGGATCGAATACGCCCGCTGATCGGCGACGTCGGCCCGAGTGGTGGCGTTGAGACGGGTCGTCGACGTTTGGCTCACCGAGGAGGCGTTCAGCGAGACCGTGTAGTTGTCGTACTCGGCGAACGCCGCGGCGTACCGTTCGGTCGCCCGTTCGACGTCGGTCACCCCCGCCGCCGAATAGCCCGGCGGGTAGCCATCCGAACCGTTCGCGGTCGTGGCGTTCCCCTCTTCGCCCTCCTGTCTTTCCCGTCCTTCCCGTTCTTCGTTACCCCAGTCTTCGTCCCCATCGCTAGGGGCGTTGGTCATTCCGGAGACGTTCTCGCCGTCGAACGTAGTCGCACTGTCGCGCGAATCGTTCGGTTCGTTCGGCGCTTGAGCCTGTGCGAGTACGCCGCCGGTTCCCACCCCCAGTCCCACCATGCTCAGTACGACGAGGGTGACCACGACCCCGGCGAGCCCCCGCCTGATAATCGAGCAAGCAACCGTCATTTGCTACGATACGCCATGACGGTCGCCGATATAAAATCACCGGAGCCGCAGGACAGCTCGGCTCTGCTCTCGTGAGTCATCGAACGTCGGACCGCGGCGTGGTCGGCGCACGAACGCTCGCTCGTCCGTCCGTGGGATCGGGACGGATGTTCGCTATCGGATCGTGACGTGTTCGGATTCCTCGTTGAGCGCGAGGTTCGCCGCGATCTCGGCGTTACGGACCGCGTACTGGGCGGTCTGCTGGAGGCTGACGAGCACTTCCCTTACTTGGAGGAGGTCCACGTTGTCCATCTCGGGCAGGTCGGCGAGGATCTCCCGCTCGCGTTCGGCGATCTCGGCGAAGGTATTTCTCACCCGAGTAGCCCGGTCGTAATCGCGCTCGACGGCCGCCGCGACTGCGAGTTCACAGATCTCGTCCACTTGGTCAGTGAAGTCCCTGATCCGGCGCATCGTCGCCTCGTCGACGCTCAACGAGTGGCCCTCGGTCTCCATGACGATCTCCGCGATGTCTTCTGCGTTGTCCGCGACGAGCTCTAAGTTCTTCGCGGTCGAGCGATAACCGACGAGCGGAAAGCCATCGCCGAGGCCGACCGCTCGCGCCAGGTTCGGGTTCCGGTAGGCGGTGAAGATGAGCCGAAGGAGCAACACGAAGATCTTGTTCGCCTGGCGCTCGCGATTCAGGGCTCGTTGGGCGAGGTCGGGATTCGAGTGCGCCAGTGCTTTGATCGCCTCGTTGCGCATCGTGCTCCCGGTGCGTTCGAGCCGTTCCAAGAGGTTATCGAGCGTGAAGTCCTCCGGATCGACCGAACACCGGATCGCGATGCGTTCGGGGGTTTCTTCGATCACGCCAAGGCCCATGAGCTGGGTTTCTGCGTTGTAGACGGCGTTGATGTGATCGCTGCTCAGGCTCTCGCCGTCGTCCGCGTCGATGTAGATCACCCGCCGGCCGAGGACGTACTGAGCGACGATCGCGCGCTCGACCGCGCCCGCGTCGAGACCCTGGGTGTGGATGACGGCTTCTGCTTCCTCGGTGCGCGCGGATTCGGGCATCACCGTCAAGGTACCCTTGCCGCTCATGCGGAGCGAGACCTCGTCGCCCTTCTCGACGCCGTGGGCCTGTGCCCACTCGGCAGGGAGGGTCATCGCCAGCGTCGAGGGACCCAGCCGTTGGACCTTTCTCGTTTCCATTGAGCCCCCTATAGACCGGGTAGCCTTAATCCTAACTGAAGCTCCTTATACTGGATTGCCGGTCTATTAACACGCCGGCGCGACGACCGGACGGCCCGTAACGGGAATCGAGGCGGCGCGAACGGGGTGCGAGCAGGGGTTGCCCGCCGAACCGCGGAGCACGCGGTCGGGGATTCAGACCAGTTGGACGAGGTGGTGTTCGAACCGGCCGACGCGAACGCGGTGCCAGCCCCGGAGGTCGTCGTCGATCGCGGGGTCGCCGGTATCGACCCGGAGCACGCCGATGTCGTCGAGTTTGCGCCGCGAGGCCACGATCTCGACGTCGGAACGACGCAGTACGGCGGGGGAGATCTGGTCGTTGCCCCGACCGAAGACGAACCCCTGGCCGCCGATCGGCGAGACGACGACGACGTTTCGCTCGCCCAACTGTGAGAGGATCTCCGATTCGGCCGCGTCGAGCGCGAGGACCTCCCCGTCTCGCCAGACGTCGACGCCGAGCGCCGACCCATCGATACCGAGCGCCTCCTCGATGTCACCTACCGTGCCGCCGGGAGCGAAGACGTAGGTCGTAGTAGGGTCGACCTCGCTCGCGAACCCGGCGGCGAGGGTTTCGACCGTGCCGCCGGCGAGTTGTTTCGACGACTGGAGGTCCTCGGCCACCGGGACCCGGACGACGCCTCGGAGTTCGCTCTCGACCCTCCCCGCGCGGTAGGCCTCCTCGTCGAGATCGGAGACTTCCCGTTTTTCGGTGCCGTCGAACGTCGCGGCGATCCGGCCGGCCGCTGCGGGCGAGACGGCGAACACCGCCGAGTACACCTTGACGCCGGCCGGCACTCCCAGAATCGGCACGTCAGCACCGATCGCGTCGAGGGTTTCCGCGATATCGACGGCGGTGCCGTCCCCGCCGACGAACAGAAGCAAGTCGACCTCGCCCGAGACGTGCTCTTCGATGGCCGCGCGCGTGTCCTCGGCGGTGGTTTCGCTACTACCGGGTTCGCCGACGACGACCGGATCGAACCCCGCCTCGCGGGCC
This sequence comes from Halobacteriales archaeon QH_6_64_20, assembly GCA_003021235.1. Taxonomy (GTDB): domain Archaea; phylum Halobacteriota; class Halobacteria; order Halobacteriales; family Halococcaceae; genus PXQR01. The sequence goes on along the minus strand of PXQR01000086.1, from coordinate 6,923 downwards.
TCGGTCGCGCCCATCGGGTCGCCGTAGGTAAGCAGGTCGGTCCCTTCCGAGGTCCGCTCGCGGAGCGCGGTAAGGGCCTCGCGGGCGCGATCAGGGGCGCGCGGTTCGGCACCGCGTTCGCGCGCCGCTTTGACCCGGCCGTCAGTACCCTTGAGTCCGACCCGCCCGCCCATGCCCGCGATGGGATTGAGGCAGAATCCGATCCGTCGCATGGCGAGAGTGAGATCTCCGAGTGAAAACCGTTGTCGGACGGCGATGGATCAGGGTGTTATCGGTCGTCAACGGGAGAGAAGGCGTTCGAGCGAGTCGGGCGAACGCGAACCGGAAGACCGTGTGGATTAAGCGCGTACCCCGGGAACGGCCAGTATGAACGCAGTCGTCGGGGACGTAGTGCTACAGTCGGCCGGGGAGTTGTTGCCCGCAGGCGTGATCAACGGCGCGGGGATCGTCGTCTCGCTGGCCGGGATCGCGATCGTCGTCGGGTGGATGGCCTACCTCTTCCGGTGAGCGAGCTGGCAAAGGTGAGGTGAGCCCACGTCGAGACGAGGCAGGTCAGGCGTCGGCGAGATCGACCCGCTCGCGCAACCACGCAATCGCGCGCTCGACGACTTCCTCGTCGGCGCTCTCGACCCTGATCCGGACGTTTTCGTTCGGGTAACTGCCTACCTTGACGTCGAACTCCCGCTGAACCCTCTCGAAGCGATCGAGCAACGCGCTCTCGGGTTCGGTCGTGACCACTGACTCGACGTAGCGCGCTTCGCCCGAAAACTCCTCGGCGATCCCCTCGAACATCGCCTTCATCTCCTCTGGCACGCCCGGTAACACGTAGACCGACTCGACGACACAGCCCGGCGCGACGCCCGCTTCGTTGTGGAGCACGCGCGCGTCGGCCGGGAGGTGGGCCGTGCCCGCCGCCAAGTCGTCGGCGGCGTACCCGCCGTGGTCGGCGAGCCACGCGATCGCTTCCTCGCTTTCTTCGAGGCCGCGGCCGAACGCCGCGGCGACGCCGTCCATGGTGAGGTCGTCGTGGGTCGGGCCGAGTCCTCCAGTAACGAGCACGGCGTCGTATTCGGCGTGATACTCGTTGACGACGCGAGCGATATCGGCGATCCGATCCGGGAGGGTGACGACGCGTTCGGTGGCCACGCCGCGATCGGCGAGGCGTGCGCCCAGCCAGGCGGCGTTCGAGTTGACGGTCTCGCCGGCGAGCAGTTCATCGCCGACGGTGACGATCGCGACGCGCATGAGGTTTACTGGGTGGCCACCGGCAAAAACGTCCCCACATCGGCCGGATGCTCGGCGATCAGCACTGATTTAGGTTCGATGGTTAGCGACGACCCGAACTACCGGGGAGTTCAGACGTACCCGAGCGCTTCTAACTGTTCGTTCACGAGCGCGTCGGAGGTATCCGTCTCGGCCGGAGCGACCAGCGGCGTCGGCTCGTAGGTCCTGGCGTCGATCGCCGTCGTTTCGGCCCAGGGCACCCGCTTGACTGCGGGGTGAGGAAAACCCGTCAGGTGGTTGTGTGCGCCCCACTCGCCGAAGGCCTCGCCGTGATCGGCGGTGATAACTACCCTTTCGGCCTCGATGTTCGCCAGAAGCACCGAAACGGAATCGAGCGCGGCACGGAGGGTATCGAGATACCACTCCCAAACGGTATTGTACTCCAGTTCGCCCCGACGTAGCGCCGACCAGGGCTTGTACTCGGCGTCGGTAAGGTCTCGCCCCTCTTCGAGGGCGGCGGTAAAGTAAGGGGTGTGCGGTTGCATGTAGTGGACGATGGTGCGTTCGGGGTTCGCGTTCCGGCCGGCGTAGATCGCCGCGTCGGTCAGATTCTCGGGCATGACGATCCCGAAGCGGTCGTTCCGTCGCTGTGCGTAGAGGTTTCGGAGCTCGCCGAACGCCGCTGCGTCGACGACTTCCTCACCTGGTGAGCCGAACGGCGCGGCCTTCGGCGGCGCGTACCGGCCGTCGACGAACGTCTTCGTCGTATAGGGGTTCGCCGAGAGGTACGTCGTCTCGCCGATCTCGCTTTCGTAGTCGGTCGTGAAGGTCTTACACATCCACTCGGCCGACGCGCTCCCGAGCGACCACATCGACCCGATGTCTCCCCCATCGAGGAAGTCGTACTCAGGGGCCACTGTTCGAAGCGCGTCGACACGACACGCGTCGAGTACGACCAACAGATCCCACTCGCGGTCATAGACATTGGTTCCGACATCGAAACGCGAGGTTGCCGTGAGCCACCCGCCGAGATAGCCGTAGTACAACCCCTCCAAGATGGCGCGTCTCGGCGAATCGGTCCAGTTGTCCCGAAACTCCTCGGCCCACTGTGCGAAGTCGATCGGCATTGTTTCCGTATTTGAGGTTCCGATCAAAACTATTCGTGCGTTAACCATACCACCGAAACGAACGGACATCACAGTCGAACACGGGCCGCAGTGCTCGGCGAGGAGTTCGGTCAGTGCGTAGGGTCGAAGTCGGAGCGAACAGCGATGTAGCGAACACGGACAGAGCGTCGAAGCCCCGAGCGGTCCGTCCCACGAGCGCGGACTCAATGGCGTGTCTTCGAAACGTCCCGTCGCTGCTTCCCGACATCGGGAGCACGATACGATCGCTCGTAGGGCTGTTGGCACGTATGCGACACGACTGCACGGGGACGGACCCGACCCGTGCCGGCGGCGTCGACGGGAGTCGAACCGACAGCGCTTAACAGCTCATGGGCACCACCGTCTGCATGACGGTAGTCGCTAGTATCATCGGAGCCGGGAAGATCGCACGAACACACGCAGAGGTCCTCTACGATCACGAGGAGGTCGCCCTAAACGCCGTCTGTGACGTTCGTGCCGAGAGGGCTCGCGCCCTCGCGAGTGCGGCCGACGCGGAGGCATACACTGATTACCGGACGCTGTTTCGGGAATCGGACCTCGACGTCGTTTACGTCGCTACCCCGCCGGGAACACGCGTCGGTATTATACGGGAGGCGGCACGACATGGTATCGCGATCCTCTGTGAGAAACCCTTAGCGACGACGGTCGCGAACGGGCAGGTAATCAGGGACATCGTCGAAGAAGAGGACGTGCCCTTTATGATGGGGTTTCCCTCCCGGTTCGCCGAGCCCTGTCGGCGAATGCGTGAACTCCTCGCTGACGGTGACGTCGGTGAACCGATTACGGTCTTCAGTACTCGGGCCGGGTACGGGGACCCAAGGGACGAGGACTGGCGGATCGATCCCGAGCAGGCCTGTGGCGTGACGATCGAGTCGACCTCGCACAACATCGACATGCTACGGTGGCTCGGCGGCGAGATCGAAGCCGTATCGGGACTGACCGCGAACGTGACGCATCCGGAGATCGAATCGTTCGACGACAACACCGTAGCGACGGTCGAATTCGAGCGTGGAGCGATCGGTCTCCTCCAGAACAGTTGGACCTCGCGCGTGGAGTACCTCCGCCACGGGGTGATCGGCACCGAAGGAACCGTCATGGCCGAAGGCGACGAGTGGTGGCGTCTCGACCGGCTCACCTACGCGACGGAAACGGACACGTATCCGAGGACGATCACCTTCGACGCGGAGACGGCGACCGAGATGGGCTATGCCGGGCAGACCGATGCCTTTCTAGAGAGCCTTTCTGCCGGCACGAGCCCTCCCGTAACTGTCTACGATGGTCTGCGCGCACTGGAGATCTCCCACGCGATCGTAGCGGAGTGATTGTTACGCGAGCAGGCAGCGTAAGTCGGAGACAGAAGACACAGCGGAGTCGAGAGAAGATCCATCCGTGGGCCCGAGAGGGGGTCGGAGACGAGCACGAAGCTGCGATGGCGATGCTGAGGACTCCTGCAGACGACGAACGACTGTTGGCTACGCGATTACGATAAAGAAGAGCAAGTCGTGGTTTGCGAGCGGTTCGGCGGTAGGCGGTAGCGGACACGCACGCTCGGCGCGAGCGAGCCACCGCAGGTGACGAGCGAGCGTTTTTAGTGCAGGTTTTTGCTGAGCCCGCAGCGACCGGAGGGAGCGAGGACCTCAGTAAAAACGTGCGTGGCTTAGGTCATCCCGCCCATGCCGCCCATGCCGCCCATTCCTCCCATACCGCCCATGCCACCGCCCATGCCGCCGCCGGGGCCGCCCGCAGGCGGGCCGTCGTCGTCGTCATCGGTGCCGCCGCCCTTCAGATCGCCGGCGGCGATCACGTCGTCGATCCGGAGGATCATCACGGCCGCTTCGGTGGCGCTTTCGATCGCCTGGGTCTTGACACGCAGGGGTTCGACGACGCCCCCGTCTTCCATGTCGACGATGTCGCCGGTGTAGGCGTCGAGACCGGTCGTGCTATCGCCGCCGTCGTGCTGGCTACGCAGGTTGACGAGCGAGTCGATCGGGTCGAGCCCGGCGTTCTCCGCGAGGGTCCGGGGAATCACATCGATCGCGTCGGCGAAGGACTCGACGGCGAGCTGTTCGCGCCCACCCACGGAGTCGGCGTAGTCCCGAAGCCCCATCGAGAGTTGGGTCTCGGGTGCGCCGCCGCCGGGCAGTACCTTCCCGTCTTCGAGGGTGACGCGCACGACTTCGAGCGAATCCTCGACCGCGCGTTCGACCTCGTCGACGACGTGTTCGGTGCCGCCGCGGAGAATGAGGGTCACGGCTTTGGCGTCGTCGACATCCTCGACGAAGATGCGCTCGTCGCCGCCGACGTCGCGCTGGGCGACGCTCCCGGCGTAGCCGAGATCGTCCTCGGTGATGTCGTCGATGTTCGAGACGGCGCGGGCACCCGTCGCGCGCGAGAGGCGCGCGACGTCGGACTGTTTCGCACGGCGAACAGCTAAGATGCCTTCCTGAGCGAGGAAGTGCTGGACCATGTCGTCGATGCCCTTCTGACAGAAGACGACGTCCGCGCCGACGTCGACGAGTTCGTCGACCATCTCGCGCAGTTGCTCCTCTTCCTGGTCGAGGAACTGCTGGAGCTGGTCGGGGTCGGTGACGTTGACTTCGGCGTCGATCTCGGTTTCCTGGATCTCCATCGCCGTGTCGACGACGGCGACGTTCGCGTCCTCCTTCATGTAGGGCATGTTGTCGTGGACGCGCTCCTTGTCGATGATGACGCCCTCGACGAGTTCGGACTCGTTGATCGAGCCGCCGACGACCTTCTCGACTTTGATGTTGTCGGTGTCGATGCCCTCGTCGTCACCGATCGCCTGGACCCCGTCGACGACGAGTTCGGCGAGCAGATCCCGTGCGCTTTCCGCGCCCTTGCCCGTCATCGCCGTCGAGGCGATCGATTGCAGGGTTTCCGAGTCGCTCTGGTCGACGTCGATCGAGTTCTCCTCGAGGATCTCGGTCGCGCGCTCCGCGGCCTGGCGATACCCCTGAGCGAGCGTCGTGGGGTGGATGTCCTGTTCGAGGAGCTCTTCTGCCTTGTCGAGCAGTTCGCCGGTGATGACGACCGCCGTGGTCGTGCCGTCGCCGACCTCGTCCTCCTGGGTTTCGGCGACTTCGACGATCATGTTCGCGGCGGGGTGCTCGATGTCCATCTCCTTGAGAATCGTGACACCGTCGTTCGTGACGACGACATCGCCCGCGTCGGAGACAAGCATCTTGTCCATGCCTTTCGGTCCCAGTGTGGTCCGAACCGCCTCGGCGACCGCCTGGCCTGCCGTGATGTTCATCGACTGTGCGTCCTGGCCCGAGGTCCGCTGACTGTCCTCGCCGAGAATAATCAGCGGCTGGCCGCCCATCTGTTGTGCCATAGTCAACTGATCGATTGAATGTGATTCTATATAAAAGCACCGGTGGCGAGTCGCCGGACCGCCACGGCAGAAACCGATCGGTGTCGTGCGAACTCGTGGCGAACATCGCTTATATTCGGATGATAGCCGATTCGGCGCGCTGGTCACTTCGGGCCGGCACGGAGGCGATCGGTCTCGTGTCCGCAGTCGGCACAGAAGAGCACGTAGACCGGTCCGTCCTCGTCTTCGCCTCCGTTCTCGTCCTCGCTCTCGTGGATGTCATAGGTCCGATCGGTGGTCGCCTCACAAGCCGGACAGTACTCGGCGATCACCGAGTCGTCTGCCTCCTTGGGCGCGCCGGCCGCGATCACCCGAGCGGGGTCGTCCCCGATCGCGCGGGCACACTGGGGAACACCCGGCGGGACGAACAGCACCTCCCCCGCCCCGAGACGAAACGCCTCGTCGCCTCCCTGGCCGTCGGCGTTTCCGTTCCCCTCGGTTTCGTCGGCCGAGCGCGTTTCGATTGCCAGTTCGCCCTCGATGACGTATAGCAGTTCCTCGTGGTCGGGGTGGTAGTGATACCCCCAGGGCAGGCGTTCGCCCGGCCGAGCGGTGTAGAGGTTGAAGCCGAAGGCACTGATCCCGAGTGCCTCGTCGACCTCCTTTTTGTGCGCCGTGGGGTTCGGCGTATCGGGTAACTCCGCGACGCGAACGCGTGGATACTCGGCCATGTCCCGACTGCTCGACGACGAGCTAAAAAGCCGGCGTCGAACGGGCGAGCGAACCCGATGCGCTCCGAGGCGGAGAACGGTCGGAACGGCGACCGAACCCACACGAGCCTGCGAGCGCATGGTCTCGAATGATATTTACGCCACGTGGATGTTAGTGTGGATCATGGCAGACGAAGCCGAACTCCGCGAACAGATGGAAACGGCCTTTCAGGATGCTGACTACCCGATCAGCAGCCCAATGGAACTGATCCCAGCGTTGCCGAACGGCCCATCCACCAAATTCGAATCGGAGGGGTTCTCGATGACCGCGATGGAACTCAACGCCAAGCTCGACGGCGATTTCCCCTACGAGAGCCCCGAGAGCTTCGTCGACGACATCATCGCTCAGCTCAAAGATCAGAACGAAATTTAGGTCGAGTGACCACACACTTACTCATCGACAACCGTACTGCCAAGGAACGGATGAGC
>PXQR01000085.1 GCA_003021235.1 Halobacteriales archaeon QH_6_64_20 | reverse complement strand
GGCGCGCTCGACGCGTTCGTCGAGGCAATCTGAACACGGAGCCAGGGCTCGACCGAGAGATCGACCGTCGGAAACCGAGGACCGTGTCCGTGTCTGTGTCCGTCCGGGCCGACTCGGGTTCGACTTCGGCTCGGAGTCGAATCGGGTCCGAAGTTCGCTGGCGATTACCCGTACGTATCCCGAACGGTTCGAGCGAGCAACCCATCCCGTTCGAGCGCGATGTAAACGACGAGGAAGTCCTCATCGGCTGGTCGAAGCACGAAGACGTCATACGGCGGCTCGACGCCGCCCTCGCCGACCCGGGCGATGAGCGGTTCGAGCGGCGTGATGCCCTCGCGGAACTCCTCGTAGAGGTCGCGCTGGCCCGACTGTTTCGCGAAGGTATAGAGCACGCCGTTGTCCTCGCCGTCGGTGCTTTTGGTGACTCTCGAATTCATCGCGTCGTCCCCGGCGGCTGCCTCGTCTGCGGTCTCGCGGGCGGCCTCGAAGATTCCCGTCACGTCGTCGATGAACTCGATGTGCGTGTTCGCCAGCACCTCGAACGCGCCGAGGCGCGGCGTCCCGTCTGCGTCCCACTCGATCGTCGCCTCGATCCGGTTGCCGGGTTCGAGCGACGAGACTCGCTCGGCGAGGGGGTCGTCGTAGCCCTCGGTCGGGACGTATGTCGGGTCGGTGCCCGAAACGTCGAGCAATAGTAGCTCCTCGGGGTCGCGCGGACTCGAAAGGGCCCGATATTCGCCGCTCGTCGTCGCCGACATGGGATGTGCTACGGCCGTCGGCCCCAAAGGTCGATCGACCGACGGACGCTACGAGCGCGTCGTCGGCCGGAGCCGTTTCGAGCCGTACTGGTAGCCAGAGACCGAGCCGGCACGTCGGTTCAGGTGGGTTCGGGGCCGCGCGGGAAGCGCGACTCGGCGATCGCGAAAGCGAGCGTGCTCGTAAGTCCCAGCAAGGTACCGCCGGTGAGCGCGGCGGCGAGCGTTTCGAGCGCGACGGTATCGAGCAAAAAGCCGCTCACGAAGTACAGGACCACGGCGATCGAAAGCACGTAAAACGGTGCGTTGAGGTAGCGCCACTCGAAGCGGTCGGCGAGGTACTCGTCGACCACGCGCCCGAGGCTCGCGGTGACGCCCGCGGCGGCGAACCAGGTCACCGACCCGCGCACGAGCGCCGCGATGACGGTGATGGCCGTGCTCGAATCGCCGGCGGTCGCTCCGCCGAGCCCGTCGGCCAGTTCGACGCCGCTCACGCCGCCGATCACCAGAAGCGCGGCGGCGACGACGTAGGTGGTCAGAACGACACGTCCGGCGAACAGTCCCGAACGGGCACGCTCGGCGAACGCGTCGAGGCGTTCTTCAAGTGCAAGCCCGCGGAACAGGACGTACAGGCCCAAGAGGGCGGACGTGAGCCCGAACACCACCGCGCCGGTCACCCCGTAGTAATCGGCGACGATCGCGAGCGGGTAGATCAAAAGCAGGATACCGAGCGGCACGAGGATCGTCCCCCGGGTCTCGGGATCGTCGAGCACCTGCTTCGTAGTGTAATAAACCGATTCCAAGTTCTGGGCCTGGCGGACGACCACCCGCCGGACGCCGTCGATGGCGATCCGCGAGCGGATTACCGGTACTACCGACTCGTCCTGCGCGCCGTCGGTCACTACTAAGGCGCGGACGTCCTCGCCGGTCGCGAGGCTCGCGAGCACGGTGTCGACCTCCCGCCCGACCTTCCGGTTGGCCGCGACGTCACCGCCATCGGTACCGGTGACGGCGGCCACTTCGACCGTCTCGTCGTCGATCTCCTCGTATAAGTGTACGCCCTCGAACAGGACGTTCACGTCCGAGTCCTCCGGGTCCGCGGTGGCGAGCGCGACCGCCGCGGCCTCGACGGCCTCCCGGCCGATGACAGGGGTATCGATCCCCGTCTTCCGGCCGAGGTCGTCGTCGAGGTCCACACAGAGGACCAACAGCATCGATCGTTCATTGGTCACAGGAGTATATTTGTGTTCGGGACGAGCACCGATGCTCGTGAACCGTCGGGGGACGACGCTCGAACGGAACGCGAGGGAGTCGTGCTTCGGGGCACACCTCCCGGTCGCCGGTCGCTCTCGTCGCTCGTCGTCGGTGATCGACGGCGGTCTCGGGCGTGCCGGGACGAACGCAACGGAGCCACGAGCACGATCGGAACGCCCATGTAATCGACCACACGACAAGGCGTATGAGCCTCATCACGGACCTGGTAAACGCTGTGATCTCGCTCGCCATCAGCGTCGGGATCACCGTCGCGCTCGCCGACGAGGACGACGGGCCGTGGGACCTCACCGACATGGCGCTCGCGGTCGGTATCTCGGCGTCCCTTTCGGGCTTTTTCACGAGCTACTTCGCGAAGTGACCATGCGTCCCGTCGGGCTACGGGACTGCCTGTTCGGATTTCGACGGAACTCCAACTGCCCGGGACTCGGCTCTCGACAGCCACGTTCGGCATCCGAGACTTAAGAGTCCGAGAGTTGGAGTTCGAGTCGGACCGCGCTCGATGCCTGTGAGATCTCGAACGACTAGCGTCCCCGTCACCGACCCCGAGCCCTTTGATTGTCCTCCGGGCCCAGGGCTGCTTGGACGGACGTTTTCGGGCATCGGTTGCGGGTCGCTCGTTAGCCCCAGGTCCAGCGGGCGTCGAGCACGTAGCGATAGAGCCCCGAGAGGCCGATCGCGCCGGCGTTCGCGACGATGTACATGAGTCCGCCGAACTGGACGAACAGGAACAACAGTCCGGTCTGGATCGGGATTGCACTGCCCCTGACGATATTCGTTCGGACTAAGCCGCCGAGCAACGACCGCCGACCGTCGTGAGAGCGATCCTGGAACGTCCAGGCGTTGTTCGCGAAGTACTGGGTAACGATCGTGATCTCGATCGAGACGACGCTCGCGAGCAGGTAATACAGCCCGCCGAACTCGACAAAGGCCCATAGAAGAGCCGTCTGCAAAGCGGCCGCGCTCAGTCCGACGATGAAAAAGCGCGAAAGCCGACGCCGCTTCAGGTCCTCCCTGAACCGTTCGGTGACCCGTTCCGCGAGGCGTTCGCGCCGGCTACTCATTACGACTACATAGTACACGGGACTATCTAGAGTCTGTCGGTCCCGGAGCCGATCACCGTCTGTCGGTGCTCGAAGTTCGACCCGCCGCCGGAAAGCCGAATTTCCGCCGATCGCCCTGGATTGCCTCGGGCCGTCCAGGATCACCTGAGATTCCCCGAATGCTTAGGTGTCAGCGATACGAAATATCG
>PXQR01000084.1 GCA_003021235.1 Halobacteriales archaeon QH_6_64_20 | reverse complement strand
CGCTGACGTAGACGTCGGTCGCGACCTCGCGCGCCTCAACGATGTCTTTGGGACCCGCGACCTTCGAAACCGTGTCGGGACCGATCCCCGGGTGTTCGTCGAAGCGGTCGAGAAGGCGTTTCTCGACGTCGCGGTCGGGGAGCGCGACGGTGAGTTTCTGCTGGAAGCGATCGCGTTGGGCTTCGGGAAGCTGGAAGGTCCCTTCCATTTCGAGGGGGTTCTGCGTGGCGATCACCATGAACGGTTCAGGCAGACCGAGGGTTTCGCCCTCGATCGTGACGCGCGCTTCCTGCATCGCTTCTAACAGCGCCGACTGGGTCTTGGGGGTCGCGCGGTTGATCTCGTCGGCGACGACTACGTTTGCGAAGATCGGTCCCCGTTGGAGGTCGAACTCGCCGATGTGCTCGCGGTAGACGTGCGTGCCGGTGATGTCCGCCGGCAGGACGTCGGGCGTCATCTGCACGCGGTTGTAGTCGAGTCCCGACACGCGCGCGAACAGGTTGGCCGCGGTCGTCTTTGCGACGCCTGGAACGCCTTCTAAGAGGACGTGTCCCCGGGTCAACAGCGATATCGTCAACCCCTCGACGAGGCTCTCGTTGCCGATCAGAACGGCTTCTACCTCTTCGCGAACCTGTTCGTGTAACGTCGCCGGATCAGTCATTGTTTCTACCGTTGTACTGTCGGATCATAACCCTCTGGGTCACGCGTTGGACGCGTTCTGCGTCCCAGTCAGGGTGGCGCTTCGCGACGAACGCGGCGATCTCGGCTTCTCCGACGTCAGCGGCCGGCGAATCGCTTGCGTCGCGCCGTCCAATAGTCTCGCGTAATCGCACGATCGGCCGCCGGAGCCACCAGGGGCGCCGTCCCCAAAGCCCGACGACACAGAGCGCGATCCCACCGAAGAGGAGTTGAAGCGCGGGCGAGTCGCGTATCACGAGCGTCGCAACCGCGAGCGGTGGCAGTCGCGCGGCGTGTGAGTAGTCGATCAACACGCGCTCGTGGCTACTCAGGAGTGCGTGGAGAAAGGCCCGGTTATCGGGACGATCGAGCATCGCGTTGACGAACACGCTCGGGTCGCTCACGACCACTATCCGCCCCTCGCCGACCGGTTCGGCCGTAGCAACCGGGTGCTGCGCGAGGGACTCGTTCCCGTCGATTTCGCCGTTCGAATTCGTATCGAGGTACGCGAACGCCGAGGTGTTTGCGAGGATCGCGGTTCGGTTAGGGCCCGGAACTTCCGAGCGGCTCAGGTTGAGCGCGGTCCCATAGTTGAGCGTCAACTGATCGACGTCCCGCGTGAGCGGGCGCTCGGAGACGTTCCGAACGACGACCAGCGCGGGTGATCGGTAGTTGTACCGATCGTCACGGAGCGTGCGCCCATCGAGACGGGCACGGACGCCGAGATCGGCGAGCAAGCGGTTCGCTTCCGACGGGCGATCGTCGGCGACGAGCAGCGTTCCACCGTCTCTGACGAACCGCCTCAGGCGCGTCGTGCTCTCCGGTTCGTACGACGTCTCCGGCGAGAGCACGATCGCGATCGTCCCGTTCGCCGACGCCGTCGTGTAGCGCGTCGTGTTCCGGACGATTTCGCTTTCGGCACCCACCGCACTGGCTTCGTCGCGCAACCCGGACGCCCCGTCCCAGCCGGCGTTGTAGACGCCGAACGACGCAGTGGAGGTCCCCACGGCGACGACGAGCACCACGACGACACAGAGCGCAAAGGCCCCCAACAGCAACTGCGGGTAGTCGAAGCCGAACGGCCGGCTGACCACTCAGAACACCCCCGACGGCAGGATCTCTACGATTCGTCTCACGACGACGTACGCGAAACCGACCAACCCGGCGAGGATTACCCATCGCAGGCGTGCGCGCCAGCGTGGCGTGACGTCGAACGGTGCGGTGAGTTCGATCACGACCAACAGGCCGATCAGTGAGCACACGAAAAAGACCGAAAGCGAGAGCGCGTCGAGCGCCGCGAGAACGAGGATCGTTCCGAGCATCCAGGCGACCTGCCCGTGGACGAACCGTTGGCGGCGTCCGGTGACCATCGATAGATTTGTTAGCTACTGAATCGTTATAATCTATCCGGAACGGAGCCGATTTGAAGCATTCTGGAATTTCCCACCCGAACTCCTGGCCCCCGACTCGCAGTCGAATGAAGTTCGTCGATTTCGTCAGCCTCGTTCCGAAGTAATTAACCATTAGGGCCGGCTCTTCGAACCCGTGTGGCCCTGGGGACACCTCGCCGTCGGCTACGTGTTGTACTCCGTTCTCGTGCGGGTCCGTCTCGATCGATCGCCCGACGGCGTGGCGGCGCTCATCGTGGCCTTCAGCACGCAGTTTCCCGACCTCGTCGACAAGCCGCTGGCCTGGACGTTCGGGGTCCTGACGAGCGGCCGGTCGCTTGCCCACTCGCTTCTCACCGCGACGGTCGTGATTGCACTGATTGCGTGGTACGCTCGACGCCGCGACCGCTCCGAACTCGCGGTCGCGTTCGCCGTCGGGTACCTGTCGCACTTGTTCGGTGACGCGTTCGGGCCGCTTTTGGACGGCGAGTACGTCTATCTCTCCTCGCTCGGCTGGCCCTTGCTCCCGCCGCCACCGTACACCCACGAAGGCGGCATCCTCGCGCACTTCCAGGGCTTCACGTTCACAGCGATGTCCGTGTTCGAGATCGCCCTGATGGTGGCCGTGTTCGGGCTCTGGCTTCGGGACGGTGTGCCGGGACTCGCCGTCCTCCGCTCCTGGCTCGGTATCGGTTCAGATCCGTCTCACGGTCCGAACCGGTGAGAACACTCCTCCGAGCGACGCTTCCGAACTCGTCGGTACCGTTCCACACCGGCGGTGTTTATATCTCTTCGATACGGACGATTTCATCAGATCGATCGGACGTATTTAACTACGCCACATGGGGTACAAACGAGCGCTCTTGCTGCGATGGTCGCGACGCGACCGACTCACGGTGCTGGTCGTCGCAGTCACCGTCGCGTTTCTCGTCGGGTCGGGGCTGTTGTTGCTCGCCGTCGGTGCTCAGACGTCAACGATCGCGAGCGAATTCACTTCTTCGACGACCGCGACGTACTACGATTCGTATGCGACCGCCCGAACGGCTTCGCCCTCCGACGCCCTCGTGTTCCCGATCGCTACCGTCACCGTCTCCGACCCCAACAGCAGCGGCGACGGGGCGACCGAACGCCTGCTCGGAGTACCACCGGATGCCCCGCGATCGATCGCGGTCCGGTCGAAGGGTCGGCGCGAACGACGATCGACGGACGGTCGGCGACCACCACAGTGGACCTCTCGCCACATCCGACGAACGGCTCGTTGTTTCCCGATGCGTGGTACGTCACAAACGCTTCGACCGTCGAGCGGGTCGGGCCGACCGGTGCGCTCGTGCTCGGAAGTGAGCCGAACGTCGGTACTGACGCGGTCGTCCCCGGCGAGGGGACAGCGATCCTCGCGGCGCTTCTGTTCTTCCTCGCCGGAATGGAACAGCTGTTAGAGGTGCTGTCGCTCGCGACGATCGGCGGTGCTCTTCTCGTACTGATCGTCGTCTACAACGTGGTTCGGATGACCGTTCGCGACCGAACCCGCCTGATCAAAGTCATCAGGGCGACTGGTGGGACGCCACGGATCGTCTTGGGCCTGTTCGGGCTCAGAGCGGGCCTGCTCGTGGCGGTCGGGGTCGCACTCGGATACGCGATCGGGGTGATCGTCACGAACGCGATCGTCAACGTCGCGGTCTACGCCGGACTCCCGATCTCGCTCACTCCCACCGTGACGCTCTCGTTCGCACGCTTGTTTGCCCCCGGGCTCGTCGGGTTCGTACTCGTCGGAGTCCTCGCCGGTGTTCTGGCAGTGCGGCCCGCGACGATAGGGTCGCCAGCCCGCCTCTCCGACGCGCTGGGCGTCCGGTCGGGACGAACGAACGCCGAGGACCGATCCTTCCATCGGCTCCGCGCGGCGCTGAGCCCACGGCTGCTCGACACGCGAGCACTGATTCCGACGGCCATGACGCTCGCGGTGTTCGTGCTCGTGGTGATCCTCGTCACCTCGCTTGTCGGCGCGCTCGGCCCGCTCGCGAGCGCTTCTGGAGGTACCGTCACCGAGGCCGGCGCGCCCCACATCGTCGCCAGCCAGGTCGATACGGGCTACGCGTCGGTCCTTCGCTCGCGGGGCATCGAGGCGAGCCCCGAGACTCTCCTGATGCAGGCCGCCGATGGACGGCCGTTCGTCGTCCGCGGAGCGAACTACACCGCCTTCGCCGGCCTCTCCGAAGCGACGCTCCGCCGTGGACATCGCCCGAGAGCGCCCGACCAGGCGGTCATCGGGCGCGACCTCGCGAGAACGCTCGATGTCGGTGTCGGCGAGAGCCTCACGCTCGGCGGGAGCACGTCGCCCGCCGTCTCGCGCGTGCGGATCGTCGGCGTGTTCGATGCGCCGGGAATCTACGACGACGAAGTAGTCGTCCCCCTCGAAACCGCTTACAGCCTCTCGAACAAGCCCGGCGTCGTCCAGTTCATCCGTACCTCGCGGGCCACGTCGTCGCTGGATTCGAGCAACGGGAGCAACGGGAACGACTCGGTAACGGTCACGAGCGTCGCGGTCGAGACCCCGGTCGTGACCGGAAAGCGGTTTTCGGTTCGGGTGAATCTTCAGAACTTCGCGAGCGAGCGCCGAAGGCACCAGCTCACCGTCACCGCCGGCAACGAAACCCGCGAGCGCGACGTGGTCCTCCCGCCGGGGAGAACGAGGACGGTAACGGTACGATTTCGCCCGACCGAACCGGGAAATCGTACGGTTCGCGTCGGCTCGTACGCGCGATCGATTACGGTGACACCGCGAAACGCTCTCTCGTTGCCTGCGATTCCCGATGCCAGTCCCCCCGGCGCGACGATACTTGTCCCGGTGACGACCGTCGACAACCGATCGGTTCCCAATGCGACGGTCCGCGTCGGGAATCGAACGGTACGAACCGGCGACCGCGGCGTCGCGCGGGTGGAGCTACCCACTGAATCGGGAACGTGCATCCTCACCGCCGCCAAGGGCGATCGACCGATCGCCGAGCAGTCGATCCGGGTCGCACCAGGCGTCCGGAGACAGTTCGTCGCCGACCTTCGCGTGACGCCGAAGACCGCGAGCGTCCTCGCGCGCCCCACGGCGAACGTGACGCTCGTGAACCCCTGGAGCGAGCCGCTTACTCGCACCGTCACGGTCACGTCGCCGACCCGCACTGTCTCGCGAAACGTCACGCTCGGCCCGGGCGAAATCCTGACTGCCGAAGAGGATGTCGTCGGGAACGTTTCGTCCGACCAGCGCGCCTCGCCCGGAACCTACACCGTTCGCGTCCTCACCGACGGCGAGACGCTTGCGAGCACCGAGTACACTATCCAGGGTGACGATCGTCTCTTCGCCGCGCTCGCGTCGAGCGGTAGCTACTCCGGAGGAACCGGCATCGGTCGTGCCGTCGAGAGCCTCTTCGGCAATCTCCAACTCCTCCTGGTGGCGATGGTCGCACTCGCCGCGCTCACGACGATCGGGAGTACCACCGCGACGTTCGCTCAGACCGTTCACGCTCGCCGCCAGGCGATCGGCGTCCACCGCGCGACCGGTGCGACACCGGGACGACTTCTCGCGCGGGTGCTCGCCGACGCGCTCCGTCTGTCGATACCGGCGACGGCGACCGCGCTCGTACTCGCACTCACCGTCGGCTTCGTGCTCGAAGCAACGGGATCACTGGTGCTGTTCGGCATCAGATTGTCCGCGAACGCCTCGCCAACGGTCCTCCTCGGCAGTGCGCTCGGTGCGCTCGTACTCGCCTGTGCGAGCGCGGTCCTTGCGACGATACCGTTCCTCCTCGCTCCGCCGACAACGTTGCTCGCCGGCTCGGATGGCGGTCGTGACCACGCTCCGGACGCCGACGGCAGGCACTCTTCCGCGGCGAGCCTCCACGAAGCTGAGGCCGACGACTGAGATCTTTCGCACGCTTTGGATCCCTACTTCCCTCGTAAGTTATATTCGGCTACAAATAGCTTGTTTTATGTCTGTACGAGCGAATTGGGATTCATGTCGGAGCCGGTTCTCGAAGCCGATCACGTGAGCGTCGTCCGGGAGGGCCGAGCGATTCTCGAAGACGTCTCGGTGACGATCCTACCCAACACCCGAACGCTGATCCAAGGACCGAGCGGAGCCGGGAAAACGACGCTGTTCAACGTGCTCGGCCTGCTCGATACCCCTTCCAAAGGAGTTCTCCGGGTAACAGGATCGAATACCGGTTCGCTCGGCGAGCGCGAGCGCGCACGCCTACGTCGCGAGACGATCGGCTTCGTCTTTCAGGAGTTCAATCTGATCGGCGATCTCACCGCCTGGGAGAACGTCGCGCTTCCCCAGGAACACGCCAGCGATCGTAACGAAGAGTGGCTCTCGAAGCTCTTCGCCGAACTCGATATCGATGACCTACGTGGGCAGTACCCGGCGACGTTGGTCATCGATA
>PXQR01000083.1 GCA_003021235.1 Halobacteriales archaeon QH_6_64_20 | reverse complement strand
CGAAACCGCCACCGAGACGACGACCGAGACCCCAACCTCCACGCCGACCACGACTACGACTACGATCACAACCGTAACGCCGACTCGGACGGAGACGGCGACCGCGACTACCACGACAACCGAGACCCCAACCCCTACATCGACTGCAACGCCGACGCCAACCCCCACATCGACCGCCACGGCGACCGCGACCGAGACGCCGACTGCCACCGCTACTGCCACGAGAACCGAAACGGCCTCGCCGACCCGAGCGCCGGCGACGACCCCTAGCAGTGGCGAGCAAGCGGCGGAGTTCAGCGAGCAGGAGCGAGGCCTGTTCCTCACGATCGGGGGCGTGCTCCTCTTAGGAGTGATCGCAATCGGCGGGTTCGCGCTGTTGGCTCGTCGCTAAAAAATCTCGCTATTGGCGTTTCGCTCTGTTCGTATCGGGAGAACAGACAGCGCTGACGCCGGCTTTGGCCGAATCGTCTCTACGCTGGACTATCCGGGTGTACCTCGGGGCACTCAGCGACGAAACGGCCGAACGGGGAACTGTACGAGGCCTGACGGAGTTCTACGCGAACGAAGTGAGCGTAGAGCACCTCAGGGCGTGAGCGACTGCAAGGAGCGAACGTCCTGACGGAGATTTGAACTCCGGTCCCTGGCTCCGCAAGCCAGGAGGATAGTCCACTACCCTACCAGGACTCGCCTTCTCTACCGAGGTGGGACGTAAATCCGTTCCGGTATCGCCGCCGACTACGAATACGTGCTCGATACGAACGTTTTAATAACGTGCGGACGAACGTACCGGAAACGAGCAACATCGATGAGACGAACACGAAACACAACGAGACGGGCGTAACAGTGCGACAATCGGGCCCGCGATCGGCGTCAAGCGTCCGGTCTGTGATCGCCGATCGCCGGGGACGACGGACAAATAAGCAACGATGGTGAACGACGCGGGTCACGAAAGCGGGGCCGAAGGTCCCGGTGACGGCGGAGTCGCCGGAACGAGCGATGATGGGGGTAACTGCGGCGACGACGATCGGATCGAGGCCGGATCGAGCGTGCTCGTGCTCGCGGCGGCCGACGGGGCACTCGAACACGCACACACCCACCTGAAGCCGGCGGCCGATACGACTGCCACAGAGGTGGTCGCCGTCACCTACTCGAATACCCCCGACGAGTGGGTAGCGAACTGGCGGGCGAGCGTCGGCGCGCTTCCGGAGGAACTGGCTATCGTCGCGGTCGGAGAGGCGACCCGATCGGTCGCGACGGCGTCGGGCGAGGCCGGGGTCCGAAGCCAGGGGCCGAGCGCGAGCCCAAAACTCCGAACGGTCGGGTCGCCGGGCGATCTCACGGGCGTCGGAATGGCGGTCAGCGAGTGGCTGGCCGACCGGGAAGGAGACCCAGCCATCGAGAACGGCGCGGTCGTCTCGCTCGGTTCGCTCACCGTGCTCCTCGATCACGTCGCGCTCGATCGGGCGTTTCAGTTCCTCCACGTGCTTTCGGGCCGGGTTTCGCACGCCGGTGCCCTCGGGTACTACTATCTCGATCCGGCCGAACACGACCGGCGGACGGTAGCGACGCTCGAAACGCTGTTCGACGCCGTCGTGGAGCATGGCGACGACGGATGGACGATGAGAAGGCGATGACCGCTCAGAGAGGACTCGAACGCCGGCGACCCGACGCTGGGATCGACGCGATTGGGGGGTCCCGGGCCCCGGTGGTTCGGTTGCTCCGGTCGCCACAAGAGACTTCCTTCCGGATACCACCGCTACTGATATGAACCGCCGTCGACTGCTCGTACGGGCGGGTGTGCTCGCCGGCCCACTGCTTGCCGGGTGTCTCGGTGGCGAGGAGCCGCCGGCATCGGGGACATCGGGACGAGCCGGAACCACAGGGACGGCCACCGCCACCACCGCCACTACTGGCGCGACTGCTACCACCGCCACCCCGACGTCGGGGTCGACGGCCGCTCGCTCGACGACGGAGGAGGGAGTCGATACTCGGACGACAGGAGCTACCTCGTCGTCGCCGTCTCCGCCCTCGTCCCCGGGCGAGTCGCCCGGATCGACGACGGGGAGTACTCGGGCGACTCGCTCGCTCGCCGGTTCGTCGACCGACGCCGACGGCAGGCCCACGACCGTCGCCGGCGCGCCGACGATCGTCGACCGTCAGCTCAGCGTTGCCGATCGGTCGTGTGGAACCGTCACCGACGAGGGAACGATCACGATCGAGAACGGTCGCGTCGTCGCCGGCGGGACGATCACCGGAAGCGACGCATGCACCACGGCAGTGCTCGACGAAGCGACGTACGACCGGGACGCGAACCGACTGCGAATCGTCGTCGCGACCGAAACGGAGCGTAAGACCGGAGCCGTCTGCGCGCAGTGTCTCACCGAGATCGATTACGAGGCGACAGTGGGGTTCGAGGGGGCCGTCCCGGCGACGGTCGTGCTCGTCCATCGTGGAACGGCCGGCGAGACCCGCGTCGAGACCGTGGGGGTCTAACCGAGGCGAAAAGAACCGAGGGGAATCGACGGCCGTCAGCCGACGCGACGGTTCGACGGCTCGCGGCTCACCGGCCGTACGGCTCGCCGGACATCGAACCGTCAGTGCGTCAGTGTGCCATCGCGTCGACACGTCGGTAGATCGGCGTAGCGGAATACTAGAGCACCGAGGGTTCATACCGGATCGGGACGCCAGCCCGAGTATGGTCGGGCGGACGATATCGGAGACGTGCCCCGGACGGCGATCAGCGGGCCGACGAAACCACCGGACAGCGGCGGGACAGGGGCGAGGACGACAACGTTTAAGCGGAACGCTCCCGACTCGGCTACACTAGTATGGGCGTAATCGAGGACACCTACGCCGACCTCGACGCCGACGTCTCGGAGGAGCGCTTTCGCGAGGCCGTCGCGTCGAAGGTCGAGGGGATGGAGGGACTCGTCGACGAAGAGACCGCCGCGATGCTCATCGTTCACGAACTCGACGAAGGGGAGGTCGAGGGCATCGCCGACATCGAGCCGGGGATGGAAGAGGTCAAATTCCTCGGTAAAGTACAACGGATCGGCGAGGTACGGACGTTCGAGCGCGACGACGGTTCGGAAGGCACGGTCCTGAACGTCGAGGTGGCCGACGAGACCGGGGTCGTCCGAGTCGCCCTCTGGGACGAACAGGCGACGGGCGCGGTCGACGAACTCGAAGCGGGCCAGGTGCTCAGGATCAAGGGCCGCCCGAAGGACGGCTACAACGGCTTGGAGGTGAGCGTCGACCAGGCCGAAGTCGACGACGACGCCGAGATCAACGTGCCCGAGGAGGGCGACACGATCGAGGCGCTCGCGCTCGGGCGCTCGGACGTCACTATCGACGGGGTGGTGCTCGATACCGATACCGTCAGGACGTTCGACCGCGACGACGGCTCCGAAGGGCGGGTCGCGAACCTCACCCTCGGGGACGAAACCGGGCGGATCCGGGTAACCATGTGGGGCGAGAAGGCCGATCGAGCGACCGAACTCGAAGCGGGGACGACCGTCGAAGTGATCGACGGTTACGTCAGGGAACGAAACGGCGATCTCGAACTGCACGTTGGCTCGCGCGGGGCGATCGAGGAGGGAAACGCCGAAGTCGAGTACGTCCCCGAGACGACGCCGATTTCGGACCTCGAGATCGGACGAACCGCCGACATCGCCGGCGTGATCCGTTCGGCCGATCCGAAACGCACCTTCGATCGTGACGACGGCTCGGAGGGCCAGGTTCGTAACGTCCGCGTCCAGGACGGCTCGGGGGATATCCGAGTCGCGCTCTGGAGCGAAAAGGCGGATAGGGAGATCGGGCCGGGCGACGAGGTGGCCTTCACCGACGTCGACATCCAGGACGGCTGGCGCGAGGATCTGGAAGCCTCCGCGGGGTGGCGCTCGTCGATCATCCCGGCGAACCGAGACGGGAGTTCGGGGGGAGAGGACGCAGGTCCGCAGTCGAACGGGAGCGAGAAAAGCGGAGCCGATGCCGACACGGGGACTACGGGCGAACGCGGATCGGCGGGCGGGCTTTCGGCCTTTGCGGACGGGAGCGCGGCCGAAAGCGACGCGACGGTGACCGGCACCGATGTCGGTGGTTCCGAGGCCGCCGACGGGAGCGACCGGGGTACGGGAAGCGACGACGAACAACGGGCCATCGAGGAGTTCACCGGGACCGTCGTGCAGGCCGGCGATCCGGTGATCCTCGACGACGGCGAACGGACGATCCGCTTCGAGGCCGAGAGCGCCGTCGAGCTGGGCGAGACGGTAACCGTTCGCGGGCACGCGGGAGAGGAAGGGTTCGAACTCGACGAACTGGTACCGCGCGACCGATCGGGGGCGGCCTGACTCGGACGCTGGCGACGACCGACGCCTCGCCGGCACACGGGCGCTCCTATCGCCATCATCCATCTCCTATCGCTATCGTCCAAAGGGCGACTCGTGCGTCGGATCGGGGACGAACGGTCGTGGTCGTTACGAACGATACGTGACGAGCAACGAGCGGACACGAAACGCGCCCTGCGGGCCGATAGAGGCACGGAAACGCTTAAGAGCGAAACAGCCCCGTCGTAGGCTATGAGTGTCGAGTTGCCGTTCGCCCCGGTCGACGCGGTGATCCGGCGCAACGCCGGATCGCTCCGTGTCAGTGCCGACGCCGCCGAGGAACTGGCTCGTCGGATTCAGGTCCGTGGCGCGGCGCTCGCAGGCGAGGCCGCCGAGCGGGCGACGGCCGAGGACCGAAAGACGCTGATGGCGGCGGACTTCGAGACCGGGAACGAAGAGGGGACTCGAAACGGAGGGCCGCCGGTCACCAAAGAGGCGTTGACGCTACCGGTCGCGCCGGTCGATCGCATCGCCCGTCTCGACATCGACGACCGGTATCGGGTGTCGATGGACGCTCGGGTCGTGTTAGCTGACGTACTCGAGTCGTACGCCGACGAGGTCGCCGCGAGTGCTGCGATCTTAGCCCGACACGCCGGCCGGCGGACGATCACCGCCGAGGACGTCGAGACGTACTTCGCCCTGCTCGAATGAACTTCGGGTACCGAGAGCAGTGTCTGGCACACGATACCGGCGGTCGCCACCCCGAGAGCCCCGACCGACTCCGGGCCGTTCGACGGGGACTCGCGCGCCAGCACGGCGTCTCGTACGCCGAGGGCGAACCCGCCTCGCGGGCGGCGATCGAGGCCGTTCACGACCCCGAGTACGTCGCGGCGATCGAGGAGTTCTGTGCGTCGGGCGGCGGCCGGTGGGACGCCGATACCGTCGCGGTCGAGGCGACCTGGGCGGCGAGCCTCGCGAGCTCGGGATTAGCCTGCTGGGCAGCCGAGGAAGCCCTCGACGGCGCGAGCGGACGCGAAGCGCCCTTCTCGCTCGGGCGACCGCCGGGCCACCACGCGGTCGCCGACGACGCGATGGGATTCTGTTTCTTCAATAACGCCGCGATCGCCGCCCAAGCGGTACTCGACGGCCGTAGCGACGACGATCGCAACGACAACAGCGACGAACGTGGTGGCGGAGACGAGCACGACGACGAACACGAGGGTCGTGGCAGTAACGATCCCGAGAACGGAAGCGAGCGCAAGCACGGGAGCGAGACCGACGCCGAGCGGGTCGCGATCTACGACTGGGACGTCCACCATGGTAATGGCACCCAGGAGATCTTTTACGACCGCGGGGACGTGCTGTACTGTTCGGTCCACGAGGACGGCCTCTATCCGGGGACCGGGGCGATCGAGGGGACCGGGACCGACGAGGGAGCCGGGACGACCGTGAACGCTCCGCTCCCGGCTGGGTGTGGCGACGCCGAGTACCTGCGCGTCTTCGAGGAGTGTTTCGCGCCGACCATCGCCGAGTTCGACCCGGATCTCCTGCTCGTGAGCGCCGGGTTCGACGCCCACGAACACGACCCGATCTCACGAATGGGCGTCTCGACGGAGGGCTACGGCGTCCTCGCCGAGGAGGTTCGTGACCTCGCGGGGCGGATCGACGCGGGACTCGGATACGTACTCGAAGGGGGCTACGGGCTCGATACCCTCTCCGAGAGCGTCACGATCGTTCACGAGGTACACAGCGGCTACGACCCCGTCCGGCCCACCGAAGACGCCAATGAGCGGAGCGAGTCGGTGATCGGTGCGGTCCGCGAGGCTCACGGGTTGGGCGCGAAGTAGCAAGCGAGCTCGGTCCCGAACGTATCCGCGAGATCGGCGACCTCCGCGCCGACGAGCAGGTCGCACTCGGCGTCGAGCGCGGTTTCGACGTCCGCGCCGAGCGCGGCGGCGAACAGCGCGTCGCTTCGCAGGAACGCGGCCGCGCCCGTGAACTCCCGCGAGCGTTCGACGACGTACCGGTCGCCGTCGATGAACGGACCGTAGACGTCGGTGTCGGCGTAGGTCTCATAGAAACTCCGGGCGTGGTCGCGGACGCCGACGGGGGGGCCTTCGTGGCGTTCGATTCGCGGGCGCTCGGCGACTTCGAGGTCGAACAGGAGAACGCAGTCCCGGCCGTTCGCTTCGTCGGCGGCGAAGACGTCCCGCCGGAGTACATCGAACCCCTGGTCGTCGAGCGCCCGTCCGATGCCGGCGCTCGACTTCCGTAGCTGGGGGTACAGTTGGTCGTCGAGGAGATCGGGCATCGGGAAGCGAAGCGCGATCGGCGTCGTTCCGCGGGCGGCGATTTCCTCGCGGATCGCTTCGGCGGCGAGGGAATGGGGCTCTCGGCTTGCGAAGCACGACTCGCGGGGATCGGCGAGGAGGTCGCGCGCGTAGTGCTGGAACCGTGCGAGATTGGTAGTCGAGAGCACCGCCGCGACGTTTCGACGCGGGTCGGTCGGATCGACCACGACGAGCGGGTCCTCGAAGGTCCGTTCGCCGTGGGCCTCGGGGTCGAAGCGAACCGGCGGCGACCAGTCGGCGGCGGCTTCGATCAGTTCGACGAACCCGCCGTGTTCGCAGACGAGCAGTTCGACCAGATAGCCCGAAAAGCCCCGCGTTCGCTGGTCGCTTCCGTAGGCATCGATCCCCGCGAGGAAGCTCTTACACACCCTGACGTCGGCGGCGAGGCGGTCGTCGAGCTGGCGTTCGAGGTATTGGGTATGAAAGGGTGTGCGATCGACCGCCGACCTGATCTCGGTCGCGCTTGCGACCCGGAAACAGGGTACGAGGTCGACCGAAACCCCGTCGATCTCGCCGCCGACGTAGGGGTGTTCGGCGTACTCCTCGCGGCTCCTTGGGAGAACTTCGTTGCCGACGGCGAGCCCGTAGCGTTCGAGCTCCGCGCGGTCGAGATCGGGCGGAAAGCGGACGAAGACGTCAACGTCGCGATCGCCGCTCACCCAGGTTCCCCTCCCCGTGCTTCCGACCTGCACCACGTCGGCGTCGACGGGAAGCGCGTCGACGGCCTCGATGGTGCGTGTGAGTACCGTTTCGACGACGCGTTCGATCCGGGCCCGCTCGGCCTCGGCGGGCGTTGCCCGCTCGCGGACCCGCGCGACGACGTCGCCGAGCGCCTCGTCCATACGCTGCCTTCGAGCGCCGCGGCGAAAGCGTGTCGATAACGCTCCGTTCCGAGTCCGTGTCGGGTTCTTACGCCCGATCGGACACCTGATACCGACCGGGTCGCGCTCAGCCTTCCTCGGGTGGGCCGGCCCAGCCGTCGTCGATCCGGAAGGGTACCTCGTCGGGCGGCAGGTCGATCCCGCTCGCGATCAGGTCGACGAGCTCCCACGCCCGTCGCTCCCGCGGGGTGTCGGTCGTCCCGCGCGCCCGATCGGCCGGCGGGCCCGCCCAGGCGACGAGCGCCTCGAAGACGATCAGCCAGTCCTGAGTCGCGAACTCACGGCCGACGCTCTCGTGCCGGCTTCGCTCGTCCGCGTCGTCGGTCGCCCGTCGCCAAGTCATACCTACCGATCGGTTCCCGTTTGCGTAAATAACCCGTGCCTATATGTGTAATCGCTCGGGTCCGCGAGCGAGCAACGCCCACTGGAGGCCGATTTCGGCCCGGACGCGTCACATCGAAGCCCTTTCGCCCGGCGGCTTCGGACGGTGGGGACGTGGCGCGGCTGGTTCAGTACTCCGATATAGAGAACGCCTACGACGACCCCGAGCGGGTCGCCCGGCTCGCCGGCTTGGTGAACGAGTTGCGCGACGGGGAGACGATCGTCGTCGGCACCGGTGATACCCTCGCGCCGGGGGTGTACTCGCTCGCGACCCGAGGCGGCTGTGCGCTTCCCTTCTTCGAGGCGATTCGTCCGGACGCCGAGACGTTCGGCAATCACGACTTCGACTACGGGCTCGATCGAACGCTCGAGATCGTGGGCGAATCGCCCCAGGAGTGGATCAGCGCGAACGTCTTCAGCGAGGGAGATCGCTTCGGCGTCGCCGAGGGTGTCGAATCCTCCACGGTGATCGAAACCGCCGGCGGAACGCGCGTCGGGTTCGTGGGCGTCACCCACCCCGCGACGACCGACATGACCCCGGCGGCGGGTGCGCTCTCGATCACCGATCCGATCGAAGCGATCGAAACAGTAGTCGAAAAACTGCGCCCGCGCGTCGAGTTCGTCTGCGTGCTGTCGCACTGCGGCGCGCTCGACGACGAGATCGCCCGACAGTGCGACGTCGATTGCGTGCTCGGCGGCCACGTTCACGACGAGCGGATCTCGACCGTCGCGGGCACGATCTGTACGCGACCGAACGCGAACGGCCACCGCGTCTGTGCGGTCGACCTCGACGCCGGTACCGCGACCTTTCACGAGACCGCCGCGGGACCGATCGACGAGGTACTGAGACACCGATACGAGACGATGCGCGAGAACGCGGGCCTCGACGAGGTCGTCGCAGCCGTCGAGGAACCGATCGAACGCTCCCGAAGCCTTCGACTCGGCGGGGAATGTCGGGCGGGGAACTTCGTCGCCGACGCCTACCGCTGGGCCGCAGAAACCGACTGTGCGCTACAGAACGCCGGCGGCATCCGCGACGGCCCGCCGCTCGCCGGCGAGATCGAAGTCGCCGACCTCGTGAGCCTCGTGCCCTTCGGCGAACGGGTCGTCGTCTGCGAGATACGCGGACGGGAACTACACGGAGTTCTCGCCGACGCCTATCGTAGCCCTCACGGCGAACCGAACTGGTACGCCCACGTGAGCGGCCTCCGCGTTGTGTATGACACGACGACCGAGTCGGTCGCCGAGTGCTCGGTCGGCGGCGAGGCCCTCGATCCCGACCGGACGTACTCGCTGGCGACGAACGCCTATCTGCTCGGAACGCCCCACGAGTTCCCGACGCTCATCCCCGCTCACCGCGTCGGGGTGCTCGACACCCAGTGGAAGGAACTCGCCGCCTACGCCCGCGAGCACGGGATCGCCCCGCACGTCGACGGGCGGGTGGCTCTCCGCTGAAACCGATCGAACCGGTCGAAACCGATCGGTCGTGACCGACCCGGATCGTACTCGTTTCCCGCCTTTTTCGAGTCCCGTCGTACCGGCGCTCGGGTCTCCCCCGAACGGAAAGGTTGAGAACGCTCGCTGCGAAGAATCCACTGATGACCTCGGTTCTGGTCCCCATTCGCTATCCCCTCTCGGAGTTCTCGAAGACCACCCTCCGGGCGGCCGCTCGCCGCGCACACGAGGCGGACGCAGACCTCGTGGTGCTTCACGTCGTGCCCTACCACGCGACCGAGGACGTGACCCGCCGGGAGCTCAAACGCGCCGCCGAGCGCGTCGTCGGTCGCCTCCCGCGGGCACGCTATCTCGTCCGGTCGGGACTGCTCGTCGAGGAAACGATCCTGGAGGAGGTCGCCGCCGAGAACGCCGACGTGGTCGTGATCGGCAAGAGTCAGGCGAGCCGCTGGCGACGTATCCTCCGGCGGATCGCCGACGACCCGGACGTCGAACGCTACCTCCGGCGCGAACTCGACTGCGAGGTCCTCACGATCGCCGAAGCCGGTTGAACCCGGAGCGTAATGACCGTGCTCCGTCGTCTCCCTCTCTCACTCCGAGCGATTCCCGTTCGATCCCGTCATCGATCGTTCGATTCCTCCTCACTCGACGGCGGCCTGCGTCGTCCCCGGGGGCGTTCGTCCGACGGTCCGGCATCAGTACCCGCCGGTCGCCCCCCGTCGGCGGGCCGGCGCTCGCCTTCGGGTCGGTCCCGTCCGTCGTCGACCCGGTGTGACCGATCGGCGACCGACACCGGAAGCGTACCACTGGTTTCGTCGAACACGAGCTGAGAGTGGGGATAGGCCATCTCGACGTCCGCGTCCTCCAAGGCCGCCCAGACGTTCTCCTGAACCGCGGATCGTACCATCAGTAACTCGTAGGGTTCCCGAGCCCAGTACCGAAGGGTGAGCAGTACGCCGTGGTCGGCGAACTCGTTGATGTGACAGGTCGGTGCGGCGGGATAGCGGGCGCTCCCGATCCGGATGTCCGGTCCGCCCGTGACGACGACGTCGACCTCCCGGGCCGCGCGCTCGATCAGGTCGCGTGCCTCTCCTAGGTCGCCCTCGTAGGTCACGAGGACGTCGAGGCTCAGTCGCGTCCGGGGGTCCTGCGCGGAGTAGTTGATGACGTCGCGATCGCGCATCGTGCTGTTCGGGACGACGATGAACGTGTTGTCGAGCGTGAATATCTTGGTATACCGAAGGGTGATATCTTCGACGAACCCCCGGCGGCCGGTCCGATTCCGGTCGGTGCTGTCGACGAACTCGATCATATCGCCGATCTCGTAGGGTCGGTCGGCGAGAATCAACAGTCCGTTGACGACGCTCCCGATGATCGGCGTCAACACGAGGATCGTCGCGCCGGTGAGCACTGTCGCCGAAATCACGAGATCGCCGACCTGGAGGAATCCGGCGACGCCCACCGCGACGAAGACCGCGACGAGCATGATCGCGCTTCGAACGCTACCGAGTACCGTCTGGACGACGCTCGGGCGTCGGAACCGGCGGGCCACTCGGCGGCTGAACAGTCGGACGACGAGCTTCGAACCGTACCACGCGACGATCAGTACGACGAGCGCGAGCACCAGGCGGACGAGCCAGTTCGGAGGCATCGGGACACCTTCGGGCCAGATCCGCTCGAACAGTCCGATAGCCCGTTCGGTCCGCTGTTCGATACCGTTCGTCGCGTTGGTGACGTTCGTCCCGTTAGTGGCGTTCTCGCCGGTTCCGTTCCCCGGCACCCCGACCTGAAACGAAACGAGCGCGACGCTCGCGATCGCGTCCGCGACCTCGCTCGCCACGCCGGTCCGCTCCATGCCGAGCGCTTCGCCCCGGGACGAAAAAGCGTTCCGCACACGCACCTTTTTGCGGCTCGGGTTGCGCTCGCTCACTCGCGCCTGCGGCGCTCGTTCACGGAGAACCGCTCGCTCGTCGCAAAGCGATTCGCTCGCGGATGCAGTGGTCTCAGCCCCGCTCGCCGCGGTGTCACCGTTCGACGTTCGCGGTTGCACTCTCGTCCTCGAACACCAGATAATACGCGCGGAACGGTTAATCGCCGATCGCTCCCAATTAGGGTACGTCGACCGACCCGTACGACGCTTCGACGACGTTCGATGTCGTTCACGAATCGACGCCCCCGAGACCTTGCTCGCCGGCTTCTCGGAGTTCGGCTTAGCAGGGCTTACCGCTGTTCACTACCTCGTCGATCAACTCGACTTGGAGGAGACCGGTCACATCACCGCCGAGAACCTGCCGTCGATCGCGCCGTTCTCGGGCGGTGTGTCCCGCCATCACACCCGACTGCTCTCCCGCTCCGATCTCGATCTCACCGTGCTCATGGGCGAGCTGTTCGTCCCGCTCGGCGCCACCAACCCGCTCGCGAGCGCGATCATCGATTGGACCGAACGGAACGACGTCGAGGAGATCGGCGTCCTTTCAGGTGTTCCGCTCGCCCACAGCCCCGACGCCCAGCGGACGTTTTATATCGCGACCGACGACTACCGGGCGAAACGCCTCGATGGGGTCGACGGTGACGACACGCTGCAACCGATGGGCAACGGCTATCTCAGTGGCGTGAACGGTAGTTTCGTGACCCACGGGCTCGATCCCTCGCTCGCGGTCTGTGTGTTCTCGACGCCGGTTCGCGCCCGGAACCCCGACGTCAACGCCGCGCTCCGGCTGCTCGAAACCGTGAGCGAGATCTACGACTTCGACCTCGATACCGGCCCGATCGAGGAGTTCGCCACAAGCATCAGCGAACACTACGAACGCCTCGCCGAACACGTCGAGGACACTCAGGAGGAGCGCCGGTACGAGGACCGCATGTATATGTAGCCGGTCGAGGCACCGCGTTTCGCGTTCCTCGTTGCTCGTCGTTCGCGTCGTCCGGACTACCCGCGCTCGCGCGCTACGCCGACCGGGAGACGCGCCGGAACAGTTCGTCGAGATCGATGTCCTCGCCGACCGGGCGCATGGCCTTCGGCGTCGAGGCGATGATCCCGTCGACGCCGCGCCGACGGACTACCTCGGTAACGACCGGCGAGCTGACCGGCCAGGGGTGGACCTCCAGTCCGAGGTCGTGCGCTCGGTCGATCGTATTGCCTGCGAGACAGATCGCCCAGTGGGGGTTCGCGCTTACACAGCCGATCAGATCGGCGGTCTCGACGCCTTCCGACGGGCGGACGCCGAAGTTACACACGAGCGCCGCCGACTCGTCCGCGAGGCGGGCCTCCCAGAGGGCGTTGATGTTGGCCCCGAGCGCCGAGAGCGCGACGTCGTTGTCGATCCCGCTCACGGCGTCGAGCACGTCTTCGGCGATCCGGGTCTCCTTGAGTTCGACGTTGATCCCGATCTCCGGGGGTACGACGTCGAGCACTTCGTCGAGCTGTGGAACGCCCTCGCCCGATCCTTCGACGCTGACCGCGGCGAGTTCGGAAACTGAAAGTTCGTTGACATCGCCGCTACTCTCGCTGATCGTCCCGACGTGGTCGTGATGGATCACGACGAGTTCGCCCGACCCACACCGGCGAACGTCGAACTCGACGGCATCGACGCCGTCGGTCCGTGCAGCCCGTGAAATCGCGCCGACCGTGTTCTCGGGGTAGTAGTCGTCGAAACCACGATGCGCTGTAACGTACATAGCTCGACTGCACACTACCGGTACAAAAGCGTCGGCCCTGAAGCGACGACCGCGTTGCTCCGGGCCAAAGGTTGCCGTTTGCCGTGTGATTTGACGACCCCGGAGCGGGTCGAGTGATCCGATAGCTCCAATCGATCGTTACGACGTCAGTCGTGCGGGTGAAAGCGCTCTAAGGCTTGTTTGACCGCTTCCTTGCGTCCGAGCACTGTGATGTGATCGCCGTGTTCGAGTTCGAAGCTCCCGTCGGGGACCTGACTGGCACCGTCGCGGCCGACGAGCGCGATCAGACACCCATCGGGGAGCGCGTCGCCGAGATCACTGATGGTTCGGCCGACGATCGACTCGGCGGTAATTTCGATCTCCTGGACATCGCCCGAGCGTTCGAGTTCGGTCATCCAGTTCGAGAGTGCCGGCCGTTCGATCGCGTTGTCGAGCGCCCACGCCGTCGCGAGCGTCGAGGAGATGGTCCGGACCCCCAAGTTCTCGAACGCGTCGACGTTATCCGACTTGTTCACCCGCGAGATGACCGTCTCGACGTCGAACTTCGATCGGGCGAGCTGGGAGATCAGCAGGTTCGCGTCGTCGTCGCCCGTGGCCGCGACGACGATCTTCGCGTTCTCCGCGCCGGCAGCCTGTAGGGCGTCGGTACTCGTCCCGTCGCCGATGTGGACGGTGTAGCCGGCCTCCCTGACGCGTTCGATGGTCGCTTCGTCGTTATCGATGATCACGACGTTCTCGCCGCGATCCTCGAGTCGTTCGGCGAGCGATCGGCCGACCTGGCCGCCGCCGACGATACACACGCGCATAGGGATCACGTCGAGGTACTCCGCTATATACCGTGCGAACCCGCCCTCGACGACGGCGGTGGTGATGATCACCAGAAAGACCGTGCCGACGAGCAACGTC
>PXQR01000082.1 GCA_003021235.1 Halobacteriales archaeon QH_6_64_20 | reverse complement strand
CAATCAACCACCGCTCACAGCTGTGGATCTAAGCTAACAGTGTCGCGAGCCGTGTCTCGTTTCCGAGGAGTTCGAACGCCCGAGCGGCAGCCGGACCGACGGCGCCGGTAGCTGCTTCGAGCGGCGACTCGGACGAGTCGATCCCGATCATGCGTACAACTGCGGACACCACACACTAACGTGTTCGCCTGCGGTCTATTGCGTCGAACGATCGGATGTCCCCGGGCCGTCTCGGATCGACGGCACGAATCGTCGTCCCGGTGGCTCAACCCCTCTCGAACGCGGACGTGACGAGCCACGCGGAAAGCAACAGCGCCCCGAACGTCTCGGGCACCGCGAGGCCGCCGACGCCCGAAAACGCCCACAGGAGCCACCCCGAAAAATGGACGATCCCGACCCAGAGCCACGCCAACCCGCGGGCCACGCTCCCGGCGAGCGCCCGCCCGGAGCCATCGAGAAAGAGCGTGTAGGTAATCAACAGGTAAAACCCGGCGGCAAGCGGGAGGTGAAGCGCCCTCCCGGCCGGAACGGAACCGACGCCGGCGAGCGCCAGTCCCGTTCCCGCGAGCCCGGTCGCGGCCAAGCGTCCTAAGAAGTTCGCGGCTCGCCGCCAGCGCCACCACGCGAAGGGTAGCGCGAGCAGTCCCCCGAGGATCAACCCGCCGTTGAACAGCCAGGGCACCGGCGCGCCGGCCCGTCCGAGGTCCGACAGCGCGCTCGACCCCCATGCGAACGACGGCGTGAACGTAATGGCAAGTGCGATTCCCGCGAGGCTCGCGGCCGGCGCGAGCACGCCGCCCGCCCGTGCGAGACGGTCGGCCCGGTTCGGGGTTCGACTCACCTACGGTGCCCCTCGGCCGGCGGGCACGCCGTCGAAGAAAATTCGCCCTTCGGCGGGTCCGCCGAGAAGGCCCTTCTTTCGTTACGGAGATGCGTCATCGAACGGGCCTCGGGGCCCGGAAACGTAAACGACCGGGAACGCCAGCAGTAACGCGGCGCGGAGCCCGAAAGCGCGCAGCCCGGTCACGGCGAGGCGACCGGAGCGGGACGGACGGGCCGGAAAGCATCGGATCGGAGTGACCCCCCTGCGACCCCGCTTTCGTCGGCGGACGCCGGCTGACGGCAGTCGGCTGCCGAGTAACTCCCTTCGTAGTCGTGTCGTCGGTCGATGCCGGTACCCGATCGGCTTTGATCCCCGGCCGTCTGGAAGGAGGACATGGAGATCGGAACCGCGAGCGCCGAACCCGGAACGCTCGCTCGGGGCTGGCTCGAAGTCGCCGACCTGCCGACCGGCGGAACAGAACGCCTGCCGGTCGTGATCGCCGCCGGCGACGCGGACGGGCCGACGCTGTGGGTCACGGCGTCGGTCCACGGCGACGAGGTGACGCCCCTCGCAGTCGCCCAGGACCTCGTGCGCACGGTATCGCCCGCCGAGATCCGGGGCACGCTCGTCTGCGTACCGATATACAACCCCGCCGGCCTGCGACTGACGACCCGCCGGTCGTACTACCACCGCGACGACCCCAATAGATATTTTCCGGCACTCGATCGGGCGGGAGAGTTCGAAGGCGAGGACCGGACCCGACCGCCCCGCACGCAGGAGCGCATCGACCGGCAGGTCTACGACGCTATCGCCGACTCAGCCGACGCGGTATGTGACCTGCACACCGCCGGGATCGGCTCGATGCCTTACCTCATTCGCGATCAGGTGCTGTTCGGCACGGAGCGCGACCGGACGGCCGCCGAGGACCTCGATAGTGCGTTCGACGACCTGGTCGAGGCGATCGGCTTGCCGGTCGTCCACGAGTTCCCGGTCCCCGAGTACTTCGATCGGAACTTCCATCGCACCCTCTCGGGATCGGCGCTCAACACTGTCGGAGTGCCGGCGGCAACGATCGAACTCGGCGGCCACACGGTCGTCGACGGGCCGATCCGTGAACTCGCCCTCGGCGGGCTCTATCGCGTGTTAGTCGCGCTCGATATGCTCGATGCGGTGCCAGAAGGAGTCGGAACGGGGACGACCGCCGATGCCGACCCGATCGAAGCGCCGGTCTCCTACCCCGTGAAGCGCCACGACGGGCCCCGAGTCTCTGCTACCGGAATCGTCCGCCACCGGGTGGAAGCGGGCGACGCCGTCGAGGAAGGCGACCCGGTCGCCGAGGTTCTAACCCCCCACGGCGAAACCGAAGAGGTGGTCGAGAGCGACCACGACGGGTACGTACTAGCACGAAAGCCCGGCGTCTCGGTCTATGCGAACGATCCCGTCTGTAGCATGGCCGTCAGGGACGACAGCGATCGGATCGTTCCCCGAAGCGAGTAGGCAGCACCCGCGACGACGGCCGATCGTCCTCTCCCGTGGCTTCGCTCCGTCGCTTTCGGTCGACTCCTCTCGTCGCTTCGCGTTCGCCTTACTTTCCCTCGCTTTCCCTTGCCCCTATCCGGTGTTCGACTCCGAATCCGAGACCACTGACGCGCGAGCGAGTTTGGCCGTTGCCCGTCGCATCCGTTCGCCGGCCGCCTGATCGGAGATCCCGAGATCGTCGGCGATCTCGACGAGGTTCGTCTCCCGCGGGATCGCGAAGTACCCACCGTCGAGGGCGGCGACCATGACTTCGCGCTGGGCCGGCGTCAGCGTCGTTTCGTCCGACCCGGTTCCGGCCTGCGTCAGGTCGTACACCCGCCCGACGTCGATGTCCATGCCTGCCTCCGTGCAGGCGGTTCGAAACTCCGAGAGGCTCTCACTGCTCGGAAACCGGAACTCGAACACCCAGCGCTCGGTCGTGCCCTTCGCTTCCAGGATCGCAACGTCGAGATCGAGCAGGCTCCGTATCAGGCCGTCGATCCCCGCCTCCCACTCGATGCGGAACAGCGCTCGATCGTCGAGGTCGTCGACGACGCGGACGTCGCCGACGTCCGCGTCGTCCGCCAGGCTCCCCGCGATAGCTTCGTAATCGCCGTCGTGGATCCAGAGGAAGGGGATGATCGCCCCGCTCGTGGGTATCAGCCGTTCGAGTTCGAACCGCGTTCCTCCCGTCTCCCGAAACGCCCGCCCGAGCGCGAGATCCTCCGCGGGCACGGTGAACTCGACTATGACGCTCACAGGTGTCCTCCCGTCCCTGATTCACGGCGCGGATATGCGATCATGTGTTCGGAGCACCGTCCCCACACACCTGTTCGAGCCACCACACGGATAGACGTATTACTGTCGGCAATAAATATAATTGCCCTCGATTTCCAGGGATTTACTTATACCGCGATGGCAGCGGCAAAACCGCGACGGCGAATCGCGGTCAGTCCTCGCCGTCCGGTGCTCGTTTCGCCTGTTCG
>PXQR01000081.1 GCA_003021235.1 Halobacteriales archaeon QH_6_64_20 | reverse complement strand
ACTCAGAGGTACGCCGCGTCCCAACGGGTGGGCTTTCGGAGGTTACCGCAGTCGTTGCACTGGACGCGTCCCATCGCGTCCATCGCGGTGTCGAGCGTCCCGCAGTTCCCACAGTAGTAGCCGTATCGCTCCCCGTGCTCAGGGTCGCTGTAGACCACGAAGAAAGGGCCTTTCGAGCCCGCATCGGCGTCCTCAGTGTCGGGAAACACCTCCACGCCGTTTGCGGTTTCTGCCGCCTCGGGGACCGAGACGGTCTCGTCGGTCGGCGTCCGCTCGGTCTCGACACCCCCCTCGACGTAGACGAACTCGGTATGGGGCTCGCCGTCGATCACGGCGGTGCGTTCCGTCGCCTTCTCGAAGCCGAAGCGCTCGTAGAAGTCGTTGCCCTCGCGATTGTCCTCTAAGACCATTCCCCGGAGCCGCTCGGCCCCCCGCTCGCGGAGCTCCTCGCGGGTTCGCTCGAACAACTCGGTGCCGATATTGCCCCCGCGGGCGGCCGGATCGACGTGGAGCCAGAGTACGTCCCCGCTCTCGGTCTCCTCTCCGAGGACGCTCTCCGCGAACCCGAGCACTTCCTCGCTCTCCTCGGCGATCAGGAAGAGGGCGTCCTCGTCGGCGAGGGTTTCTGCGAGCGCGTCGTTACCGTGCCACTGCTTGATCGCGCTCTCGATCGTCCGCGGGCTGAGCGAGTAGGAAGCCCCCATCGAACGCTGTGCAACGGCCCTGATGGCATCGGCGTCGTCGTCGGTCGCGTCGCGAAGGTTCATGTACTCGGTTCGACGCTCCCGGATATAAACCCCGGTGGCCTGCTCGGCTTCGGCGGCGTCCGCGCGGCGTCCGCTCGGCGTCGATCGTACGCGCCGTAGCGCTCGTGATCGTTCGGATATACGGCTGGAAAGACGAGGGCGACCACCGTCCGGAACGGCCGGGATACGGAGACCCGGACGTTCGGCGGCACGGAGGCGCGGGGCTACGAGTCGAGGACTAACCGGACCCGCTCCTCGCCGCTCCCCCGCGACTCGCGACCGGAAACCGAGACCGTTCCGATCTCCTCGGTGTCTCGCACGTGTGTGCCCGCACACGCCGTCCGGTCGTAGCCCTCGATCTCGACGATCCGAACCTCGGTGATGCTCGCCGGAAGCAGCGCCAAGCGCGTACGTTCGGGGTCGAGTTCGGCTTCCGCGGCCTCACGATCCATCTCGTAGGATGCGACCGATCGACCGTCGTCGACGAGGGCGTTCATCCGCGCCTCGATGGCGTCGAGGTCTGCGTCCTCGAAGCGGTCGTAGCCGACGTCGATGCGCGCCCGATCGGAGTAGAGTTGATTGCCGGTCGTTTCGGCGTCGTACTCGTCGAGCAGTAGTGCGGAAAGCAGGTGCTGGGCGGTGTGATAGCGCATGTGCGCGTAACGACGATCCCAGTCGATCTCGCCCGTTACCGTTGCACCCGCGGTCGGCGTCTCGAAGCCGTCGATGTCGCTCGTAGCGTCCGTCCCGCCTCCATCGCCGGCGTCGTCCGTGGCGTTCGCCGTTTCGCCCGCGAGGTGATGGTAGATCGTATCGGCCTTCTCGACGTCGCTCACGCGCCAGGTGCGCCCGGAGTCGGGGTCGGTTAGGGTTCCCCTGTCGGCGGGTTGGCCGCCGCCTTCGGGGTAAAAGAGGGTCCGTTCGAGGGTAACGCGGTCGTCGAGCGTACGGGTCACGGTCGTCTCGAAGCGCCGATCGTACGAGTCGTCGAGGTAGTCCGGGTCGGTCACACGCTTTGGAACGTGACCGTTTCGCTTAACTCCCGTCGTAACGCTCAAGAGTCGAACGTCCCTCCATACATCTAATATGATCGGAACGCGACACGCCCGGAGGTGTCCCTCTTGGGCGTCGAAATAAAGGAATCACCCGTGGGCGACGAGGAGTTCGAGGCCATGAAGACGTTCGTCGCCGACTACCTCGCCGCGAGCGTCAACAACGAGACCGACGGCGGCCGGATGCGCTGGTACCCCTGGCATTCGGCGGAGTACCGCTACAATCACATCCTCAACGTCACGGCATTAGCCACGCGGATCGCCCGCCGGGAGGGAGCCGACGTCGACGTCACGCGGGTGGCGGCGCTCTTTCACGACGTGGCGAAACTGAGCGCCGAACAGGACGCCCACGCCGCGGTCGGCGCGAACATCGCTCGGGAGTTCCTCACGACCCGTGCGGAGTACCCCCCCTCGTTCGTCGATGCTGTCTGTGCGGCCGTCGAGGACCACTCCTTTCGGGGTGATCTCGGCGAACTCCCACTGGAGACGCGGTGTCTGCTCGAAGCCGACCTGCTCGATAAGGTCGGCGCTCACGGCACCGTGTTACTGTTCCTCCGGATGGGCTACGAGGCCGAAAGCCACATGGACGCCGCGGAGGTCGCCGGACGCGTGCTCGAACGCGGGAAGGACGTCAGAGCCCGCGTCCACAGCGACACCGCGGAGGGAATTGCCCACCAGCGCCTCGAGCGGGTCAAGTGGTTCCGCGAGTGGCTCGAAGCCGAGGTCGCCGGGCTCGACGACCCGAACGCGGACGGCGGGGGCAACTCGAACGACGGCGAGGCGCGCTGAGGGCCTCCCGTTCTCCTTGTCCCGCCGACGACCGACGGAAACTGCCGTCCGGTTCGGGAAAGCGCCGTTACTGCGTCGGCGAGGGGGTCCGCGCCGAAGCCCGGCTCCACCCACGAGAGCACCCCTTCCGCGGTACCCTCTCGGCGACACCCTCTCCGCGGCGACGATCGCGCTCGTCACCCCGGACGCGGCGTGATCGCGAGCCGAGCGAGGCAACGACCGCGAGCCCGAGAGGGACGCCGGCGATCGCCGCGACGATCGTCGACACGGTAGGCGTCGCCTATGGCTCCGAAGGCAACGGCGGACGGAGCACGCCCGCCATCGGCATGCTATCGGCGATCCGATCGATTCATGAGGGCATCCTCGATACCCTGTTCAATGGCGGACGAGGGAGCAACCGTCGATGGGGGCAACGAAGACCTCTCGGAGTTGCTTTCGAGTGCGACGTTGATGTTGTTCATCGGGTCGCTCGGGTCGCTCTCACGCTTGATCGATCAGGTCGCGATGGGTCGGTTGCAATCGACGCTCGTTCCCCGACGATGGCCGACACGACGCTCGATCAGGCGATTCGTTCGATCCGGGTACGAGGCCGAGTACCGAGTTATGCGATGTCGCGCTCGACGAACGAGAGTAGCCAGTCGTCGGCGTCGGTTAGGTCCCGCTCACCGAGCGTCCACTCGTCGGTGCCGACCGATCGGACGACGAGCGTGGTCGCCTCGCAGAACCGCGAGAGCGGAAACGACCCGTCCGAGAGGAAGCCGTAGCCGGTCAGCACGTCG
>PXQR01000080.1 GCA_003021235.1 Halobacteriales archaeon QH_6_64_20 | reverse complement strand
CCGAACGCCGTCCCTGACGACGGCGAACCGCCAGCCGTCGCTGGTGTTCCAACGGAGTTGGCCGTTCCTGATCGCGTCGCCCGCGAGCGGGAGGGTGACGTAGCGACCCTGTTGCCGCAGTCGACGGCGGAAGTGGTCGGTCTGGGCGTACGCCGCCGGATCGCGTTCGGGAGGGGCGGAGACGTCCCGCCCTCGGTCGGGGACGCCGGCCCGCGCGTCGAGGGTGGGGCATCGACGCCCTCCGCGACCTCCGCGACCTCGGTGGCCGGCTCGGTTCCGCCGTGCCAACGCCCCTCGGCCTCGTCGTACGCGGCGAGACGGTCGCTCACGTCCGCCTTGAGGTCGTCGTCAACGTTCACCTCGAAGGTGAATTCCTCGTCGTTCCCCTCCGTGCGCCGGAGGTTCGCGCTGACCAGTTCACTATCGAAGTAATAGGGCGCGACTCGCGTCATCAGCCGTTCGTAGACGACGCTCTCGATCGTTCTGAGAAGCTTCCGGCCTGCCGAGTCGGCTGCACGGGCGGCGTGATCGACCGAGTCCCGGCCCCTCGCGGCGCCGCCCGCCGGATCACGCTCCCGCACGTCGTCGATCCCGTCGGTCGCCTTCTCGCCGGCGGTTCGCAGGTCGTCTCCCGGCGATGCGTCGGCCCGTTCGCCCGCACCCTCGGCGACGCTCGCCTGCGCGGCGGTCTTCTCGCTCATCTCCGCGTCGATCCTATCGGTGGCCTTCGGCCGCCAGGACTGCCACTCGGTCAACGATTCGGCGGTCACGCCGGCGTCGCGTAACGCTTCGGTGATCCGTTCGCCGTGTTCGACGATCTCTTCCCACGTACCGCTGACTTCGAATCCGGAGATTGCCTCTCTCATTCCGATCACCTCCTGGACGTGTCTCGGAGTCCGTTCATAGGTTTTCGATCGTGCCACTAAACTCCCACGGAAATGGTAAATAGACGGTCGCTCCGGGGTTGAAACGGTCCTACCGGTCCACGGTGTCGGTGTCTCTCGTCCAAACATCGGAGCCGGAACATGACGGCCGTCGATTACGTCGGCAATTCTCCCGGCATCCATTGATGGGCTCGTTCTCGCGAGCGCGGTTCGCGACCTCCTGTTCCCGTGACCTCGCGTTCGTCCGGCCGAACTGGGGCGACGAAACCGTGCTGAATCGTGACATTTAGTACCATATGACAAGAAAAATTTATTACGAACCGCGAGCATAGGACTACTTGCAACGAGGTGAAACAGGTTATGGCACTGCCAACCCGGGAAACCGACAACTGGACGCAGGGCCTCGACCTCCCCTCGCGACTGTTCGGCGGGGGAGGTTTCGGTGGTAACGACTTCGAACTGTACGAGGAGGACGACGAGTTCGTCCTGAGCGTCGAGATGCCGGGCTTCGAGCCCGAGGAGATCGACATCACGTGGCAGGAAGGCGTATTGAACGTCGCCGCCGAGCACACCGACGAGGAACGCGGGCGTAAGCGGACCTACCACCGACGCTTCCGGTTCCCGCGGGCGGTCGACGACGACGGAATCGGTGCCGACTACCGCAACGGCGTACTCGAAGTCACCCTCCCAGCGACCGAGGGCGGATCGACCCAGGGCAAGCACATCCCGGTCGAAGGCTGAACCCTCTAGCCCTCGACCGGCCGGCGACCGTCAAAACCGTCCGTTCTCGAACCGACTAGTTCTTTGGGGCATCCCAGCGAGCGACGCACGGGACGTCGTCCGCCGGCGTTGGACATACGTCGCTCGACGCATATCGGGCGAGCATGGACGACGATATCCTTATCGCGATCGACGGCCGGGAAAGGATGACAGAAGTGATGGACGAAGCGCTCGTCTTCGCGGAGCTCTGCGGGGCGACCGTCCACGGACTGTACGTGATCGGCAACCAGGCCAATCGGAGTGCGGCGGGTGCGAAGTGGTTTACGTTCGGCGAGCGGCGTTTAGCTACGCCTCTTCGGCCGTGGCGTCCGTTACCCGTCGTTCTTTAAGATCCTCGATGCGCTCGTCAACGTCGCCGACCTGTTGTTCGATCTCGTGTGCGACCTCGTCCGAGACTTGTTCTTCGACCTCGTCAGCGACCTGCGATTCGGCCTCCTCGGAGACCATTTCTTCGAGGAGGCGCTCGTAGATTGACATCTTCTCCCAGATGCGGAGCAGGTATCCCGCCACCAAGCCGCCCTCGAACGCCGCCACCCGCGGATCGATGCGAAACACGAGGTAAACGAACCCGCCGATGAACAACGCCCCGTACAACAGCTCGATGTAGAACTGGGTCTGTCGGCCGCGGAGTCGAGCGTTCACCGACATGTTTTCGGCCCATAGGTCGGGTGTTGTCGTGAAAAAATCTTACTCCCCGACGTGGAGCGGTCGGGAGTCGGGACGGTCGTAATCGCGTCTCTCGGCACCGCCTCGGTGAACGGCCCGGGGCGTGCTTCGGCTCACGCGACGACGTGAAGCCGTTCTGCGGCTTCGAAGGTGGTGAACGCGATCGCGCCCGCGACGGTCGGGGTCGCGATCCACGTCGTTACGACGCGCTTGACGGTCGCGGGGTCGAACAGCTCCAGCTGGTCGCCGGCCCACGTCGACTGCTCGGTGTCGGTGAGTCCGTCCAGGCGGACGATCGCTTGGAGCGGCACCCGACGGCTCGCCCGGCCCCAACCGAGCCCGATGACACAGGTCGTGAGCATGACGGCGAGGCTCGCCGGGATGCCGGCCCAGCTCAGGCCGGTGATGATCGAGGCCGCGATCACCTCGACGACGAGCGATGCCTCCAGGGAGAGATCCGTGATGTCGCCGCCGACGGTCTCCATCGTCCGCGGCCCGAGGACGAACGCCCCGACGCCGATCGCCGCGCCGCCGAGCGCGACACCGGGTATCAGGCCGAGCTGGCCGGCCCCGACCAGCGGCGCGACCGCGTTCGCCACGTTCGATGCGCCGGCCGAGAACGCCGTATAACAGCCGACGCCGATCACCACGAGTCTGGCGAGTCGGTCGTGATCGCCGGCTTCGAGGTCGGACTGCGCCACGATGTCGTCGTAGAGGTAGCGACCGATGAACGCACAGGTCCAGAAGGCGAGCATCGGCGAGACGAGCCACCACATGGCCACGTAGCCGACGATTCGCCAGTCGAGGACGCCCAGCGCCGCCCCCATCCCGGAGACCGCGGCGACGGCCGTGATGCTGGTGCTGGTCGACACCTTGAGGACGTTTCCCGAGCAGGATCGCCAGCCCGATGAACAGCAAAACGCCGATCGAGGCACCGAGGGAGAAATACTCCGCGGGGACGAACTCCGTCCCGAGGGTATCGACGACGTTGGTTCCGACGGTGAACCCGCCGATCAGCACGAAGACGGCCATCAGCCCGGACGCCAGCCGCATCGACAGCACACCGCTGCCGGTCGCCGGACCGAACGCGGCACCGGTC
>PXQR01000079.1 GCA_003021235.1 Halobacteriales archaeon QH_6_64_20 | reverse complement strand
CCGGCGGCACCGGAATACTGCTCGTACACCCGAGCACCGGCGAGACCGACCGGATCGACACCGACTTCCTCAAGGCCGATACCGACTACTTCCTCGTGATCTCGACCCGGACGACGGCTCGAGAGGTCGAACAGAAATTAGAATATTACGACGTCGATCGGTCGCGCGCGACGATCCTCGACGCGCTGAGCGTCGAGCGGGGCTACTCCCGGCGGAGCGGCGAAGGGATCCACTACGTCTCCTCGCCCGACGACCTGGCAGGGATCGTCGACGTCGCCGAAGGGTTCCTCGGAAATCACGAGGGGAAGCTACGCGTAAGCGTCGATTCGGTCACCGAGATGGCGTACTACGCCGACGAGGAGCGCGCGAGAGACGCCGTTTCCGATCTGCTTGCCCTGTTCGACGAACACGATGCGGTCGGGTTGTTCCACCTGGCGGAGGAGGTCCACAGCGAGGACGTCGTAGCGGGGTATCGCGAGCTGTTCGACGGTACCATCACCCTGGCGGAGGACGACAGCGTTCGGGGGGAGTTCTGAGTCGGTTTTCGGAACGCAACCGACCGGAGACATCGACCCCGAGCCGGCTGGCATGGACTGGCACGAGAGGCTCGGCCGACACGAGATACTTGCCCGATAGTTACTGTGACGACGGATGACGAATAGCGGACGGCGGAACTGCGGGGGTTTGGGTCTACTCCTCTTCGTCTATCTGCTCGAAAGTCCTTTGGGTCCACTGGACTGCATAGTTCGGGCCGTATTCACGGTAGGCCTCGGTGTCGAGCGCGCCGAAGGGCGTGGGGATCTCGATGTCGTGTTTGATCGCGCTACAGGCGAGTTCGGCGGCGTCGGCGAAGTCCGTGCGGCCGAGCGCGACCGCTTCGGGGAGGTCGGATACCCGGGGCGAAAGGCGTTCGCCGGCGTCCCGCCAGGCTTCGTGTAGGTCGGGGTAGGCCTCGTCGTCCCAGGTCTCGAAGACGTCGCGAGTGTGGAGGCCGATGTACGCCTCACAGAGCGCAACGGCGAGCTGGTAGGTATCGGCCGGCGAGAGCGTCGTCGCCGCGTCGAGGTCCCGATAGGCGTCGCCGAAGAAGGGCAGGAAGAACTCGGGCATGTCGAGGCCGATCTGGACGAGAGCTTCGGCGACGAGGAACTCGATGAATTCGGAGGGTGAACCCCGCAGGCGTGGTTTCACCAGCACGACCGGCGGATCGGTTTGGACGGTCCAGGCGACGCCGCCGTCGCCGGGGGTGCCCACGGTGAAGTCCTCGCCCGCGTATTCCGCGAGCTGATCGGGCGCGGAGGGCGGAAGCCATTCGATCGGGTACGAAGCGGGCGCGATCGAATCGACGTAGAGCCCGAGGGACTCGGCGACGGCGGGCGGGAGCGTCTCGAAGTCCCGTTCGGTGTCGAGCACGACCGCTTTCGAGGCGTACTCGTCGCGGACGCCGCGGAGCTCGGCAGGGAGGTCGCGCTCGTCGAACATCAGGCGGCGACCTCGATAACGATGAGCGCGAGCGCGAGCGCGCCCGCGACGGCGACGGTCGCGAGAACGATCCTGGTCGCTTGACTCATATCCGTC
Organism: Halobacteriales archaeon QH_6_64_20; assembly: GCA_003021235.1. Classification (GTDB taxonomy): domain Archaea; phylum Halobacteriota; class Halobacteria; order Halobacteriales; family Halococcaceae; genus PXQR01. The sequence goes on along the minus strand of PXQR01000079.1, from coordinate 20,269 downwards.
CGTTTTCCGGGCACCCGTTTAAACTCGTCCGTTTCCGTCCGTTTTCGTCCGTTTTCGCCCGCTCGCGTCCGTTCTCGTCGGTCCCGGTTCGTTCCGGGTAGCCTCGGTCAGTCGTCGCCAGCGCTCGCGGCTTCCGCACGCCGGGCGACCCCCTTCCAGGCTCCGCTTCGAAAGCGGACGGTGTTGACGATCGCCTTGACATAAAAACTGCCGAGGATCGCAACGTAGACCGCGGGGAGGCCGAGGCCGAACCCGATCGACAGGTCAACCGCGGGCACGGCGAACCCCGAGAGGTTCCACCCGCCGATCGAGAGGGCGTAGCCGGTCGGGAGCGCGAGCGCGGCGATCGGTAGCCGCACGAAATAGGTCCCGAGCACTGTTCCGTAAAAGGGCCACGTCGTATCGCCGGCTCCCCGCAGGCCGCCGCGCATCGTCCGCGAGACCGAAAAGCCCGCGACGCCGAGGCCGAACACGCGGATGAACCCGACGGCGATCGAAACGTTCTCAGTACCGAAGGCGGCGGCGATCGGCCGGGCGGCGATCACGAGAACCGCGCCGATCAATAGTTGCGTGACGAGCGCGAGCCGGAGGACCTGCCAGCCGTACTCGTCCGCGACCTCGGCGGCCCCGGCCCCGACATGCTGGCCGACGAGCGTGCTCGACGCGGTCGAATAGCCCCACGCGGGCATCATCGCGAGCAACATCACCCGCCGGCCGATCGCATAGGCCGCGACGTACTGCGTGCCTAAGGCGGCGAGTACGAATAAGAACGGAAACCGCCCGAACGTCCGACCCAAGCGAGTGCCGGCGAGGGGTAAGCCCACGCGGACGAGTTCGCGCGCCGTGTCCGTGTCCCACTGTTTCCCGCCGAGGCGCAATCGGACCGAGTACCGCCCCGAGACGAGCAAGCCGAAGAAGACGACCGCCGCGAGCGCGTTCGCGACGGCCGTCCCGATCGCCGCGCCGGCGACTCCCAGTCGGGGGGCCGGCCCGAGCCCGAAGATCAGCGCCGCGTTGAGCGCGACGTTCGTCGGCAGAGTGGCGAGCCGGACGTACATCGGCGTTCGCGTGTCACCCGCGCCCGCGAGCGCGCGCCCGGCGATCATGCCCCAGAAGCGAAGCGGCGCGGAAAGCATCACGATTCGGAGATAGGTCGCGCCCAGATCGATCGTCCGCGGGTCGTCGGTAAGCAGGCCGATCATCCCGTCTGCGTACACCCACGTCGCGAGCGTGATCGGTACCGAGACGAGGAGGGCGAGCCAGAGCGACTGTTTCACGGCGAAGTCCGCATCGGCAGGACGGCCGGCACCGATGTCCCGGGAGACGAGGCTGATCGTCCCGCTCGAAAGCGCGAGCGAGAGCCCGAAGGCGATGAAGTAGTACTGAAAGCCGAGTTCGAGGCCGGCGATCGCCGCGCCGCCGATCGCGATCCCGACCATGAGGAAGTCGGCGATACGGAGGGACGTACGCATCCCGCCGGTGACCATGACCGGGAGCGCGAGGTCGAAGGCTTCCTCACCCTTTCGGCGGTCGAGGATACCGATCGTCGCGAGCGCCCCCGGAAAGCGAAAGAGGAGCCGACGGAGACGCTCACGGAAGGCCATGCCTTCCATTCAGGTATCACGTATGCTGTAGCTTACGAACGCGGAAGCCCGCTTCGGGGATCGACAGCTACGAACCGATAGGGACAGGGGAGGGACACACCCGAAAGCGAAACGAACGGACCGATCAATAGGTCGGTTCGATCACGGTCGGCGAGCCGATGAGCCAGCCTCAGTCCCGCTCATCGCGTCGGCCGAGCCAGGTCTCGGGGGCCTCGATGGCGTACCGGCCGTCCTCCCGAAGCGCGATGATGTACTCCTCGCGGTTGTACAGTTCCATGAGGTTCAGTTCGTACTGGCCAGGCGCGACGATCCTGATGGACTCGAACTGGTCGTTGAGTTCCCGGCGTAGCTCGTCGAGGTCGGGACGCACATCGGACGGCTCGGATGCGATCCGGCCCCCCTCGGCGTCCGGCGGCGGGGCCTGGGAGTCGGCGGCCGTAGCGGGGAGTTCGCCAGGGGTGACCACGTCGCGTCGGGCGTTCGCCTGCGCGCGATCCTCGATGTCGTCGCCCATGTCGTCGACGTCGGCCGTATCGCTGGCGTCGACTGTATCGTTGGTGTCGATCGCGTCGCCGACGTCGTGCGGATCGTCAACGTCGGCCGGCTCGTCGTCGGCCTCGACCGAATCGTCGTCGACCTCGGTCGGGTCGTCGGCGGGTTCGACGTCGGACTCGGTTCGGACGTCAGTACCGGGTTCGGTGCCCGCGTTCGCCGACGTAGAGGCCGGGTCGGAAGTCGAGGGGTCGTTGCCGTCGCCTTCGACCCCTTCGCTTCGACTGGAGCCGGCGACGGGTTCGATCGCGTCGTCGCCAGCGCGCTCACGATCGGTGTCGTTCTCGATCGCGGCGTCGTCCTCGCCTTCGTTCGAGGAGGGCGCGCGCGTAGACTCGTTGCCGTTGCGACGAGGAGGGTCGCGACCGGGAGGAGCGGTCGGCGAGTCGACCCGAACCCACTCGCGGACGGCAGCGGTCGCACGCTCGACCGGACCTCGTGAAGGAGGCTCCGCTCGAGAGGGTTCGGTCGGAGTCTCAGAGTCGGAACCGTTCGGTGTGGCCGGTTCGACGGGTTCGGCCGAATCGATAGGGACTCGTCCGGCAGAACCCGTATCGTCGCTCGAATCGACGGATCGCCCCGACGGCGCTTCGTCGTCCGCCGTAGCCGATTCGTCCGACGGCATCGCTTCCTTCGGGAGGAACTGGAAGGTGTTTCCCCTGCAGTCGGGACATCCCGAAAGCATCGCTTTCGACCCGTCGGGAAAGACGTGGTCACAGTCGGTACACTGGTGGGGCATTCGTCTACCGACGGGTGATGAGGGCGCTGATGAGCGTCTCGTCCTTGTGTAGGGTCTGGATGCGATCGGCCGGCCCGATCACCGTGAGTTTCGCGGTGTCGTTTCGTCCCATCAGCCGGCCGAACAGGCCGCCGCCCGAATCCGGACGGGGATAGGTCTCGATCTCGATCCCGGTGAACTCGTTGGGATCGATCTCGCTCATCGTGACCTCGATCAGTCGCGATTCCTCGTCGGGCGAGAGCCCCTGTTCGAGAACGACGATGTTGCCGTCGCGGACGCCATCGAGGATCGTCCGGACCTTCTCCATGCTGGCGAGGTCGTCCAGCCGCTCGCCACTGATCAGGTCGATCCGAACGCCGTCGTGCTCGCCGCCGTTCCCTGCGTTCGCGTCCGTTTCGGTCTCCGTATCGGAGTCCGAGTTAGCCTTCGCCATCGTTCACCCGAAGTACTCCGCGATCTTGTCGTAGACCTCGTCCATGTTGCTCCCATGGAGCGCCGACAGCGGGACCGTCTCGTGTTGGGGAAAGGCGTTCGCGATCCGTGTGACGCTCGCTTCCTCCAGGTCGGTCTTGTTCGCGAAGATGAGTACAGGTATATCGCGCGATTCGATGATGCCGATGAGCATCGTATTGACCTGGGTGAACGGGTCGTCGGCGCTGTCTAAGACGTAGATCACCCCGTCGATGTCCTCCCGTAGCCAGTGCATGGCTTCGGCGACGCCCTCGGTGGCTTCCCGCGATCGGCGGACGGCGTCGTCCTTTTCCATGTCGTGTTCCATGAACTCGGCGTAATCGACCTTGGTCGTGACTCCGGGGGTATCCACGACGTCGATGGTGACCGATTTGCCGTTGCGCTTGATCTCGACGTTTTCCTTGCGGCGAGCGCGCCGCGTCTCGTGAGGGATGTGGCTCTCGGGGCCGACCGCGTCCCCGGTCCAGTCCCGCGAGATACGGTTCGCGAGCGTCGTCTTCCCGGCGTTCGGTGGGCCGTAGATCCCGATACGTCGCTGTGTCGCTCCACCGGAAAACAGCTGTGTGAGGCTTTTCTTGAGTCCTGTCAGCAGTCCCATCCTGTCCTCCCATGCCAGAAACCCCCGACGGGTCGCGGCATTTACCGTAGCACCAGAACGCACCCACTTAAGCCTATGTCAGACGCGCCGGGAACGAGAGGCGCTTTACCGAAGCACCCGGATAGCCAAGGAACGGCTACGATATGAGGGGAGCGGTGAGGGGACGAGGACGACGATGGCACACGGTGAGGGGAGAGCATGTCGAGGAGGGGAAGAAAGGAAACGAGCGAGAGGACCGAGGGAAAGAGAAGGGACGAAGAACCGAGCGACAAGGAACCCCCACCCCTTCGTTTCCACTGGAACGGGACCACGAGAGAGAATAGAAGACCGGCATCTGGCCAATCAAGTCTAGCGGCGATGAATGTACCGTGAGAAATATTTGAATACAGCTATGTCTAAGTAGAATAGTTGTGTGCTATGGTACTACGGTTCTTGTTCGAACAGTGCTGTATTAAAACTTTGCATAGATAGGAGTCATGTAGGGGCTACCGTCTTCGGAGCCGGTTCCAGTGGAAACGAAGGGGTGGGAGGGTCCAATGTGAAGTGTTAACTCACAAAGTATCGACTCCGTCGCGACCTCTATTCTCTCGTCGGTCCTTCGGTTCGGTTCCCTCTCGTCTCTCGCTTCGCTCCTCTACGGAGGGTTTCTTTGGCCTTCTTCGGGTCCCTTCTATCGTTTTTCCCTCGCTTCCGTGGAGCCGGGCGCTCGGAGTCGTGGCCTTCGCTCTTCAGCCTTCCGTCCTCGTGGAGTCGCTACCGTTCGCGTAGCACAAAGTTTAAGACAATCCCTACCCCTGGTTCCCCTGGATCAGGTGGACATTAGGCGAGTCGACGCTCCGAAAAGGGACCTCGATCGTGGCCCTGAAGTGACGATCGCTCGTTCGTAACGGAACCCGTGTCTCGCCTGAAAGAACGGGGTGGCAGCTACTGAGAAATGTCAAACGACGAATACACATCGGACGGCCGGACGGAAGAAGACTCGGACCGCGAACCGGCCGGACTCGACGACGGAAGTGACGAGGACGGTCAATCGGCGGATCGGCCGTCCGACTCGCTCTCCGGTGTCGATCACGACCTCGATACTCGCTCGGCCGGAAACGGACGGGTCCCGTCGCGGCGTGACGATGCCGAGGGGTCGGGCGACCCCTCGTCGGTCATCGATCCTTCCTCGCCGGACTCATCGGTCGACCCGACCGAACCCACCGATGCCGCCGAGCGCGAGAGGTCGCCTTCGACACGCTCGGCGGCGGACATCGAGTCGACCGACATTGAGGCGACTGACGTCGAGACGGACCTGCAGGCGGCCGACATTGACCTCGACGCGGAAACCGACGTCAGCGAGTCGCCGACCGACGATTCCTCCCGAGGGCTGTTCGACGATCTGCTCAGCGGTGAGCCGATCTTCGAGAACAAGGAAGTCCTCAGACCGTCCTACACCCCTCGAACGCTTCCCCACCGCGAGGACCAGATCAACACGACCGCGACGATCCTCGTCGCCGCGCTACGCGGGGAGACTCCCTCCAATATCCTCATCTACGGGAAGACCGGAACCGGGAAGACCGCGAGCGCGAAGTACGTAAGCCAGGAGTTAGAGAGCACCTCCCGGAAGTACGACGTGCCCTGCACGGTCGAATACATCAACTGTGAGGTAACCGACACCCAGTACCGGGTACTCGCCCGCCTCGCGAACACCTTCATCGAGCAGAACGAGGCGTTCATCGACGCCCGGATCGATACCTTAGAAACCCTCGCCGAGGACGTTCGCGAGGGAGGCGAGACGCTCGCCGACTCGGCGTTCGACTCGCTTTCCGCGGTAACGGAACGTATCGAGGAACTGGAGGACGATCGCGAGTCGTTCGAGCCCGCGCCGATGACCGGGTGGCCGACCGACCGGGTGTACTCGACGTTTTTCGAGGCCGTGGACTACCGCGAGCGCGTGGTAGTAATCATGCTCGACGAGATCGACAAGCTCGTCGAGAAATCGGGCGACGACACCCTCTATAATCTCTCGCGGATGAACTCGGGACTCGACAACTCGCGGGTGTCGATCATGGGTATCTCGAACGATCTCAAGTTTACCGACTTCCTCGACCCGCGAGTCAAGTCCTCGCTCGGCGAGGAGGAGATCGTCTTCCCGCCATACGACGCGAACCAGCTCCGGGACATCCTCGCTCATCGCTCGGAGATCGCCTTCGAAGACGACGTGCTCACCGAGGACGTCATCCCGCTGTGTGCCGCGTTCGCCGCGCAGGAACACGGCGACGCCCGCCGGGCGCTCGACCTTCTGAGAACCGCGGGCGAACTCACCGAGCGTAGCAGTGCCGATCGCGTCGAGGGCGCGCACGTCAGACGCGCCCAGGAGAAGATCGAACTCGATCGCGTGGTCGAGGTTGTCAGGACCCTTCCCACCCAGTCGAAGCTCGTGCTCTTTGCGATCATCTCGCTGGAGGACAACGGCGCTCACGACATCACGACCGGCGAGGCCTACAACATCTACCGTCGCTTGTGCGGCGAGATCGACGCCGACGTCCTCACCCAGCGCCGGGTCACCGATCTCATCTCCGAACTCGATATGTTGGGCATCGTCAACGCCGTCGTCGTCTCGAAGGGTAGATACGGCCGGACGAAGGAGATCAGCCTCTCGGTCCCCACGGACAAGACCGAAGACGTCCTGCTCGAGGACTCCCGACTCTCCGACCTCCGGGAGACCCAGCCGCTCGTCCAGTCCCGCTTCGACGAGACGGGGTAGCACCGCCCCGGCGTCGGCACGGCGGCTCCATACGAACGACCCCTCCGGTACGCTACCACCTTAGCGGCCCCCAATTCCAACGGCCCCGCTCCCAATGGGCCCAGTGGCCCTTCGGCGCGCGGACGACAGCGGCGACCCTTCGACTCGTCGACCCCTTATCCGGGTGATCAAACCGCCGGCACGAGTCCATCGGGTCATGGGTACCATCACCGGAAGTTTCGACGGCGAAACGGTCATCGTCACCGGCGCCAGTTCGGGGATCGGCCGCGCGGTCGCGCTGGCCTTCGGGAGAGCGGATGCGACCGTCATCAACGCCGACGTCCGACCGAGCCCGAAGGACACGGACGCCGAGCGACCGACACACGAGACGATCCGCGAGCGGGGCGGCGAGGCCGAGTTCGTCGAGACCGACGTCAGCGACCCGGCCCAACTCGATTCGGTCGTCAACGGTGCCCGCGAGTTCGGCGGCGTTGATGCGATGATCAACAACGCCGGCGTACACGTGAGCCGACCGTTCCGCGAGGTGAGTCCCGAGGACCTCGAAACCGTCCACGGCGTCAACACGCGCGGAGTCTTCTTCGGCACGCAGGCGGCGGCCGAGGACATGATCGACCGCGACGAACCGGGCGCGATCGTGAACACGGCGTCGACCACCGCCGACGACCCCGAATTCGAGCACTCACACTACGCGGCGACGAAGGGCGCGATCCGAATGATCACTCGAAGCGCGGCGCTCGAACTCGCCCAGCACGGCATCCGCGTCAACAGCGTCGCGCCGGGACCGATCGCGACCGAGATCACCGAGGGGTGGTCCGAACGCGCCGCCGAATCGATCGGCTCCGCGGAGTCTTCAGGCAACTCACCACCCATGCGCGCCGGCCGCCCGGCGGACCTCGCCGACGCGTATCTGTACCTCGCGAGCGAGGGAGCCGACTACGTCACCGGCGAGCAGCTCCGGGTGGACGGCGGCTCGCGGCTCTCCTGATGGGTCGGCGAACTCCGGGGAACGTTGCCGACAGCGCGTTGAATTGCCGACGGCGCGTCGAGCGATCGTTACGCTCGGCCGTCCTCACGTCGAGCGTCCGTATCGAGCCCCGCTCGCTCGCACATTCCGAACGATCACGGCGACGGGACGATCGCGACCCGACGATCGGGCGGTGATCGGCGATCGGTTGATCGATCCCGCGCCTGCGCGACCGTCGATCCGTGCTACACCTCCATCGTTTAGCTCGCGGACCGGGTTCTCCGTACGGTCCCGATCGCTACCGCGCTGGCCGCGGCCTCCGAGAGGGCGAGGCGAACCCACCCGAGCCACGGGATACGGAACTCCGCTGTGCCGATCACCCAACTCGGTCTGATGGGTTCGCTGATCGCGCTTACCCCCACCTGATCGTACTGGGGGTTGGCGTCACCCTTCGTGATGAAGCCCGCGTGGGGGGCCGGACAGTTCGCGAGTTCCGCGCAGTTATCCGCGCCCGCGAGGAACTCCGGGTTCGCCTCGTCGTACCAGTTCTCGCCATTCCCCACCCAGAAGCGCGCGCGATGGATGATCGGCGTCTCCAGGTCGCTCCCGTCGGGCCGGTAGACGATGACGTCGCCCGATTGCTTGAACTTCTCGTAGCCGGTGTCGTCGCCGATCTCGGCAGTGACGATCCCGGTGTCCTCGTAGGCCGCCCCGGGCGCGAAGCGGTGTTCTTCCATCACGAACACCAGATCGCCGGTCTTCATATGGGGGGTCATGCTCGGGCTCTCGACGGCGACCATCGGCGGCCAGATCCCGCTCACGCCGAACAGGAGGAGTCCGACGAGGACGACTGCCCCGGCGCTGGTGAGGACGTCCCGGACGTACGCGGCAGCACCCTCCTCGGTGGTCGCGAACCACCGTAGCCACGCGATCGGTCCCGAACGGTCCTCGGGAGGACTCATTGAAAGATTTAATTTCGGTCGGCGCTTGAACGTTCTGACTCGGATTCTTTTCCCCGTTTCCATCGGCATGTTTTTGCCGTCCCCGTGCAAGGGTTCGCTATGGCCCCCCCGCCGGCCGTGCAGGTCGTCAGAGAACTCACGAGCCGCGGGTACAACGCCGATAGAGAGGCCGTAACCCTCCTATCGCGGGCAGCCGATCCGGCCGACGCGGTCTCCCGGGTGCTCGATTCGGCCCCCGAGGACGCCCTTACCCTCTCGGCGGCTCACGTCCGTGCCGCTATCGACACGACCCCGACACGTCCGCGCTCGAACGACACCTCGACGAACGGCGAACCGACGAACGACGCCCCTCAGCCCACCGTCGACGCCGATGGTGCTGCTGTCGACGGCACTGCCGAGTCGACTGCCCTCCCCGAAGCTATCGGGTCCGACGCCGACGCTGACAGCGATCCTGATCCCGGTCTCGACCCCTCCGTTTCCACTGGAGATACCGGCGCGTCAGACACCCGTCGGACGAACTCTCCAGTGGAAACGGAGGGGTTCCGATCGCGAGACGCCTCGAAGCGCTCGCTCGAGATCGCGAACGACATGACCGGCCGTAGCACGGGCACCGGCGAGTACGCCGACTTCGTCCGGGTGTTTCGCGATCGCTACGAGCGCCTCTCCCGACTCCTGCGTCCGCGAGTGAAACACCGGCCGATCGAAGCGATCCGATCGATGCCCGGCGGGTCGGAGGTCGCCCTGGTCGGGATGATCTCCGATATCCGTTCGACCCGAAACGGCCACCGACTGGTCGAACTCGAGGACACGACGGGGACCTTTCCCTGCCTGTTCGTTACCGGAAAGGACGTCTCGGCGCGTGTCGACGAACTGCTCTACGACGAGGCGATCGCGATCGAAGGCACGCTTGCCGACGACGCCGGGATCTGCTTCGTCGACGAACTGTACTTCCCGGACGTACCTCGCACCAATAGCCCCTCACGAGCCGATCGGCACGTCCGGGCGGCGCTCGTCAGCGATGTCCATGCCGGTAGCCGGGAGTTCCGGGGCGACGCCTGGAGCCGCTTCGCCGACTGGTTACACAGTGAGGACGCCGAACGGGTCGAGTACCTGCTCATCGCCGGCGATATGGTCGAGGGCATCGGCGTCTATCCGAACCAGGACGACGAACTCGACGTCGAGGACGTCTACGCACAGTACGAACTCTTCTCGGAGTGTCTAAAGGAGGTTCCCGGCGACATGGAGATCGTGATGATCCCCGGCAATCACGACGCCGTCCGACTCGCTGAACCACAACCCGGGTTCACCGAGGACCTCCGGGGAATCATGAGCGCCCACGACGCGCGGATCACGTCTAATCCCTCCGTGGTCACGCTCGAAGGCGTCTCGGTACTCATGTATCACGGCGTGTCGCTCGACGAGGTGATCGCCGAACTCCCCGAGGAGAAGGCGAGCTACGACCGCCCTCACCATGCGATGGCTCACCTGCTCGAGAAACGTCACGTCGCGCCCCAGTACGGCGGTCACACCCGCCTCGCGCCCGAAGACCAGACCCCCTTCCAGCGCCGCGTCAATATCGACCCCGATGTCGGCTTCGCGCCGATCGTCGATCTCGATACGCTCGAATTGACGATCCAGAAGTTCGCCTGAACAGGCACGTTTTGCTCTGCGGTCGCGCGCCATGGGTGCGCTCCCTCGGTAAAACCTACAGTAAAAGCACTCCTCGCTCCTGTCGGCGCTCAGTCACGAGGAACCGCTCGCTCCCGATGGTCGCTCACGGACGCAATCATCTCCGCAGAAGTTGTTCCATGATTCAACGACGTTTCCTCTTAACCGTGGCCGGCCTCATCTACCTTCGACAAGCGGCCCGCTGATTCGATCACCATACCGAGCGCCGAACGTCGTCGGCGACGCTCGGTTCGGCGGCGACGATATAGCGCCGTCCCGGCTGGAGTTCCGTTTCCGGCCCGGCGATGTCCGTCCCGTCGGCACCGGAGACGACCTGACTGCCGCTCGGGAACAACACCTCGTCGAGCCGTTTGCCGGCGGCCGGTGCCCCCCTGATCGACCTCGACTTCGATAACGTCGAGGTTGCCGGTGGCAGCGCGGAGCGAGCGGATGTTCCGACCGAGGATCTCGTCGGCGGCGGCCTTCGCGCCGGCGGCCTCCGGGGAGACGACGCTGTCGGCGAGGTCGCCGCTCTCGCTCTCCCGGTCGGTCCGGGCGACCGTGCGGACACCGTCGACTCGCTCCTCGACGGTCGTGCAGAGGTTCAGGTTGGTGTCTTCGTCGCCGGTGAGCGCGGCGAAGACGTCGGCCCGCTCGGGTTCGGCACGTTCGAGGACGTCCGGATCGGTGGCGTTGCCGTGAACGATCGTACCCAAACGATCGTCGGCGAGGCGTTCACACCGGTCGGCGTCCCGTTCGATACCAGCGATCTCGTAGTCGTAGCCGCCGAGGATCTCAGCAGTACGGCGACCGACACGGCCCCCGTCTGCCAGGATGACGTACTGGTTCATTCGCGTGCATGGCTGAGAATTTAGTTACTCGCGGGGACTGGCCGCCGCGACACCTTTTGCCGCCCATGGCTGGCGGGGGTCGTTCACTAGTATTTGCGTCGAGGCTTGTAACGCTTCGGTCAACGTCGTCGATCCATCCGTCCGACCTGCTCCATCGGATCGCGGGACGGTAACAAGCGACCGACGTGCACGCTGTCGAACGCTTTCGCTGTCGAACCGAACGTCGAATTGCGACTACGCTTCGAACTCCTCCTCGAAGGCGAAGGTACCGTCTCGCTGGACGATCTCGCCGTCCAGTTCGATTCGCGAGTCGGTCGTCATATCGACGATCATGTCGACGTGAGCCGCCGAATCGTTGCCCTCTCGATCCTCGCCGACGGTCTCGTCGTAGGCGTTGCCGACCGCCATGTGTACCGTGTCGCCCATCTTCTCGTCGAAGAGCATGTTGTAGGTAAAGCGATCGATCGCCCGGTTCATGCCGATGCCCAGTTCGCCCAACCGCCGCACGCTCGCGTCGGTCTCCAATATCTCGGTCAGTACCGCCTCGTTCTTCCCGGCCCCGTGTTCGATGACCTCGCCGTCCTCGAAGACGAGCCGTGCGTCGGTAACCTCCCGGCCCTGACGGTAGACCGGCTTGTCGAAGTAGACCTCGCCCTCGACTGAGCCGGGTACCGGCGCGGTGAAGACCTCGCCGCCCGGCAGGTTGTGCCTCGCGTCGTCGTTGACCGCTACCATTCCGTCGATCGACATCGATACGTCAGTGTTCTCCCCCGAGACGATTCGGACCTCCGCGGCGTCGTCAAGCGGTTCGACCATGTTCTCCTGGAACTCGTACTGGGCCTCCCAGTCGAGGTTCACGGCGTCCCAGACGAACTGCTCGTACGCTTCCGAACTCATTTCGGCGAGCTGGGCGCTCGCTGCCGTCGGGAACTGGGTGAGACACCAGCGTTTCGACAGCGCGACCTCCTGAACTGGCTGGCCGACGCGCTGGCGGGCGGCCGTCGCGGCCGGGTCCACATCGGACGTCTCGGTGGCGTTTCGCGGCGCACGAACTCTGATCAGAACGTCCAACTCTTCGTAGAGCGCCTTCGTGTGTGCGGGCGTCTCTAGTTCCTCGGCGTCGGCCGCGCGCATGAACGCCCGGTCGGCCCGCTCGCTTTTGCCCATGTAGGCTGGCGTCGCGTTCCGATCGCCGATGACTTCGAAGAGCGCGACGACGAGGTCCTCGGCTTCGGGCGGCGCGCTCACGACGACCATGTCGCCGGCCTCGATCCCGGTTGAGTGATCGGCGATCACTCCGGCGTGCTCGCGGATACGCGGGTCCATGCCCTCTCGATCGCTCCGTTTGCGCAAACCGCTTTCGAACTCCCCGCTCGTCCCCTGTCCGACCGGCGACGCGGAAGCCTCTCGAATTAAACCAGCGGATACCGAACGACACAAGACATGAACTCGTTCGATACCATTGATACGGAGACTATACTCTCGGGCCGAAGCGACTGGATCGGTCCCGACCTGGTAGAACGGCTTTCCGAACACCCGCTTGATTGTATCGAAACGGAGTTCCCGCATTTCGCCTGGTCGATGGATTCTGAAGGGGACATCGACCGACCGAGCGAGCAACACCCGGTCTTTTACGGCTGTTTCGACTGGCACTCCTCGGTTCATAGCCATTGGTGTCTGCTCCGCGGGCTTCGCCTGTTCGACGACCATCCCCGAGAATCCGAGATCGAATCGAGCGTGGACGCCCGATTTGCCGCCGAGAACGTCGAACGAGAGGTCGAGTACTTCGACGACGACGAATCGTTCGAGAAACCGTACGGCTGGGGGTGGTTCCTGCGCCTCGCAGCGGAACTGCACTGCTGGGACGACGACCGCACGGACGACTGGCGGGCCGTTCTCGGCCCACTGGAGGGACGGATCGTCGATCTCGTCGAGACCGATTTCCTCTCGCAGAAACGTCCGTTCAGGGTCGGCACACACGGGAACTCGGCGTTCGCCCTCCAGTGTGTCCTCGATTACGCGCGAGTGGTATCGGACGATGCGCTCGCATCCGCCGCCTCGGAGACGGCGATCGAGTTCTTCGCCGCGGACAGCGAGTACCCCGTCGAGTACGAACCGCTAGGCTGGGACTTCCTCTCGCCGGCGCTCGCCGAGGCGGACCTGATGCGCCGGGTCCTCGTAGAACCCGTCGAAGCGAACTCCGGATCGGAGCCGGCCGACGGGATTTCGCTCCACTTAGTCGGATTGAACCTCTCGAAAGCGTGGTGTCTGGCGGGGATCGCCACCACGCTCGACGATCACCGATACGTCGATGTGTTCGAAAAGAGCGCCGGAAAACACGCCGACCGCGGCCTGGAGCGGGCGTTCACTGACGAGTACGCCGGAACACACTGGCTCTCGTCGTTCGTGTTGTACCTGCTAACCAGGAACGAGGGAACCATCGCGCCGGAGTGATCCTGTCCTGTCCGTCCCCGCCGATCGACCTCGCACGACCGTCGGCTATTTGCGCCTCGCTCCCCGCGATCCGGTATGATCGACCTCCGGAGCGATACGGTGACCAGGCCCGGTACCGAGATGCGAAACGACGCCCGCGACGCCGCGGTGGGCGACGACGTCTACGGCGAGGACCCGACGGTGAACGAACTCGAAAAACGGGCTGCCGAGGTCGTCGGCAAGGAGGCGGCGATGTTCGTCCCGACGGGAACGATGGGCAACCAGGCCGCCGTCCGCACTCACACCGACCGGGGCGAGGAGGTCCTCATAGAACGCGAGAGCCACGTCTACAAGTGGGAGGTCGCCGGCCTCGCCCAGCTCTCGGGTGTGCAGCCCCGAACGATCGACGGCGGTGATCGGGGCGTGATTACCCCCGAGGCCATCGAGGACGGCTACGTCGCCGAAGACCTCCATCGTCCCGGTACCGGGTTGCTCTGCGTCGAGAACACCCACAACTCGAAGGGCGGCACTGCAATTTCTCCCGAGCGGATCGACGCCGCCGCCGAGACCGCTCACGACCTCGGCTTCCCCGTCCACGTCGACGGGGCCCGGGTGATGAACGCCGCCATCGCGCTCGACGTCTCGCCAGCGCGCCTCGTCAGCGCGGCCGATTCGGTCATGTTCTGTCTCTCGAAGGGTCTCGGCGCGCCCGTCGGCTCGGTGCTCGCCGGCTCCGAGGAGTTCATCGAGCGTGCGCGTCGCCACCGGAAACTGTTCGGCGGGGGCATGCGCCAGGCGGGGATCGTCGCCGCACCCGGACTCCGCGCGCTCGACAATCGCAACCGTCTCGCCGAGGACCACGAGCACGCTCGCGAACTCGCGGCGGGTCTCGATTCGATTCCGTCGCTTTCGGTTCACGAACCGGAGACGAACATCGTGCTCGTCGAGACCGAGGTCCCCGCCGCCGACTTCCTTTCCCGGGCGGCTGAGGTCGACGTGTTGGGGGTGCCCTTCGGCGAGCACGTCGTGCGCTTTTGTACGCACCTCGACGTCTCCCGCGCGGACGTCGACACCGCCGTCGACCGGCTCGCAACGGAACTCGAATAGGATCGAGTGAGGTCGAGTGGACCGGATCGGACCTAACCGACCGGACCTATCGAACCGGATCGAGTTCGGGGCACTCGACAGGACGGTCAAACGGCGCGTCGCGGAAACTGCCTACCGTCTGCCCTGATCGTAGCCCTCGCGAAGGCTAAGCAGCGTTCGTCGGACGAACAGATAGAGCCCGAAGACGAGCGCGAGCATGACCACGACGAACCCGACGAGTACCGGATCGACGCCTGCGGCCATGGTTCGAAGTTTGCCTCGCATCCCAAAGCCGTTTCGGGCCGAGTGCTCTCCGGGACACTCCTCGGATTCGACGATACGTCGAGCGACACGATCGACTCCACCGACGTTTGCCCCTCTCGGCTCTCACTCTTCGGCCGGTGAGACGGCGAACTCGCGGAAAACCGTGCCGTCGGGCTCACGCAGCCGTCCGTCGAGCCCACCATCCTCGGCCACGCCGAGTTCGGCGTGTGCCGGCCTGTTCCATCGCGGGTCGGCGTGACTGCCTGGGTTGAGCAGGGTGAGGTCGCCGGCCTCGGCGACGCCGGGTCGGTGGGAGTGACCCGAGACGACGATATCGGCCCCTTCCTGGCGACCGAGCAACGACAGTGCCGTTTCGCTGTGTTCATGGCCGTGACAGAGCGCGATCCGTACTCGACTGTCGAATCCCTCCCGCGCGAGGTCTATCACCCGCGTCGCAGGCAAGCGTTCGGTGAGTGCTTCCGGATCGTTGTTGCCATAGACCGCCCGTAACTCCCCGCACTCGCTCTTGAAGGCCTCGAAAACGTCCCTCGTAGTGAAATCGCCCGCGGGGATCGTGAGATCGGCCTCGCGGACGGCCCTCGCGGTGCGGTCGGCGAGGCGGTGGTCGGCGTTCCCATGGGTATCGGAGACGACGGCAATCATACTTTGGACGACGGGGACCAGGCACAAGAATTCGGGAGCTATCTTCCATCCGATTCCAGATGCAGCGACTACCTTCCGGCGGCACGTACGAGAACGATAGGCCCCGGTTCGTTGGAGCGTGCGATATCGACGACGCTCATCCCGATACGTTGTAACACAGCAGTTTCTCGAACCAGTCGTTCGGTGAGTTGGGTTTCAATCCGAGGAAGTTGAGGTACTTCTAGAGGTGATGCTTCGAGACACCGCGGAACTTCGCCAGTGAGCGTCGTCGATGACGTAGGTGTCGGAGTGGATGACGGCCGGATGGCTGTCCACCCCCTCCTTGTCCTCGATATCGTCATAGAGACCGTATCCGTCTGCATAGAGAATCACACTCCCGTCGCCGTATTCTGCGATGTCTTGGAGGTCCTTGCAGACCGGAAATCGAACTCGTCCGTCATTCCGACGGACCAGTGGCAATACTGGTGGCTTGTCTGATTCGAAGTCTCCGCGTCCTTCTTTGAGAGTCCGCGCCAGCGCGGACTCCCATCCTCATCTTCGAGTCCTTTCTCACCGGCAGTCACGTAGACCTCGTCAGCTTCACACACGTCGTAGAGGCCAAATTCATCGATATTACCCCTCACGTCCTGGATTTTGTGGACAAAGTCGAGGACCGCTTCGTAGTCCCGACCAAGATCACGAGCGATCTGAGCGGTCGGCTCAGATCCCATCTCCTTGACGGTGTAGAACATCCCTTCGAGTTCGAAGCGATGCTGGCCGAAGTTTGTGTTCGTGAGGTCATTGGAGTAGGTCTCACACTCCTTGCACCAATACTGCTGGGCGTCTTTGCCGGTCGTACCTCGTTTGACAACGACATTACTCTCGCAGTGGACACACGTCTCCGTCTCGTCGAAACGGGCGAGACGGAGACGTCGAAGCATCGCTCACGCGGTGGAAGGAAGGCCTGAGCAGACTCCTCGTCCATCGTTGGTTAATATATAATTCGCCAGGTGAATCGATGTTACGGTCTATCGAGATGAGCGATCGACGAATATAAACAGTGTGGGCTATCACACCATCTTCATGATAGTTGGTGCCAACTGCGCACCATCGATCGAGTTATCACACGAGGAGGAAGTCGATGGCTAACGCCTCTCTGATCCTGCTGGCGCTGTTGCCTCTGATCGCGATCACGGTTATAATGGTAGTTCTTTACCAGCCGGCGACTATCACAATGCCAATTGCCTGGCTAATCGCTGCCATCGTCGGGTTTATCGGCTGGAGTATGCCACCGCAGTTGATCGCGGCTGCGTCGATCGCTGGTGTTTTCACCGCCACTGAGATCCTCTGGATCGTCTTCGGTGCGATCCTTCTGTTATACACGCTGAAACAGTCCGGCGCGTTCGACGTCATCAACGCCGGTTTTTCGTCGATCAGCGATGATCGACGTGTTCAGGTCGTGTTACTGGTATTTCTCATGGGCTCGTTCATTGAGGGAGCGGCCGGATTCGGTACGCCCGCAGCCATCGTCGGCCCCCTACTGGTCGGCCTTGGCTTTCCCCCTCTCGCAGCCATCGCCGTCGCGCTCACGGGCAACATCATGGCTATCACCTTCGGCGCGGTTGGGACACCCCTCATCATCGGGCTCGAAGAGGTGTTCAGTCAGAACCAACAGATCCTGCAAGCCATCGATGCACAGGGACTTACCGTCGATCAGTACGTTGCGGATATCGCCGTGTGGGCTGCGTCCATCCACGCCATCGTCGGCGTTCTCCTGCCGTTTATCGGCGTTGCGATGATGACACGCTTTTTCGGCGAGGAGCGCTCGATCAGGCCAGCATTCGAAGTTCTCCCGCTAACGACCTTCGCTTGGGCGTCGTTCGCGATTCCCTACTGGCTGACTGCCTACTTCCTTGGACCGACTTTCCCCGCCCTTCTGGGTTCGATGGTAGGGTTGTTCGTTACCGCGGCGACACTACGCGCTGGCTACTTGCTCCCGGACAACGAATGGGACTTCGGCCCCCAAGAGCAGTGGCCGGCCCATTGGGTCGGCGATATCGAACCGGGCGAGAGCGTCACCGAGGACGACCGGGCAGTCGCCGCCGATGGTGGTACCGTCGGGACCAGTCGGCGGGAAGGAATGTCGCTTGAAATGGCTTGGACGCCGTATGTCCTGACGGCCGCGTTGCTCGTGGTAACACGGGTTTGGGACCCGCTTCAGACGTTTCTTACCTCGAATTTGGTCATCGTCTGGAACAACATCTTCGGGACGGGCATCGGCGGGGAGTTCCGGACGCTGTATCTCCCAGGAGCGATATTCGTTCTCGTTAGCGTCTCGACCTACGCGCTCCACGGCATGAACAGCGAGGAGATTACCGCCTCGTGGCGTGAAACCGGTCGGAATATCCTGCCAGCGGTGATCGCCCTCTGGTTCGCGGTTGCGACCGTCCAGATCATGATCAACTCCGGCGAAGCTGGGACTCTCGATAGTATGCTCGTAATCCTCTCGGACTTGGCGGCGAACATTGCTGGTGGGGCCTACCCGTTTTTCGCCTCGCTCGTCGGCGCGTTCGGAGCGTTCATCGCCGGATCGAACACCGTAAGCGACATTCTCTTCGGGACGTTCCAATTCAACGCTGCTCAGAACCTCGGTGTCTCGACACAGATTATCGTCGGCGCACAGGCGGTCGGTGGCGCAATCGGGAACCTCGTCGCGATTCACAACGTGGTCGCTGCACTCGCGGTCGTCGGTCTGGTCGGCGAGGAAGGACGCGTCATTCGGTTGGAACTGATTCCGTTGACTTACTATGCGGCCTCGGCGGGCATCCTGACGTTGTTGTTCGCCTATATCGTCGCGCCAGGGGCGTTCTGACCGGTTATCTTGGATCGTCGGCCGGGTATGGTGAAACGAACCGTCGGTGCATTGAGGAGGCGGGTTCAGGGACGCCGGTGAGACCCTCCGGATCGCCAGGAACCAGACGTAAGAATCCACGAGCTATTTACCGGTCGCTATTGGACCTCACCCAATGGCAGAGAGTAAATCAGTTGTCATCGCCGCGCTGATCGCAAATGGGGCGATCGCGATCCTCAAGTTTTTGGGTTATCTCATCACCCAAAGCCCCGCGATGCTCTCGGAGACCTATCATTCGATCTCCGATACCGGCAATCAAGTGTTCTTGTTGATCGGCATCCGCTACAGCGCCCGCGAAGCCGACCGCGAGCATCCCTTCGGCTACGGCAAAGCTCAGTTCTTCTACAGCTTCCTCGTGGCCGTGTTGCTGTTCGGCATCGCGGGCTGGGAGTCGGCGAAACACGGCTATAACGCCCTTCTCCACGGCGAGACCGCCGCCGCGGAGGGAGCAGTGAGCCTCGTCGGGTTCACGTTTCCTGGGGTGTGGGTCAACTACTCCGTGCTGATCGGCGCGGTACTCTTCGAGGGCTACGCGCTCTCGAAGGCCTACCAGGGCATGAAAGCCGAGATGAACGAACACGGCTGGAACGGCTTCGTCGAGACGTTCAAGAAGACCAGCGAGGTGAGCACGCTCACCGCGTTCACCGAGGACATCATCGCCATGGCCGGCGCGGGGATCGCCCTGTTCGGGATCTACCTCACGCGAGTAACCGGCAATTACATCTACGACGCCGCTTCGGCGCTCGTGATCGGGCTGTTGCTCATGGGCTTCGCCGTGGCGCTCGCCTGGGAGAACAAGCGCCTCATCCTCGGCGAGAGCCTCCCCGGCGACCAGGAACAGGGGCTTCGGGACGTCGTCGCCGACGCCGACGGCGTGACGCGGATCGTCGACTTCCGAACCGTGTTCGTCGGGCCCGGCGAACTGCTCGTCACGGCCGACGTGGCCTTCGATTCCGACCTCGATACCGCCACGATCGACGAGCGGATCTCGGGGATCGAGACCGCCCTCGCCGAATCGGAGCCTCAAGTTCGAAAGGTCTACATCGAACCCGAGCGCCCGGCGGCCGGGTCCGCGAGCGCGATCTGACTCTCCACCGCCCCAATGTCCCCGCTCGTGTCGCTCCCCTCTCGGCCGTGACCGACCTTCGTCCGTCCTCCACCTTCTCTCGGCTCGTCGACTTTCGAACCGTTTCTTCGGCCCCGAGAAGGTCATCGTCGCCGCCGACGTGGCCTTCGACGACGGTCTCGACGCCGGCAGCATCGACGAGCGTATCGGCGAGATCAACGACGCGCTCATGACAACCGAACCGCAGATACGAAGCATCTACCTCGAACCCACGGCCTGATCAACCGTTCGTCGAACACTGCGACGTGGACACAGGAGCTATTTGCCGGCCGCCGCCGGACTCCGTGTAATGGCAGAGAGCAAGTCCGTCGCGATCGCTGCGCTGATCGCGAACGGGACGATCGCGATGCTCAAACTCGTCGCCTACTTCCTCACCGGAAGCCCGGCGATGCTGGCCGAGATCTATCACTCGATCGCTACTACGGGCAACCGAGTCTCCTCGTTGGTCGGCATACACTACGGCGACCGCGAGGCCGGCCGCGAGCGATCCTTCGGATACGGGACGACCCGCTTTTACTATAGCCTCATCGCGGCTGTTCTTCTCTTCGCTGTCGCGGGCGTCGAGAGCGCACAACGCGGCTACAGCGCGCTCGTCGGCGGCGAGACCGCCGCCGCGGACGGGGTGGCGAGCTTTCTGGGAGTTACGTTT
>PXQR01000078.1:12114-23665 GCA_003021235.1 Halobacteriales archaeon QH_6_64_20 | reverse complement strand
GTGCATGGGTTCGGGCGGATTCGAACCACGGTCGCTCCCGTTCGCTCACTCCTTCGGAGTTCGCTCACCTCCCGCTCCCTGATTCAAATCCTTCTCACCGCACTGGTTTTGCTGTTCGCTCCTTCACTCCGTTCAGTCGCTCACGACAGAACACAGTGGGTTCGGGCGGATTCGAACCACCGATCTCGGCCTTGTAAAGGCCGCGTCATAACCACCTAGACCACGAACCCGATGCTCGAACGAGAGCCCGAAACCGAATACAGTTTTCGCTCCGTGAGTCCGGGATTGTCACGACGACCGCGAACGCTCGCGGCTATGCGGAACGCTTAGGCGTTCGGTGTACGTTCCTCGATCATGGACCGACGGCGCGTGCTGAGCGGCCTGTTCGCGCTCACGGCGCTCGTCCTCGCCGTGCTCGTACTGGTGAGTACGTTCCCCTCGCTCATGGGGTTCGTGATCGGCGAGCCGCCGGCGAGTTCCTACGGGAACGCGACCGTCACGATCCGAGACGCCGAGACGAACCGTTCGCTCGGAACCGTCAACGTCCGGCTCGCCGAAAGCTACGAGGAGAAATACACCGGTCTCAGCAACACGTCGACCCTCGAAAACGGCACGGGAATGTTGTTCGTCTACGAGGGGGCAGAACGTCGGACGTTCGTGATGCGCGAGATGGATTACCCGCTCGATATCGTCTTCGTCGGTGCCGACCGGCGGATCAACGCGATCAGACAGGCACCGGCCCCCGGCCCGAACGAGGACGGCAACGATATCCAGCGCTCGGGTCAGGCGAAGTGGATCCTCGAAGTCCCCCACGGATGGATGGCAGCACACAACGCTACCGAGGGCGACCGGCTCGTCATTGATCGGCAGGGAAACGAGAACGGATCGTCAGCGGGTAACTCCTCCTCGCTCGAACCCGCCCGATCCGCTTGAGACACCGCGCCGATCGGTGGACCATCGGGACGACCGGAAACGTCGGCCAGCCGGGAAGTAGCGGCTACTCGTAGGGTGATTGAAACCCTTTTGAACGCGCTTTCCTTACCTATGACAATGGGTATTTCTCCTGAGGACGACGATCCGTTCGAGGACCAACGCGAACGGACCGAGAACCCGATGCGGCGCTTGTTCGCCGAGTACGGCCGCGAGAACGCCCCGCAGTTCGCGGTCGGTTTCTTCGCGAGCGTCTTCGCCCGCGGGCTCGATCTGCTTCCCCCCCTTCTGCTCGGGATCGCCATCGACTCGGTCTTCCGACAGGACACGCCGTTTCTGCCCTTCGCGCCCGACTGGGCGATCCCGGCGACTCGAACCGGGAAGTTCTGGCTCGTCGTCGGGACGATCGCGGTCGCCTTCTTCGGCGGCGCGGCCTTTCACTACGGCCGCAACTGGGGGTGGAACTCCTTCGCCCAGAACGTCCAGCACTCGATTCGGACCGATACCTACGACAAGATGCAACGGCTGAACATGGATTTTTTCGCCGACAAGCAGACCGGCGAGATGATGTCCATTCTCTCGAACGACGTCAACCGGCTCGAACGGTTCCTGAACGACGGCATGAACGCGCTGTTCCGGCTGGCAGCGATGGTGATCGGGATCGCGGCGATCATGCTGTTGTTGAACTGGCAACTCGCGCTCGTCGCGTTGCTCCCCGTCCCACTCATCGTGATCTTCACCCATCGGTTCATCCAGACCATCCAGCCCAAATACGCCGAGGTCCGATCCTCCGTCGGCCAGGTCAACTCCCGGCTGGAGAACAACCTGGGCGGGATTCACGTGATCAAATCGACGAGCACGGAGGACTACGAGTCCGATCGCGTCGACGACGCCTCGCTCGATTACTTCGACGCGAACTGGGACGCCATCGGCACCCGCATCAAGTTCTTCCCGGCCCTGCGGGTGATCTCGGGGATCGGCTTCGTCCTCACGTTCCTCATCGGCGGCCTGTGGGTGCTCACGGGCGCAGGTCCCGGCCCGCTCCGGGGGACGCTCGAAGTCGGAGCCTTCGTCACGTTCGTGCTCTACACCCAGCGGTTCATCTGGCCGATGGCCCAGTTCGGCCAGATCATCAACATGTACCAGCGCGCGCGGGCCTCCTCCGAGCGCATCTTCGGGCTGATGGACGAACCCAATCGCCTGGCCGAAAACGACGCTGCGACCGAACTCGACGTGGGCGAGGGCCGCGTCGAGTACAATGAGGTGACCTTCGGCTACGATACCGAGCAGGGCGAGGGCGGGCCGACCGTAGAGGACATCTCCTTTAGCGTCGCGGGCGGCGAGACGCTCGCGCTCGTCGGCCCCACGGGAGCGGGGAAATCCACCGTTCTGAAACTCCTGTTACGGATGTACGACGTGAACGAGGGAGGTATCGAGATCGACGGTCAGGACCTCCGCGACGTCACGCTTCGGAGCCTCCGGCGCTCGATCGGCTACGTCGGCCAGGACACCTTCCTCTTTTACGGTACGGTCAAGGAGAACATCGCGTACGGCACCTTCGACGCGAGCGACGAGGCGATCGAGGAGGCCGCCCGCGCCGCCGAAGCCCACGAGTTCGTCTCGAACCTTCCCGACGGGTACGACACGATGGTCGGCGAACGCGGCGTCAAGCTCTCCGGCGGCCAGCGCCAGCGGGTCGCCATCGCGCGCGCCGTGCTCCAGGACCCCGAGATCCTCGTCCTCGACGAGGCGACCTCCGACGTGGACACCGAGACCGAGATGCTCATCCAGCGTAGCATCGATCGCTTGACCGAAAACCGGACGACGTTTTCGATCGCTCACCGGCTCTCGACGATCAAGGACGCCGACGGGATCGTCGTGCTCGAGGGCGGCCGCATCGTCGAGGAGGGCACCCACGACGACCTGCTAGGTGCCGGCGGTCTCTATGCGAACCTCTGGGCTGTCCAAGCCGGCGAGATCGACGAGCTACCCGAGGAGTTCGTCGAACGAGCGACCCAGCGGGGAGCCCGAACCGAGGGCGAAGTGGAAGCGAAGGCCGACGACGACTGAGCGGCGAGAAGCGTCGAGGCCGCTACTAGTCGACGAGCCGGGACGACGAAACGCTCGGTACGTTACCTTCTACGACCGCCGGCGGTCTCCAACCCGAGTTCGATTACAGCGATTCCGGTTCGTCCTCGCCTTCGCCCTGGTCGGAAGCCGTTCCCCGGTCGCTGTAGCCCTCGCGGCCGACCGCGTCGCTCCCGACGAAGTTGAATACGTCCTGTCTGACCGCCTCGGCCGATTCGTATTCCTTGTCGCCGACGGGTTCGAGCACCTCGGCGAAGCTCTCCGACCCGTCCGGGAGGTCGAGTTCGCGGTCGCCGTACTCGTCGGTGAGTTCCCCGGACGAAGCCGGGTAGTCGTGCGCTTCGAGGTCGTCGTTGAGATCGCCCAGTTCGATGCCCATCTGCCTGTCGTTCGCGTTCGAATCCGACATGGTGTCTCCGGTGGTTCACGCGGAAGCGACTAACCCCTTGTGCCTGCCGCTTAAATCCCGTCCGGGGTTCGTCGTCGTATGGACGCTCTCGATCTCGCCGATGCGACCTGGACCGACGCCGCCGCACAGGACGGCGAGTTGGCACTACTGCCCGTCGGCTCGACCGAACAGCACGGTCCGCACCTACCTCGCCCGATACCTTTCGGGGGTACGTCGGCGAGGTGATCGAGAGCCTCGCCTTTCACGGGTGGGAGAAGGTGGTCGTCGTCAACGGCCACGGCGGGAACGTCGGTGCATTGACGGAACTCTGCGGGGAGTTGACGAGAACCGAGCGAGCGTACACGGTGCCGTTTACCTGGTTCGAGGCGGTTGCCGATCGCTCGCGGATGGGTCACGGTGGTCCCCTCGAAACCGCCCTGTTACGCGCGACCCATCCCGAACTGGTGCGCGAGGACCGGATCGAAGCGGCCAGGGAAGGAATGGCGGAGCGGTGGGGCGAGTGGGTCTCACGAGTCAATCTCGCGGTCGATTCGGCCGAGTTCACGAACAACGGCGTGGTCGGTGACCCCGGGGATCCCGACGATCCCAGTGAAACCGACGGTTCGAGAACCGAGGGCGAGAGCAACGAGGGCGAACGGGACGACGAACTGTTGGCAGAGGCGGCGGCGGCGCTCGCGACGTTGCTCGACGCCGTTGCTGATCGGGATACGGGACGGCCGGCCCGGAAGTGAAGCGAGGTTACGAACCCCGCCAGGAGGAGGGCACGGTCGTCGTCGGGTGACGGACGGAACGAGCGACGGACGGCGAGCGACGACCAGGAACCCGAATGCCCGAACCGCCTAACGGTCCCGTGAGCGTCGCGATCGGGAGCGTCGAAACCCCGTTTCTCGCAGGACGTCGCTGTCGTCGCCGAAGGCCGCTGTGATCGAAACCATAACATGACTTCTGATCCCGGAGTCGATGGGGTAGTGACCTCCCTACCGAGTCTATCGCTTCGCCGAGGGGACGTCGGGGTGGAGTCGCCACGTCGACGGCCGAGTTCGACCGGCCATCTCACCGCGAACGGACACGGACGGGCACGGATACGACTAACACCCGGAAGCCCTATACGGACGTATGAGCGGGGACGAGCGCGAGCAGCGACACGAGGAGATCGACGCGATACTCGAACGCAAACCCGGCGTGCGCGAGATCCGCGACGAGGCGAACCGCTATACCGTTCTCGGTGCCGCCGATCGTCGTACCTACGCGAACTGGTTAACGCCGATCGAAGACCACTTCGTCTGTCACCGCAATCCGATTCCCGAGGTCGACGACGGCGACTCGTGGACCGTCTCGTTGACCGGTCTCAACGACCGGAACGGGATGGACGGCGCGAACGGCGCGGGCGAAACGGTCACCGACACCACGCTGTCGATGGCCGCGATCCGCGAGGAGCACCCGACAGTAGCGATCGCACACACGATGGAGTGTGCCGGCAACGGTCGCGGCCAGCACGACCCCGAAACCAGTAGCGTCCAGTGGGACTGTGAAGCCGTCGCGACGTCGATCTGGACGGGCACCCCACTCCGGTCGGTGCTTCGCGCACACGGAATCGAAAAGCGAGCGGACGAAGGCCGATGGCTCACCGCGATCGGCGGCGATTCGATCGACGAGGAGGTCTTCGCGCGGTCGATTCCGCTGTCGAAGGCGCTGGCCGACTGCATCCTCGCGTACGGGATGAACGGCGGGGCGCTCCCCGCCGAGCACGGCTACCCGGTGCGACTGGTCGTTCCCGGCTGGTACGGCGTGAACAACGTCAAGTGGGTCGACGAACTGCGGGTATCGGAGGCGATGGTCACCGAAGGATCGCTCGACCGGCCGGGCACCCACGCCGAGTGGCAACAGACGAGCTACCGCATCCACCCCGAGGGAGTCGAACCCGAACCCAACGAGACGATCGACGAGTTCGATACCTGGGAGCAGTTGGCGTCGGACGCGATTTCCCATCCGTACACCTTCGACGCGACGGTGATGTCGCTGATCGGCGCGCCCGACGGGACGGTCGAGACCGATCCGGGTTCCGGCGCGACCGTTGAGGTGCTCGGGATCGCGTGGGCGGGCGACGACGCTATCGAACGGGTAGAGGTCTCGACGGATGGCGGCGAGAACTGGGGCGATGCCGAGACCTTCGGGCCGGACTACGCGGGGGCCGGCCGGCTGTTCGCCTACGAGTGGCGAGCGGAGCCGGGCACCCATACGCTTTGCTCTCGTGCAACGGACGACCAGGGATACACCCAGCCGGCGGCGATCAGCGATCCCGGCGAGTGGGACGGGGCGCCCGAAAAAGGGCTGTTCCCCTGGAACGAGGGCGGCTACGGCGCGAACGCGTACCTACCGAACGCGATCGAGGTCACCGTCGTCGCCCCGGAGTGAACGATTGTGCGCCGGAGGGGTCGGGAACGACTACCGGAGCGAGAGGTTGATCGTCTTCGTCTGCCGGTAGTGATCCAAGGTATCGGCGCTTAGCTCCCGGCCGATACCCGACTGCTTGTAGCCGCCGAAGGGCAAGCCGGGCACGAGGTCGTGGTAGCTGTTGATCCAGATGTAGCCCGCCTCGATGTCGCGAGCGGCCCGGTTCGCCTGCGTGATGTCCTCGGAAATCACGCCGCCTGCCAGGCCGTACTCCACGTCGTTCGCTAACTCAATCATCTCGTCGTAGTCCTCCCAGCGGAAGACGTCGAGCACGGGCCCGAAGATCTCCTCCTGGACGGCGCCGCTGTCGTGATCGAGGCCTTCGATGAGCGTCGGTTCGACGAAACAGCCCCCCGCGAGCGCCTCGTCGTCCGGTCGGTCGCCGCCGGCGAGGAACTGACCGCCCTCGTCCTGGGCCTGTTCGAGGTACTCCATCGTCCGCTCGACCTGTTCGCCCGAGACCTTCGGCCCGAGATCGGTCTCCTCGTCGAGCGGGTCGCCGATCGTCATGTCGTCGATGGCGGCTACCAGTCCATCGAGCACGTCGTCGGCGACGTCCTCGTGGACGAAGAGTCTGGAACCGGCCTCACAGCACTCGCCCGTGTTGTAGAAGATCGCCGAGGAGACGAGCGCGACCGCCTTTCGGGTATCGACGTCCGGGAAGACGACGACGGGGCTCTTCCCGCCGAGTTCGAGCGTCACGTCGGTGACGTGCTCGGCGGCGCTTTTCATTACCTGCTTGCCGACCGCCGTCGACCCGGTAAACGCCACCTTGCGGACGTCGGGGTGGCCGGTCAGCGCCGCGCCGGCCTCCTCGCCGTAGCCGGGGACGATATTGATTACGCCGTTCGGGACGACGTCGTCTACGAGTTCGGCCAGTCGGAGCACCGACAGCGGCGTCTGCTCGGCCGGCTTCAGTACCGAGCAGTTGCCCGCCGCGAGCGCGGGCGCCAGTTTCCACGATGTGATCAACAATGGAAAATTCCACGGGACGATCTGGCCGACGACGCCGTACGGTTCCTCGATCACCTGTCCGTAGCGCGAACCTTCGGCCATCGTCTCGCCCGAGTCCCCTCGGACGAGACCCGCGAAGTACCGGAACTGCTCGGCCGTGCCGCGAACGTCGATCGTCGCCTCCGAGACGGGTTTGCCGTTGTCGAGGGTCTCCAGTCGCGCGAGTTCGTCGGCGTGCTCGTCGATCGTCTCGGCGATCGCGGTGAGGACGCGCTGACGGCGACCGGCTCCGTACTCCGACCACGTCCCCTCGAACGCGGACCACGCGGCCTCGACGGCCCTATCGATATCGGCCTCGCGGCCGCGCCCGACCGAGGCGAGCACCTCGCCCGTCGTCGGATCGATCGTTTCGAAGGTCTCCTCACCCGCTACGGCGGTAAAGTCGCCGCCGATGTACGGATCGGTGTGCTCGGGAAGCACCTCGTTCGCTGCTTCTTCGTGGCGTTGTTGCATCGCGTCGCGCTGGTCGCTCGGGGAGTCGGACTGACTGGACATCGTGGGAGAAACAATCGTATCCCTCGTTTCAAAGCCCTTCGCCTACCGGCGTCCTTCAGCGTGACTGTCCCCGAGTTCCGCATGTGCCGTATCGACGGCCGCTGGTTCGGTACCCTCGGTATCGATGTCTCATCTAGCGATCTCGACTGAGGTCGGTCGACGTGCCTCCCCGCCCGCATCAGACCTCGGCGTACTCCTCGTTGAACGTCCACTCGCCGGCGTCGTTCTTGATCATGAACTCGCCGTAGTACGGCACCCGGTTGTGGACGACCTCCTCGAAGGTCTCCCTGATCTCGGGTTTCGTCATGTCGCCCATCGGCCGGAGGTCGTCGTTGCGATTGAGACAGCCCTTGAGATAGCCCTCGTGGGTAACCCGCACGCGATGGCAGTTCGCACAGAAGTCCTCGTTTTCGACGGGATCGACGATCTCGACCATCCCTCCATCGACCCAGTAGCGTTTGCGATCGTGCATCTCGCGTTCCTCGACGCGATCGGCGATGTCCGCGAGCCACCGATGGACGCGTCCGATGTCGATGTTCCACTCCGGCTTCCCCGTCAGTTCGGGCATGTACTCGATGAGTTGGAGTTGCAGGCCCGAGTTCGCCGCGACGTGTTCGACCATCCCCTCGACGTATCCCGCGGTATGGGTGAAGACCACCATGTTTAGCTTGACGGGATCGAGACCGGCGTCGAGCGCCGCTTCGACGCCCTCCATCACCCGGTCGTACGCACCGGATTTGGTGATCGCGGCGAACTCTTCGGGATCAAGGGCGTCCTGGGAGACGTTCACTCGCGAGAGGCCGGCTTCCTTGAGCTCTTCCGCGCGACCCGGCAGAAAGGTCCCGTTGGTCGTCAGCGAAGTCTCCATCCCGTCGGGGGTCCGGCGGATCATCTCCTCCAAATCCTGGCGCAACATGGGCTCGCCGCCGGTGAATTTGACCTTCCCGACGTCGTATTCGGCGGCGACTTCGAGGAAGCGAACGACATCGTCGGTATCCATCTCGTTATCGCCCGGCTCCATCGGACCGCGCGTGTCGCCGAGCCCCTCGTTGTGACAGTAGACGCAGTCGAAGTTACACCGATCGGTAAGAGACACTCTGACGCCGCTTACCTCCCTGCCGAACCCGTCTACCAACATACTCTCCTTTTCCCCGGCTAACGGTTTAAGAGCCGCGGGTCCACGGCACGAATGAAACCGTTCACGGTTACATCGGCGCGATCACGTCGGGAGCGGAGGTTTCGATGCGGCGACGATCCACACGACCTCGTTACCGACAGCACGGCACGCCAATCCGTGTCGCGTTCAGCTGTTGCGCTCGAACGACGCCGTCCGCCGGCTCACCGGTTCACTGGGGCGCACCCGTCCTGAGCCCAGCGTTCGACTCGGCGGCCCGTCCTCGGACGCTCGGCGGCCGTGCCGATCGGTCGAGCGGCGGAGAGGTTCGATCGGACGAGCGGGGTAGTTACGACGGAACTCCCGTCCGAGAGGGAGCGAAGCGGCGGTCACAACCCTTTCGACGGCTGGGGCTTTACTACGAGCATGGACGAAGACGCCGTACTCGATCTCCTCCGCGAGGTCGAAGACCCGGATCTCGGCGAGGACATCGTCTCGCTACGTCTCGTCAACGAGGTAACGACCGACGGCGACAGTGTGAGTATCTCGCTCGCGCTCGGCGCACCGTACTCCCCGAACGAGACCGCCATCGCCGGTCGTGTACGCGAAGTCCTCGGCCGCGAAGGGATCGACGCCGAACTGTCCGCGCGTGTCGATCGCGGGCCGGCCGAAGATGGGGTCCTCCCCGACGTCAAGAACGTCATCGCCGTCGCCTCCGGGAAGGGTGGCGTCGGCAAGAGCACGGTCGCGGTGAACCTCGCAGCGGGCCTGTCGGCGATGGGCGCTCACGTAGGGTTGTTCGACGCCGACGTCTACGGGCCGAACGTCCCCCGGATGGTCGCCGCCGACGAACACCCACAGGCCACCCAGGAAGAACGGATCATCCCCCCCGAGAAGTACGGTATGAAGCTCATGAGCATGGCCTTCTTAGTAGGTGAGGACGACCCGGTGATCTGGCGCGGCCCGATGATTCACAAGATCATCACCCAGCTCACCGAGGACGTCGAATGGGGCGCGCTCGATTATCTGGTGGTCGACCTGCCACCCGGCACGGGCGACACCCAGCTCACCTTGCTCCAGACCGTGCCGGTGACGGGTGCAGTGATCGTCACCACACCGCAGGACGTAGCCGTCGACGACGCGCGCAAGGGCCTGCGGATGTTCGGCCGCCACGATACGCCCGTCGTGGGGATCGTCGAGAACATGAGCGGCTTTCTCTGCCCGGACTGTGGAGCCGAGCACGACATCTTCGGGGAAGGCGGTGGCGAGGCGTTCGCCGAGGAGGTCGAGATGCCTTTCTTAGGCGAGGTGCCCCTCGATCCGAGTGTACGAGAGGGCGGCGACGAGGGCGGTCCGGCCGTACTCGACGAAGGGGAAACCACCGATGCGCTTCAAGCCGTCGTCGAGCGAGTAGCGAACAACGTAGGCGTTCTCCACCGGCGTCGCCAGAGCCAGCAGTAAAGCAGTGGTCGTTGCGACGGTAGACCACGGATTCGACGCGCAAAATCGCAATTCGTTGGGTTCTCGGATCGACCATCCGGTATCCGGTCTCGATAGGTAGCCGGACAGACTACGGACGCTTACATAACGGTCGCTCGTACGATGCTTTCCTGGGTAGCCTTTCGGCGGCGGCGGCTCCGCTTGGGCGACTCACGCCAGACGCCCGTCGGCTGCTCGTCCTTTTCCAAATAGTCCATCTCCGCCATCGTCGTGAGGACGTCATGCGTCGTCTGTCGGGACACCGACGTCTCGATCGATCCCATGACCTCCTTCAAGCGCACATGCTACACCGTCCTCCGACGAACACGAGCCGATTCCATGGCACTATACAGAGGCCGAGGGGTAATGAGCGATGTGGCCACGTTCGTACCGACCTCCTACCGCCTCGTCGCGGGAACTCCGGAGCGATCAGCTTCACGTCCTCCTCGATTCGACTCCCGTCGGAACCCGTCGTCGCTCGAACGCGGCGGACGAGGGCCGCCGAATCGGCGTCCACGTGCTGTCGACGGAGCCGACGGAAAGGAGAAGATCCTTTCTAGTGACTGGCGAACGTATTAGTGACTGAACGAACTACAACCAAGCATGAGCATCGGACTCAAACGGAAGCTCAAGCGACTGCTCGCATTGAAAGCGCTACGGAGACTCCTTCGGAAGCTTCGAGGGTAGCCGCTACCGTTCGACCCGGACGACCGCGAACGAACGGCGACGCTCCGACGAGAGGTCCGACAGCTAATGCCTCGTAGCGTTTGCGCTTCGGCGGGAGCGTTCACTACTGACAGCAGTGCCCCCCGGAATCGACGTTCGTGGAGTTCCCCGCGATCGGAACGAACACCGACACGGCGGCATCGGTTCGCGATCTCCCCGGTCTCCTCCAGTCTCCGCCGCCCGCCACCGGCGCGTACCGTACGAGCTAACCATGCCGGCATCCTCCATAGTGTCATGCAAGCGGCGCTTCTCACTATCGGCGACGAACTGCTGGCGGGCGACACCGAGAACACGAACGCGACCTGGATCGCCGCCGAACTCACGTCTCGGGGCGTTACCACGAAGCGCGTTCTCGTGATCCCCGACGATATCGAGCTGATCGCCCGCAAGGTGTGCGAGTACTCCGCCGAGTTCGACGTCGTGATCGTCACCGGCGGGCTCGGCGGCACCCACGACGACGTGACGATGGACGCGGTCGCCCGCGCCTTCGACCGCGAGTTAGCGGTAGACGAGCTCGCCCGGGCGGACGTCGCGGAAACCCTCGATGCCGTCCGCGAGCGCTTGCCCGACCTCGACATCGACGTCGAGGCCCACGCCTCGATCCCCGCGGGCGGACGGGCACTGATCAACGAGGACGGACTGGCACCCGGCTGTGTGGTCGAAAACGTCTACGTGCTCCCGGGAATCCCCCGCGAGATGGAGCCGATGTTCGAATCGGTGGCCGAGGACTTCGCCGGGACCGCCCGCTCGCGGGAGGTGTACACGACGACGCCCGAGGGACAGTACACGGCGATGCTCATGGACGCCCGCGATCGCTTTCCGGTGTCGGTCGGCTCCTATCC
>PXQR01000078.1:0-12056 GCA_003021235.1 Halobacteriales archaeon QH_6_64_20 | reverse complement strand
AAACGAGTCCGACTAAACGACCGGCGACGCGCTATCGGGGTCAGGTAGCGAAATCGAAACGCGGGGCTGGTCCGATCGGTCTGATCGGTCCGATCGTGCTCGAATCGATACGATTCGGCACGGTTCGGTACTCGACGGCTCTCAGTTCTTATCGCGGGGTTTCCTCGGGGTCGGGACGGCGCGGCGTGCCGGTCGACACCTCGGTTTCTCCCTGTCGCGAGCCGCTCGATTGGATGATGTTGAGCGCGGTCATGACATCGGTACGGGAGATCAGCCCGGCGAACGCGCCGTTCGCGTCGATCACCGGCAGGCGGCCGACGCCTGCCGACTGCATCGTGTTCATCGCGGTCATCGCCTCCGAGTCCGCCCCGGTCGTCATGACGTCTTCGGTCATCACCTCCTCGACGCGGTAGGCGTCGCGCTCGACTTCCCGGACGTCACGGGCGTCCGACAGCGTGACGACGCCGACGATCTCCTCGTCTTCGAGCACCGGATAGCCCGTGTGGCGCTCGCGGAACATGCGATCGAGCAGTTCGGCGACGCTCGTCTCCGGCGAGACGGCCCGGACCTCCTCGGCGGGCGTCATGATGTCACGGACTCTAACGCCCTCGAAGGCGGCTTTCATCGTGGTCTGTTGGGATTCGGAGGAGGCCCCGATGTAGATGAACAGCGCGATCGCGATCAGGAACACGTCGACGGTGAACACCCCGATGACGGCCAGCAGGACCGCGAAGAACTGGCCGACCTTCGCCGCAGTCTTGGTCGCCTGTGCGTGGGGCCGGTTGCGCGCGAGCAACGCCCGGAGCACCCTGCCCCCGTCCATCGGGAATCCGGGTAGGAGATTGAAGATCGCGAGCGCGATGTTCAACACCGCGAGGTAGCCCAGCACGAACCGGGCGGCGCTGAACCCCTCTGCCGGAACGAGCAGAAAGGCGACAAGCGAGAGCACGCCCAGCGCGACGCTGACGATGGGACCGGCGATCGCGACGGCGACCTCCTGTTTCCAGTCTTCGGGCATCTCGGTGAGCTGGGCAACGCCGCCGAGGAACCAGAGGGTGATCGACTCGATGGGTGCGCCGAAACGCATTGCGACCAGCGAGTGCCCTAACTCGTGGAGCACGACGCCGGCGAACAGGCCGATCGCGGCGATACTGCCGAGCACGAACGGCGTCGAACCGGCGGTGAGCGCGGCGACGTCTAGGTTCGCCCCCAGGAGGGCATTGAACTGCGTAACGTACTGGCCGATCTGTGAGCCGATGAGCCAGGCGAGCAACGGCAACACCAACAGGAAGGTCAGATCGACCTTGATCGGGATGCCGAAGGCGCTACCGACCGTGAAGCTACGCATATATTCGATAGGTGGCGTATCCTTTTAAGCTCATTCCCGCCCCGGTCGGAGCTATCAGGAGGGCCTCGCTCGTCGCTACCGGGGTTTCGACGGAGCACGTCGATGTCGTTTTCCCACACAAACGACTTTGCTCTCGGGCTTCCTCCCTCGACGCATGTCACGCCAGGACGACGCCTCGAACTCCGCCGGTACCGCGAGTACGACTGGAACGGACGAGACCACTGACACTGCCGACGACACCGAAACGGGCGCGCCCGATTCCTTGCTCAGGCGTGCCGGGGAGGTGTCCTACAAGAGCGTTGACGCGGCCGAGGGTCTCGAAAAGGGTGTGTTGGTCGCTGCCGAGCACGGCGCGCCGAACTTCGCGTTGCGCCGCTTCACGCTCGACCCGGGCGGGAGCGTCCCGCGACACACGAACGAGATCGAACACGAACAGTACGTCCTGGAAGGCGAGTACGTCGTCGGTATCGACGGAACCGAATACACCGTCGAGGCCGGCGATTCGCTGTTCGTTCCCGCCGGCGTGGTCCACTGGTATCGCAACGAATCGAACTCACGGGGTGCCTTCCTCTGTGCAGTGCCGAACGGCGACGACGAGATCCGGCTCGCGGAGAACGCGTCGACGGACGAGGGCACATCTACCGAGTGATCGTCCCGATCGAGTAACGAATCGACATCGTCGCTCGGATGCGAACCGGTCCGTCAGAAGTTCCCGCGGAGGCGGACTTCGTCCTCGCCGACCGAATCGATTGTGTCCGCGCCGAGAACGTACGTCCCCTTGTCGGTCTCGCCCCAGTTCACCTCGATGCCGTCGTTGAGGGCGACGTAGACCGTCCCCTCTTCGACCCCGTCCACGCGACCGAGTTCCCGATCGTTGGCCGCGACGACGCGTTTTCCCTCGTCCTCGCTCGTGAGTTCGGTCACGACGCGGTTTGATCGTCTCGCCGAATACATCTGTTGCATGCGGGTTCCGGGACGAGCGTCGACATTGCTATCGCCGCTTTCGATATACTGTCTGTCGTAAGTCTTTGTGCAACTGGGGGCCGAATAGTGCATAAGAACTTCTCGCTAACAGTATACGCTCACCGGTCCGTGAAGCAGCCCTTCTTCAGTGAGGTGAGCGTGGTAGAACAGACGTTCGTCGCCGGTCAATTGGGAAGTACCGGTTATATCACGACTGACATTAACCGATCGGATTAAATATTGCGTCACACACTGAACGACAGCTCGTCGGAAGAATTCAATATTTTATCTGATGAAACAAATGCCTCTGCCGTTTAACCGGTAGCCTTCCGCCGCCGTCCGGTACCGGACGACGAGTAGTACGAGGCCGACGGCAGGGAACAAAAGAGCGGACGAGCACTGTCGAACGGCGGAATCCGTCGGTGCGGCCCACTGTTTGCGGCCTCGAATGTGACCTACGAGCGCGGCTGCGAAGAGATCGACCGCGTTCTGGTGACTGCAGGCGAGAGCGGACGGGAGCGACCGAAGCGTACCGATGGACAAAAGCACTCGGTATCGGCGACGGCCCCAGACGGGATCGTTATCGATCGAGAGGGTGTAACACGGTTCGATCGTCACGAAGTGATCGAGGAACTATTATGCGTTGGGACCGCACAGAGCCGGACGTATGCTCCCGATCGACGACTCACCGATCACCCGCGACGGCAAGGTATTGATCCTCGCGTACGACCACGGGCTCGAACACGGTCCCACGGACTTCGATCCGGTGCCCGAGACGACCGACCCGGAGGTCGTCTTCGACATCGCGACGCACGACGCCGTCTCGGCGATCGCCACCCAGAAGGGGGTCGCCGAGAGCTATTATCCGTCCTACGAGGACGACGTTTCGTTGCTCGCGAAACTCAATGGCACTTCCGATCTCTGGATGGGCGAGCCCGACAGCCCGCAGAACTGGTCGGTCGATTACGCTTACGAGGTCGGGGCCGACGCGATCGGCTATACGGTCTATTCGGGTTCCAATCACGAGGTCGAGATGTACGAGGAGTTCAGGGAAGTCCAGGAGGCCGCCCGCACCCTCGACCTCCCGGTCGTGATGTGGTCGTATCCGCGCGGCCAGGGACTCAAAAACGACACGAAGCCGGGGACGATCGCGTATGCCTCACGGATCGCCCTGGAGCTCGGCGCGGACGTCGCGAAGGTGAAGTATCCCGGCGACCCCGACGCGATGGACGAAGTAGTGAAGGCCGCCGGGAAGACGGAAGTCGTGATGAGCGGCGGCTCGAAGACCTCCGACGAACAGTTCCTCAAAAGCGTCAAGGCCGTCATGGACGCCGGTGGCGCGGGGCTTGCGGTGGGCCGGAACGTCTGGCAGCGCGAGAACCCCGAAGAGCTGCTCGACGCGCTCGAAGGCGTGATCTACGAGGGCAAAAGCGTCGACGCGGTGCTCTGATCACCGCGAAAGAACCGAGACCGACCGACGCGTCGCCGTTCGGAACCGATACCGATACCGATACCAATACCAATGCAGCTACCGATGGATGGCGAGCGACCGGCGACGGGTAGTCGGCGATCGACGGAAACCGAACGCCGTCGGTCGCCCGCGGTCGGTGACCGAAACCGCCGTTTTATGGCCTCGCCGTCGCCACGCTCAGTACGAACCCCATGTCAAGCACCATCGACACCGCCGACGCCATCGACGAGGTCATCGACACGCTCGCTCGAACCGCCCCCGAGATCCGTTCGGGACTACCCGGCCGGCGCGAGAAGGGCGAGGAGGAGAACCCGAGCGGCGAACGCCAGTTGGCGGCGGACGTCTACGCCGACGACCTCCTGGAGGAGCGACTGCTCGCGATTCCCGACGTCGTCGCTTACGCCAGCGAAGAACGAGACGACGTGATCGAGGCCGAGACGGTCAGCGACGAGGCGGACGGTAGCGAGGCGGACGGTGGTAAAGCGGACAGCGGCGGAACGGACGGAGAACGGAGAGGACTGCACGTCGGCGTCGATCCGCTGGACGGTTCCTCGAACCTCGAATCGAACAACGCGATGGGGACGATCGTCGCGATCTACGACGCCCCCTTGCCCGCGAGCGGCCGTGACCTCCTCGCGGCGGCTTACGTGTTGTTCGGTCCGATCACGACGATGACGGTCGCCCGCGAGGAAGACGACGGGACCGGTGGGGCCGATGGGGCCAGTAGAGCCAATGGGGCCAACGGAGCCGATAGGGTCACTGAGGCTGATGGGGACGATAGGGACGATGGGACGAACGGAACGGTCACCGAGTATCTCGTGCGCGAGGACGGCTACGAGGCCCTCCGGGAGGACGTGAGTTTACCCGATGAGCCGCTCGTCTACGGCTTCGGCGGGCGCGTTCCCGACTGGCCCGCCGCGTTCGCCGAGTTCGCCGACGACGTCGAATCGGACCTGGAGCTCAAACTCCGGTACGGGGGAGCCATGATCGGCGACGTGAACCAGGTGATGACCTATGGCGGGGTCTTCGCCTACCCGGCACTACAGTCCGCATCACAGGGGAAGCTACGCTTGCAGTTCGAGGGGAACCCGATGGCCTATATCGTCGAGAGCGCCGGCGGGCGATCCTCGGACGGCGAGCGGTCGTTGCTCGCGATCGAACCCGACGACCTCCACGGGCGCGTCCCGGTCCACGTCGGCAACGCCGAGCTGATCGACCGCCTGGAGGAGACCCTTTCGAGCAGTTGAGAACGACCGAGACACGACCGCTGTGTTCGTGACCGGGGTTCGATCGGGCCGATCGTCGCTGTGAGTCCCCACGCGGCATCGACGAACCGGATTTTCCCTTACCTCGTTCCACGCTATCGTGGACGTAGCATCGTCACTACACCAGTAGACCCCACTGTTCGTAGATAGGTGGATCGAGGGTTCGGTTCAGCGGATGGGACCGCCGGATTAACCGATCGATAGATCGACGGATCGAAGCGACAGCGCTCCGAAGCAGCGTCAATGACCGAGCGAGGCCCACAACCCTGGGGTCCCTGGGTGCTGGCGCTCGGCGCTTTGGTGATCGGCGTCGTCGCCCTCCTGTGGGAGAGCCTCAGAGCCGTCCGTAGGCGGCTCCGACGGGGCGATTGAGTCGAACGCCGGCCGGGACTCGCTCGGAGATGGATGGGGCGCTCGGAGACGGATGGGACGTTACGATCGCGGGAGCGTACCGACCGATGCCGCGGTCGCCGGATTCGAGCACGCCTTCGCCGCACCGTTACGATCCTTTCGCCGCCGTCCGGTCCTAAGTACCTAATAGGGTAACGCCGGATTGGGTCACATGACCGACGGCCGTCCCGTCCGGGCGCTATGCGTGGACGACGACCCAGCGATGGCCGGTCGACAGCGACCCGTCTCGAACGGGAGGGACTCGCGGTCGAAACGGAAGCGAACGCCAGCGACGGGCTGGATCGACTCGTGGCCGACGAGCGGTTCGACTGTGTCGTGAGCGAGTACGACATGCCCGAAACGAACGGACCGGAGTTCCTCCGGGCGGTTCGCGAGAAACATCCGGACCTGCCCTTCGTTTTCTTTGCCGGTACGGGAAGCGAGGAGATCGCGAGCGAAGCGATCTCCGCGGGCGTCACAGACTACCTTCGGAAGGGAACGGGTCCCGAGCGGTACGAGGAACTCGCGAACTGGATCCGCAACAGCGCCGAACGCTATTGCGCGGAGCGCGCGCTCGAACGGCGCGAGGAACGCTATCGCCGACTCGTCGATCCCCGAGCGCCGAACGCGCCGAATCACGTCCCCGTCCCCGTTCCCGCTCGTGTTCGACCGCGCGACGATCGAGATGACCGACTACGAGGATGGAAAGCTCCTTGGGAACCGCCGACACAGAGAGCGCATGCAGATCCGCATCGGTGCCGAGGCGAGCGAGGAGGAGGCGAACGCGATCGCCCGCGCGCTCGCCGAACACCTCGGCGAAAAAATAGAGGTCAGCGGCGCGGACGACACGGTTCTCGCGACCGGCCGCCCGCCCGGAGAGGGCGAGCGCGAGGCCGCCGGGCGCGACCGAGAGTCGGACCGTGGGTACGAACCGACCGAGCGCGAAAAACGCCTCCGCGCCGAGATCGCCGACATCGAGGCCGGCGGTCCGGAGAAATACCGCGACCGACTCGCCGATCAGGGCAAGCTGTTCGTCCGCGACCGGCTCGACCTCTGGTTCGGTGGGTTGGATTTCGAGGACGGCCGGTTCGCGAACTTCGACGCCTGGCACCCCGACAGTCCGGGCGTTGACGGCGAGGAGGACGGTGACGATCGACTGCCGGCCGACGGCCTGCTGACCGGCGGGGCCACCTTCGAGGACCGGTCGGTCCACGTCATGGCCAACGACTTCACCGTCAAGGCCGGCAGTATGGCGAAACGCGGCGTCGAGAAGTTCCTCCGGCTGCAACAGCGCGCGCTACAGACCGGTCAGCCGGTCCTCTATCTGATGGACTCCTCCGGCGGTCGGATCGACGAACAGACCGGCTTTTTCGCCAACCGCGAGGGGATCGGGAAGTACTACTACAACCACTCGATGCTTTCCGGAAGAGTCCCCCAGATCTGCGTGCTCTATGGACCCTGTATCGCCGGGGCGGCGTATACCCCCGTGTTCGCCGATTTCACCGTGATGGTCGAGGGGATGAGCGCGATGGCGATCGCCTCCCCGCGGATGGTGCGGATGGTCACCGGCGAGGAGATCGACATGGACGAACTGGGTGGGCCGGCGGTTCACGCCAGCGAATCCGGCAGTGCCGATCTGGTCGCCCGCGACGAGGACCACGCCCGCGAGCTCGTGGCGCAATTGATCTCCTATCTGCCGGACAGCGCCGACGAACGACCCCCGAGAACCGAAGGCCGACCCCCGAAGCGATCGCCCGTCGGGATCGACGCGACCGTTCCCGAGCGGCCGAACAAGGGCTACGACATGCACGACCTGCTCGATCGGATCGCCGACCAGGGAAGCGTCTTCGAACTCGGCGCGGAGTACGGCGGGGAGATCATCACCGCCTTCTGTCGGCTCGACGGCCGGCCAGTGGGCGTCGTAGCGAACCAGCCGGCGACCCGGGCGGGCGCGATCTTTCCCGATTCGGCCGACAAGGCGGCGAGCTTCGTCTGGACGTGTGACGCGTACGATATTCCTCTACTCTATCTCTGTGATACGCCGGGGTTCATGGCCGGCTCGGGGGTCGAGCGGGAGGGCATCCTGGAGCAGGGCAAGAAGATGATCTACGCGACCTCCGAAGCGACAGTGCCCAAACAGTGTGTCGTCGTTCGGAAGGCTTACGGCGCGGGGATCTACGCGATGAGCGGGCCGGCGTACGGCCCCGAGTCGACGATTGCCCTCCCCTCGGGAGAGATCGGAATCATGGGTCCGGAGGCGGCGATCAACGCGGTGTATGCTAACAGACTGGCAGCGATCGACGATCCCGACGAACGCACCGAACGCGAGGCACAGTTACGCGAGGAATACCGCGAGGACATCGACGTTCACCGGATGGCCAGCGAGGTGGTGATCGACGAGATCGTCCCGCCGGGCGAGTTGCGCGAGGAACTGCTCGCTCGATACGACTTCTACGAGGGCGTCGAGAAGCAACGACCCGAAAAGAAACACGGGACGGTGCTATAGCACCTTTTTGCTGGCGTCCTCGCTCGCTACGCTCGTTGCGAGGCCAGCAAAAACTGCATCAAAAAGCCGCTCGCTCGTGCCTGTGGGCACTTGCTCGCGGTAGAGTAGCTCGTTACCACTGATCGGTTATGCTTCGATCCAATGAGAGAACCGCCGGGTAGATGTCGACTGCATCCACGGGCGAACCACGGGTTAGTGAGCGGTTCCGCACAAACGAGTCGCTGAGTGACTCGTTCGTGTTCCTGCTGTTCTCGTGAGCGAGCACTGCGAACGAACGAGAACAGGGAACATTCGTTCGAAAGGCGCGAAGCGCCTTTTAAACCGTGAACGACCACAGGGAACGAGCGAGGACGCCGAGAAGAAGGTGCGTGTCTCAGTACGAGCGTTCCTTCGGCTCGTAGGTCTTGTTCTCGCCCTCCAGGACGACGGGTTTGTAGTACAGTTCGGGTTGACCGTCGTTCCAGGACAGCATGGTGTGTTTGATCCACTCGTCGTCGTTGCGGTCCTGGTACTCCTCGCGCCAGTGGGCACCCCGGAACTCGGTGCGGGCAAGCCCCGAAAGCGTGATTGCTTCGGCGAGATCGAGCAGATTTCTGGTCTCGATCGTGTGGATCAGGTCGGTGTTGAACGTTCGAGACGGGTCGGAGACGTAGACGTCGGTGTAGGCCTCTCGTGCCTCTCGGATGTCCTCTAAGGCCTGCTTGAGACCGTCTTCTGTGCGAAAGACATTGACGTTTCTGGTCATTGCCTTCTGGAGCCGGCTTCGGATGGTCGCTTCCCTGACGCCCTCCTCCTTTTCGAGCAGATGCGTGACCCGCTCGTGCTCGGCTTCGACGGCACGTTCGACGGTTTCTGCCGCGCCCATGACCTGCGCGCCGCCGTCCGCGCGCGTTCCGCCGTCCGCGGCGACGTCGCCGGTGCCGGATCGGGGCGCGATCTCGCCGGGCTCGACAGGAGTGTCGAGGTCCGCGTCCTCGATGCTCGCTCCGGGTCCGGTCTCGATTTCGGCAGTCTCCATCTCCCGGCCCGCGGCGTGCCAACCGGCCCGCGCGCCGAAGATGATGAGTTCGGGCAGTGCATTGCCGCCCAATCGGTTCGAGCCGTGGACTGACACGCAGGCACACTCGCCGGCCGCATAGAGGCCCGAGACCGCGCTCTCGCCGTTCTCGTCGACCTCGATGCCGCCCATCGCGTAGTGCTGGCCGGGCTTGACCGGCATCGGCTTCTCCAAGGGATTTACGCCCTCGAAGTCCGTCGCGAGGTGGATGATATTTTCGAGGCGATCGGTGATGCGCTCCTCGCCGAGATGGCGCATGTCCAGATGGACGTAGTCGTCTTCCATGCCCCGGCCGTTGTTGATCTCGGTCAACTCGGCGCGGGAGACGACGTCCCGGGAGGCGAGTTCGCCGTCGTTGTTCGCGTACCCGCGCTCGAACATGAACCGTTCGCCCTCCG
Organism: Halobacteriales archaeon QH_6_64_20; assembly: GCA_003021235.1. Classification (GTDB taxonomy): domain Archaea; phylum Halobacteriota; class Halobacteria; order Halobacteriales; family Halococcaceae; genus PXQR01. The sequence goes on along the minus strand of PXQR01000078.1, from coordinate 2,658 downwards.
AGTTGTAGAGAATTCCGCCCTCGCCGCGGACCCCTTCGGTGATGAGAACACCGGTAGAGGGGAGCGTCGTGGGGTGGAACTGAATGAACTCCATGTCCTCTAAGGGCACGCCCGCGCGGTAGGCCATCGCGGGGCCGTCGCCCGTGTTCGCGACCGCGTTCGTCGTGTGGTCGTAGACCTGGCCCGGTCCGCCGGTCGCGAGAACCACGCCGTCGGGGGCGACGAACCCCTCGAGGTCGCCGTTCTGGATGTCGTAGGCGACACAGCCGTCACAGCGCCGTTCTTCGGGACGGTCCTCGTCGGTGACGGCGAGTTGGGTGACGTACCACTCGTCGTAGACCGTGATGCCGCGCTTGACGACCTGCTGGTACATCGTATGGAGCAGGTGGTGGCCGGTCTCCGCGCCGGCATACGTGGTGCGGGGAAAGGACATCCCGCCGAAGGGACGCTGGCTCATGCGGCCGTCGTCGTCGCGCGAAAAGGCCATCCCCCAGTGTTCGAGTTTGATGACCTCGTCGGGGCTCTGCTGACAGAGGGTCTCGATCGCCGGGGCGTCGCCCAGGTAATCGGAGCCCTTCATCGTGTCGTAGGCGTGGTCCTCCCAGGAGTCACCCTCGCGCAGTGCGGCGTTGATTCCGCCTTCGGCCGCGCCGGTGTGCGAACGCACGGGATGGAGCTTTGAGACCAGCGCGACGTCCGCGCCTTCTTCCTCGGCCGCGATCGCCGCTCGCATGCCGGCACCGCCCGCACCGACGACGATGACGTCGTGTTCGTGCATGATCGGTTCTAATAGTTACTCAAGCACCGCAGGGGCTTGAACCTGGCTACCGGGTTGCCGTTCGCCGGTTTTATGATGCTGCTTTGTAACTCATGTCAGATATTCAACTATTTTACCAAGTAGTTCTTCGACCGAGAACGAAAACGAGTAAGGCTGTAAAGAGGGCACCGATGAACGACTCTACCGTTGCAAAAAGTCTCACAGTCCACGTAGCCGGCTGAAGATCACCGTAACCAAGAGTCGAAAAAGTCATGCCACTAAAGTACAAACTTGTTAAATAGTCAGACACTAGCTGAACTATCGGTATAAAGTCTACTTGTCTAGAGTCGAAAGCAAGCAGAAGTCTCGCCCCTTCAACGCCACCAGTGGACATATAAATCAGAGGAAAGAGAAAGACAGTGCAAATTGACCAGAAAATCACACGCAGTGGTCTTTCTCCAAATCCAGTCACATACTTAGAACCAGTTGATAGATACCAATCTATGTTAGTCCACTTTCCGGCGAGAGAAATTTGCTCCCTCTGAGCATTTTTCCGAAGTAGGTACAATTTTCGGGCTTGATCAGTTATAGAATTTAATTCGAATACATTTTGAAGTGTTTGATACGTCCAGATCCGCTTTTCAATCAACTGAATCCTATCTTCCTTACCTCTGCTAGTAGTATGATTATTCCACAACTCGTTTATGTCAATAATATCATCCACGTTCAGCGATGGTCGTTTGGCACGACTGTAATGATTTCCGAATACTGATTCTCGATCGATCCTCACATTTTGAAATAAACACGCATATAAATCTGATTCGGAAAAATTACACTTAGTCATAGATGACTCACTGAAATCTGAGTTTTCAAGATCAGTAGAGAATAATGTGCATTCCCGTAGATCTGCCTTGCTAAAATCCGACTTTTTCATAGATGCATAGGACCAATGTGAGTCCCTAATCATACATTTATTGAAATCGTTGTGGCTTCCATTAGCGAAGGTCCATTTCCATCCACTCATCAACGAGTTTGAAAAATCACTACCTATTACGCGTGCTCCAGTGAGATCAGTCGGACCCTTTTCACTTTCTGTAAATTTACAGTGCCAAATATCTGAGTGACGAAAGTCGCCATCAAGAATAGTTTTAGAAAAATCACACTTTGATAGGTTCATCTCTACACCACTAACAATCTGCATATCAGACTCAGAGAAATTAGAAAAATGAATAGAACAATTGGTTAGCTCAGCATAAGATAGCATGCAATTCTTAAAAGACACATGTCGTGCTCTGACCCCCCTAAAATTAGCATGCTCCAGGTAGCTACCATCGAAACTTGAATAATTAATGATGCAGTCTTCAAATGATATCATATCCCCGAGGACCGTTCCAGTAAGAGACACCCCATCAAACCGCTCAGGATTATCCGTTCTTGACTTAATCAACGGCTCAATTGGTTTATTATCTATTTCGGCATGCCAGATACATCGGTCTGTCTCTCTCCAATTTTCTCTCCAGCAACAGACTTCTTCGAATGGTCCTATACTTTTCTGTCTAATATTCGACTCCTCCTGTTTTGTGTCTTCCCTAGTCAAAATATATCCGCATCGATCAGGTGGACAACACATATTAAAAACTAGTTTGAATTAGTCCTGTCTGTTATGCCGGTCCACCGTGTCGTATAGTCCGTCACCAGAACTTAAGATTCTTTTTGACTGCCTCGCGTTTCAACTCCTGGATGTGCTCGGTTAGCGGGATATCCTTCGGACAGACCTCGGTACAGGAAAACTGGGTTTGACACCGCCAGACGCCGTGTTCCTGTTCGATGATCTCCAACCTGTCCTGCTTGATCGTCTCCTCCTCGCGTTCGTCCATCACGAACCGGTAGGCCATGTTGAT
>PXQR01000077.1:13309-28498 GCA_003021235.1 Halobacteriales archaeon QH_6_64_20 | reverse complement strand
TCCTCGTAGCGGACCGCGATCTCGCCGGCGGTACCGGGTTCGAGGGGTTCGGCGGTCTCGGGATCGACGACCGCGATCTCGTGGCCCGGGCCGGGCAGGCCGATCGTTTCCCTCGCGAAAGTCGGCCAGCGAGGTACAGTCGCCGACGAGCATGTTCGCCTCGGTCTGGCCGTAACCCTCGTGTACCGCCGCGCCGCCGAAGACCCCCTCGGCCCACTCGACGATCGACGCTCCCAACGATTCGCCACCGCTCGGAAGTACCCGAACGCTGTCGAGGTCGTAGGTCGAAGCGTCGGCTTGGGCCATCATCCGCAGGGCGGTCGGCGGCGCGAAGACGTTCGTGAGTTCGTAGCGCTCGATCAGACCGAACGTCGTCTCGGCGTCGAATTCGCTACCCGAGTACGCGAACACCGGCTTCCCGTAGAACAAACCCGGAAAGACCACGTCGAACAGCGAGGCGATCCAGGCCCACTCGGCCGGCGTCCAGTAGACGTCGCTCTCTTCGATCGCCATATCACAGAAGGTCGTGAGAAAGAGCGGCAGGTGGCCGAGGAGCACACGGTGAGCGTGGCGGACGCCTTTCGGATCGCCGGTCGTCCCGAGGTGTAGATGAGTATCGCGTCCTCGGCGGCGTCGGTGGTGACGGTTTCGACGGCCCGCTCCGGTGTGTCACCACCATCGCCGTCACCGTCGTTGCTGCCGCCGTCCGTGTCGCTGTCGCCGCCGTTGTCGCCCTCGCCGTTGCCCGCGCCGATCGCCGCCTCGAAGCCGGTCTCCCCCCGGCGCGCCGCGGCATCGACGGTCACGACGGCATCGAGCGCCGGCAGGGTTCCTCGTACGCCCCGCAGGGTGTCGACGTTCGAGTCGTCGACGACGCAGGCGACCGCCTCGCTGTCGGCCAAGCGATAGGAGAGCGCGTCGGGGCCGAACAGGGTGCTCAGGGGCACGGAGACCGCGCCGAGCTTCCAGGCCGCGAGATGCGAGATCACGGTTTCCGGTTTCCGGGGGACGTTCACCCCGACCCGGTCGCCCCGGGAGACACCCTGGGAAACGAGGTAGTCGGCTAACCCGTTCGCGGCGGCGCGTAGCTCGCCGAACGTGTAGGTTCCCCGCTCGCCCGCCTCGGTTTCTGCGAACAGCGCGATCCGATCGGTCGCGTCGCGTTCGTCGGTGCCGTGTTCGTTCCCGTTCTCCCTATCGGCGTCGGCCCACCGATCGCAGACGTACGCCGCCGTATTGAATTTCTCGGGAACCACCCATTCGAACGCGTTACAGAGGTCACCGTAGTTCTTCCCACTCGCGCTCGTGAAACCGGTAGTCTTCGAGGCGCGAGCCGTCGAGTTTACTCACGCGGCCCTCTCGCTGGCGGCGATCGGTACGGCGGTCATACGCTCGGTGGTCGTTGTCATTCGATAGGGCGTTGTAAAAGATAGTAACTTAGCTCTTCGGCCGCTTTGCTGGGTCGTCCGTTTCGGCTGGCCTCGAACGAGCGTCGGCGGCCGAGGCGGGCCCCCCCAACTATCGGGTACCGCCACGATTCTCGGGGCCGATCCGAACCCTCAGGATCGCCGTATACGAACACATAAACCCGCCGGCGTGCGCATACAAGCGTGACCAACGACACGAGCGAACGAGCGGACCCGGAAGGCGGGGGCGGACTCGGTGGATTGCTCAAGCATGGCTTGCTGGGAATTTCCCTCGTCGGTTTCGCGCTAACGATCTACCTTCGATTCGGTCGGGACGACGAGGCTGGCGGCACCTCTCCGTCAAGATCGTTCGAGGACTGATCGAGTCGCGAGTCACGAGTCACGGACGACGACGTACGAATACCGGTGGTTCCGTCGGGCGCGTTCGCGGGAAGGACACGAGCGAACGCTCCGTTCGGGGGAGTGAGACCGAAACAAGCGGACTCCGAGAGTGAGGGTCGGCGTCAGGCACTGAGCCGCCGGAGCACGTCGGGCGCGTCGTCGAGAACCGTGTCCACCTTCTCGCCCTCGGGGCCGCCGCCCTGGGCGAAGTCCGGCGGGCCGCCGCCGCCGCCGCCGACCTTGGAGGCGAGTTCTGCCACCACTTCACCGGCGTTTATGCTCACGCCCTCGGGCACCGCGACGACGAACTGGGCGCTACCGTCCTCGCTCCCGTCCCCACCCTCGTCCTCCTCGTCTCCATCGCCGCTACCGTCCCCGCCCCCGACGCTCGCGAGAACGGCGATCTTCTCCTCTTCGACGATCGCGTTCGCGGTCGCGCGCAGTTCGTCGACCCCGGTATCGATGCGCCGGACGAGTGCTTTCGTGTCACCGATCTCGACTTCCTCGCCGTCACTGCCGCCGACACGCGCGTCGGCGAGCTGTCGGTTCAGTTCGTCGATACGTTTACCTCGTTCTTTCCACTCCGCGAAGAAGTCCCCGGCCGTTTCGGGCACTTTCGCGGGCTCGATATCGCCGAGTACTTCGGCGGCCTCGTACAGCGCGTCTTCGGTCTCCTGGGTGGCGGCGATGGCGGCGTCGCCCGCAGCGAAGACGAGCCGTTCGACGCCGTCCTGGACTCGGGTGGTCTTCAGGACCTTGATCGCGCCGACGTCCCCGGTTCGACAGACGTGAGTGCCCCCACACGCCTGGACGTCTTCCGCGACGTGGATCAGTCTGATGTCCGTACCAGCGGGAACCCCGCCCTGATAGAGATCGAAGCCGTGGGCTTCCTCGGCGGCGCGGCGATCGGGCCACTCCTGAGTCACCGGAACGTTCCGGGTAACGGCCCCGTTCGCGAGCGCCTCGATCTCCTTGATTTCCTCCCGGGAGATCCGGTCGTAGTGGCGCAGATCGATACGCGAACGGTCGGTACCTTTCTGTGCGCCGGCCTGGCGGACGTGCTCGCCGAGTACCCGCCGGGCGGCGTCGATCACGATGTGGGTCGCGGTGTGATGGGCCATCAACCGCCGACGACGGACGGGATCGATCCGCCCGCGAACCATCGTACCCGTTCCAGGATCCTCGGCGGTCCGGTGATAGACAACGCCGTCCCTGATCTGCACGTCGCTGACCGAGATCGTCGCGTCGTCGGTCGTGAGCGTCCCGTGGTCGGCGGGCTGGCCCCCACCCTCCGGATAGAAGAGCGTCTGATCGAGGACGACGTCGTACTCGGCGGTGCCGTCGTCGTCACTGCCATCGGCCCCGCGTTCGAGCACGTCGAGCACCACGGCTTCGAACTCGGTGCCCTCGGGGTCGTCGTAGTAGAGCCGGTCGGTTGCCGGGACTTCGGCGAGCGGACCGTCGTGGCGGGTGTCGCCGGTCTCGGCGGCTTCGTCCTCGCCGGCGTGTCGTTCGGCGACGAGGCGGTAGAACTCGTCGGGTATCGTTACGCTCGCCCCGACGTCGGCGGCGATCTCCTCGGCCGTGTCCGGCTGGATGCCGTGTGAGTCGTAGAGTTCGAGCAATTCACCCACTGGGATCGGTTCGTCGCGTTCCGCGTACTCGTTGGCTAATTGGCGTACGCGCCGACCGCCGCGATCCAGCGTCTCGCGGTACTTCTCGCCTTCGGTACGGACCATGTCCCGGATCGTATCCCGGTTGTCGTATCCCAGCCGGTCGGCCTGCATGTCGACGAGTTCGTCGAGCGGGGCGTCGACTCCCACCGTATCGCAGAGGCGTTTCGTCCGCCGGAGGACCATCCGCGCGAGATAGCCCGTCCCGACATTGGAAGGGACGATCCCGTCGCCGAGCATATACGCCAACGTCCGGCAGTGATCGGCGATCGCATAGATGTCCTCCAGCGGCCGGAGCAGGTCAGTAAGTTCTTCGACACTCACGCCGAGCTCCGCCGCGATACCCTCGCGGGCGCGTTCGACGTTCGTGACGGCGTCGATGTCGAGGTTGCCCGAGAGCTTCGCCGCCCGGCGGACGAGATCGGACTGTTCGTCGGTGTAGGTGAGACCGACGTTGTCCTCGAGGAAGGAGATCATATCGGGATAGATCGCCTCGTAGACGGTGGGCGTTCCCTGGGACACCCACGCCCAGCGTTCGAGTCCATACCCAGTGTCGACGATGTAGGTGTCCATCTTCGAGTAGGTGTTGCCGTCCTTCATCTCGAAGTCGCCCTCCGGGTCCTGTTCCATCGACATGAACACGAGGGTCGCGAGTTCCGCACCCCGATAGATGACTTCGATCGCCGGCCCGGCGTTCCCGCCGCCGACCCAGGGGTCCTCGATATACGTGATTTCCTCGGGGTTCGCGCCCATCCACTCGAAGAACTCATCACAATAAGCGACCGTTTCGCTCTTCCAGTAGACTTCTCCTTGGTAGGCGTACTGCTCGGGGTCTTCCAAGTCCTCGCGGGCGTTGAAGGCGTGATGGGCCATCATCTCGAAGGCCATGGTATGGCGGCCGGTCTTCCCGACGTTGTCGATGTCCTGCATCCGGATACAGGGCTGGGAGATCGTGAGGGGGTTGGCCGGCGGCGGCGTGGTGCCCGACGTCACCAAGGGTTGAAAGTCGTAGACCGACGCCTGGGTCAACAGGACGTCGTCGCGCCAGCGATTCGCCGCGACGGGATAGGGATCGATCCGCTCGTGGTCGTGCTCCTCGAAGAAGGAGAGGAAGGCCTCGCGCATCTCCTCGAGACTGTATTCCTCGCTGAACCCGGGGTTGTCGATGAAGGAGTACTCCTCGCAGGGTGGTTCGCCACAGAGTTCGCGCTCTCCGTCGCGTGTCCAGAAGAAGTCCCCACAGCCGGAACACTCCTTTCTAGTGAACCCCTCTTCCTCGAAGTAGTCGAGGCGGTATTCGGCTTCGAGTCCGCTCATTGATCACGGTACGACAAGCAGCGAGCAAAAGATTTGCGAACGAAGCGGCCACGCTCGCTTACGCTCGACGACGGAAACCTCGCCGTTCGAAGCGGGTTCGCTATCCGACCGAGGTATCGGAGACGGGCGGGCCGGTTAGCGCGTCGATCGGGCCGCATGAGGTGGGCGATACGCCTCGATAGTCGGCGTCCGGGCCGTTCCAGTGTGTTTCCGTCACGGTTATTTCTTGCTTACTTCACCGATCGTGATGGATAATTTACGGTTACCGGTCGCCGTCGAAACGGCGTCACAGGCCGTGTGTCGGGCTGGCGCGCCGTCCACAGGTCGTAATGTTAATCAGTCGGGCTACCGAGGAGTCGAGCAGTGAAGCGATCGTGAACGTTCCCTCGAAGACGCTCGTCCGGCTCGCCTTCTTCGGGGTGATCGCGCTTTCTGCGGTTTCGCTCGGCACGAGTTACGCCGCGTCAGGGCTCGGCGGGACGACCGAGGAACTGGCCGCCGACCGGTACGAGAGCGGTAGCGAGGGCCCGGTCGCCCCGCCGGCGAACGGCGTGACGGTGATCTCGACGGACTCGAACGCCTGGCTCGGCGAACAGAGCGACGATCCCCGTTCGAAAGCCGAGATGATGGCCTTCGCTTCGAACGGGAGCGTGCTCTACTACAACGATTCACATACCCGCTACTGGGACGTCGATCCCGTTCCGGGCACGCGAAGAACGATCGAGTACGCCTACGCCGATCACCTGAACGGATCGGCATGTCCGGAGTTCCTCTCGGCGAGCTACTACGAGAACAGCGCCTATGCGAACAGCGTCAACCGATCGGTCTGGGAGGCCTACGCCGAAGCCCAGGAGCCGGTCGGAGCCTGCACGCGAAACGGGATCGTCCGGGCGAACATGACGACCGGCGAGAGTACTACTATCTACAGCGCGATCACCCCCGGCAAGCACTCGACGCGCTGGCACGACGCCGATCGGATCAACGACACGCACGTGGCGGTCGCGGACATCTTCCTCGATCGGGCCTTCGTCGTCGATACCCGCTCGGGGAACATTACCTGGCAGTGGCGTGCGACCGAGGCGTTTTCCCCCAATCGTAGCGGCGGTCCCTATCCCGGCGACTGGACGCACGCGAACGACATCGAGGTACTGCCCGATGGTCGCCTCGCCCTCGATCTTCGCAACAACGATCGCGTGGTGTTCCTCGACCCCGCGGAGTCCCCCGAAGAGGCCTTTCAGGCGAACTGGACGCTCGGCGCGGAAAACGTCCACTCGATCCTCTACGAACAGCACAACCCCGATTACATCCCCCTCTCGGAGGGCGGACCGGCGCTCGTGATCGGGGATTCGGAGAACAACCGCGCGATCGAGTACCAACGGGTGAACGGCTCGTGGGAGCGGACCTGGAGTTGGCAGGACGCCCGGATGCAGTGGACCCGTGATGCCGACCGGCTGGCGAACGGTCATACCCTGCTCACCGATTCGAACGGCGATCGCGTGCTCGAAGTCGATGAGCGAGGAGAGGTGGTCTGGAGCGTCGAGGTGGGCTTTCCCTACGAGGCCGAACGCCTCGGAACCGGCGACGAGAGCGAGAGCGGGCCGAGCGCGCGCTCGGCGGCCATCGCGTCGAACCAGCCGGATACCCTCGAAACCGCGTGGCTCCGCGTCAAGGGTGTTCTCGCGGGACCCGAGTTCCAGGCACTGTACTACGTCTCGCCGCGGTGGATGCGGAGCACGGACATCGCCGCGGCCTTAGTAACGGGCATCGGAGCGCTCGGCTGGATCCTCACCGAAGGATGGTGGGCGCTTTCGATGCGAGCGCGTCTCTCGCAGGTGTTCGCACGATGAGTACGAGCGATACACCCAGTACAGCGGAACCGATGCGACGAACTCGGCGGGCCCGCCGGTCGACGGAGGGCCACTACGAGCAGAGCCGAGGGGCCGGCTCGATGCCGGCGTGGCGTCAACCCCGCACAGGTAGACCCGGAGACTACGCCGGTCGGGGCCGTCCCCGAGACGGAGGGCTCGATGAGCGATAGCCACCGAACCGCGAGGAGCTCGGAGCTGGCGTCGCCGGTCGAACGCGCACTCGACGACGGGCGGGTCTGGCTCGCGATCGCGATGGGGCTCGGCACGATCGTCGCGCTTGCCTACTACTTCACTCACCCGTATCCGGCCTTCGGCGCGGGCTTGTACTTGAAGATCGCAGAACGCGTGCTCGCGAACGGCTACCAGCCCCCGACGGCGATCACTGGCTACACTACCGGGGGAGTGCCCTTCGCGTACCCGCCCTTGAACTATTACCTCATCGCGGTACTGATCGACGTCGGGTTCGACCCGCTGACGATCAGTCGCGTGTTCCCGGTTCTGATGACGGTCGCGTACCTGATTCCCTTCTTCTATCTCGCGCGCGAAGTCCTCGACTCGACCCGGCAGGCCGGCCTCGCGACCGTGGTGCTCGCAGTTACCCCCGTCGTGCTCCAGTGGCACATCTCGGCGGGCGGGATCGTGCGCGCACCGGCGTTTTTCCTTTTGCTGTCGGGACTGTTCTGTGGCGTCAAGCTCTTCGAGGAGGGTCGCCGGTGGCTCCCGCCCGCGATGGCGCTGTTCGGACTGACGATCCTCGCCCACCCCACGTACACCGCCTTCTACGGGGTGTCCTATCTCCTGTTGTTCGTGTTTCGCGACCGATCGCTTCACGGACTCGTCAGCGGGGCGGCGGTCGCGGCGGGCGGCGCGTTGCTTTCCGCACCCTGGTGGCTCGGGGTCGCGATCGTCCACGGGCCGGCACGGCTCACCGGCGCAGCGGCGACCCACGGCGGCCTCGGCAGGGGCCCGGCCGACGTCATCGGCGCGCTCATCGACCCGATCATCAACCAGGTGAACCCGATGTCGCTGTGGTACGTACTCGCCATTCTGGGATCGGTCTACCTGCTCTGGCGGTGGCGACCGTTCGTCCCCGTCTGGTTCCTCGTCGGTGCGGTCGTGATGGGCGAGGCGCGCTTTTCGTTCGTCCCCGGCGCGATGGCGATCGCGGTGTTGCTCGCCGACGCGCCGCCGTTTCGCTTCGCCCGGACGGCCCGGCGGCCGACGATCCGCCTCGGGGCGAGCGGGGTACTCGCGATACTTCTCGGATTCATGTTGGTCTCGGGCGGGATGTACGCCGCAGGCACCCCCTTAGCGGGCGAAACGTCACTACCGGCCTTTATCGACGACGACGACTTGGAAGCGATGGAGTGGATCTACCTCAACACCCGGCCGGACGCGAACTTCGTCGCGCTCGGCGACGCCGCCGAGTGGTTCCCCTTGCTCACCGATCGGACGATCGCCGTCGGGCCGTGGGGTGTCGAGTGGAAGACACCCGATAAGTACCGCCACCAGCTGGGCTTGTTCATCTTCCTCTCGACGTGTCACGACGAGGACTGTCTCTCGGCGGTGATGGATCGGCGCAACGTCCAGTCCGATTACGTCTACGTTCCGAAGGACGACTATACGGTTCGCGGGTTCGCGGAGGCCCAACCCGCGGAGATGCGCGCCTCGCTCGTCGAGAGCGACGAGTACCGGCTCGTCTACGAGAACGAGGGGGTGATGATCTTCGAGGTGCTCGGGGAGCGATCCAACGGCGGGCAGTCGAGCATCGAAGCGCCCGAGCGCGAGAGTACGTACAGGACGGCGCTCGCCGATGGTCTCGGGGAACGGGGTTCGGTTCGGAGACGATGACCACAACGCAACGATAGCGAAAGCGCGGAGCCCGTAGTATCAGTCGGCCTGCTCGTTCTCACTGGAGTCGCGGTAGTCCTCGGAATCACCGTCGAGGTCCTCGGCGAGTGCGTCGAGGGTTTCCTCGCGCTGTTCACTCGTCGTGGCTCGTGGTTCGGCGATTTCCTCATCAGTCACCGGTCGCTGTCCTGCGTCGAATGGAGGTCGTGCCATCGTTCGATCCGTCTACCGTTATCATTGGTAGTTCAGTTCTCGCCGTCGAGCGCCAGCGAGGCGAGCAACGCTTCTAATTGGATGCGTTCGTTCGCGCCCTCGGTGATCCGGTAGTCGGCCTCGCCGAGGCGCTCTAAGAGGTGGACGGCCGCCCGGTCGTCGATGCCGAGGTCCCACACCGATCGGTGCAGTTGATCGATCACGTCGCCGCCGGCGAGCCCGGTCGTGAGGAGATCGTCGAGCACCGACCGCGACGCGGCGAAGTCGCCCTCCAGGGCGCTCGTGACCATCCGCTCGATCTCCTCGGGACGGGCGGTGCTCGTGATCAGGTAGACCGACTCTTCGTCCACCGCCTCGCCGGTGATCGACGCCGCTTGCAGGGCGTTGATCGCCTTTCGCATGTCGCCTGCCGCGGCGTAGACCAGCGCCTCCATACCGTCGCCGGTGACTTCGATACCTTGGTCGGCGGCGATTTCCTCGATCTGGGATTCGATCGCATCGTCCGAAAGCGGGCCGAAGCGAAAGACCGCACAGCGGGATTGGATCGGATCGATGATCCGACTGGAGTAATTACACGAGAGGACGAAGCGAGTGTTATGGGAGAACTGCTCCATCGTTCGGCGCAATGCGGACTGGGCGTCCGACGTCAGTGCGTCGGCTTCGTCGAGGAAGATGATCCGGTACCCATAGCCGCCGAAGCTCGCGCGTGCGAAGTTCTTGATCCGATCTCGGACGACGTCGATCCCCCGCTCGTCGGAAGCGTTGAGTTCGAGGAAGTTATCGGACCAGTCCTCGCCGTAGAGTTCGCGGGCAATGGCTATCGCACTCGTGGTTTTCCCGACGCCTGCTGGACCTGAAAACAGTAGGTGGGGGAGGTCGTCGCGGTCAACATACCGTTGGAGGCGCTCGATGACGTCCTCGTGGCCGGCGACCTCTTCGAGTGTCTCCGGGCGGTACTGTTCGATCCAGACGTTCCTGGTACCCGCCTCCGACGTAGCCTCGCTCATACCGAACGGTCGGTAGGCCGACCCTTAAGCGCCCCGAGACACACCATCGTGTCCCCATTTCTCGGTCGGAACACCCTCTTATGGACCCGTCCGATCGACAGTCCCAAGCGCGAAGGCCGACTTCCCGGAGCATGGGCGTCGTAGTCGAGGTCGTCGGCGGGGAAACCCGGGAGATCGGCATCGAGACACCGACCGCCGCCGATCTGCTCCGAGCCGTGGACGTTTCACCTCACGAGGCGACGGTGCTCGCCGAGGGCCGACCGGTTCCGGACGACGCGGTCATCGACGCCGATCGTGTGCAGGTGCTTCGACTCGTGACCGGCGGATGAACGGCGAGCACGGCGACGAAGTACCGGGAATCGCGGGGATCGCGATTCGTCGCGCCGAGCGAGGGGACCTCGTAGGGACGATGAACGTTCTCGACACGGCGTTGCTTGCTATCGGCGCGCCGACGGTTCGCGAGCGGATCGAGGCGGGTACGGTGTTCGTCGCGATCGAGAACGGACGGGTTCGTGGCGCGCTCGTCCTCTCCGAAGCCTTGGGCGAGGACTCGGACGTCGAGATCGAGGCGGTCGCCGTCCGGCGTCGCTACCGCCGTCGAGGAATCGCAAGCGCGCTCGTCGAGCGGGCGCGACGCGAGAGCGAGAGGGCACTGATCGCCGAGTTCGACGGGCGGGTACGGCCCTTTTACGAAACGCTCGGTTTTCAGGTCCGCCCGACCGACGACGGCCGCTTTCGCGGGCACAGTGCGAACGACCGAAACGAGTAGGGTCGCTCGGTCGCTCGAAGGAGTCGACCGGTCAGACGTGTGGCTCGACGAGAGCGCGACCGGTTTCCAGTAGTTCGTCGACCCCTGATTCGCTTTCGGCTTCGGCGTAGACCCGGAGTTTCGGCTCGGTCCCGCTCGGGCGTACGAGGATCCACGACCCATCCTCAAGAAGGATCTTGAACCCGTCGATCGTCACGACCTCGCTTACTTTCCGGCCGGCGACCGAATCGGGCAGGTCGCCCTCCAGCTCGGAAAGAACCCGTGCCTTCTCGCTGTCGGGGCACGAAAGCCCGATCCGGTCCTGATGGACGTCTCCGTGCTCGTCGAGCAGCCGGGCCACGCGCTCGTCGATCGGTTCGTCGCTTTCGGCCGCCGCGGCGAGCAGCGCAACGAGCACGCCGTCCTTCCCGCGGACGTGACCGCGAACGCCGAACCCGCCGGATTCCTCGCCGCCGATCAGCGCGTCGTCTGCGGCCATGCCCCGGGCGATCCACTTGAAGCCGACCTGGGTCTCGGAGACGGCCTCGTCGTGGGCGTCCGCCACGCGATCGATCAGGAAGGTCGTCGGCACCGACCGAACGGCAGGTCCCGAGTCGGCTTCGAGCAGGTAGTCATAGAGAACGGCGAAAAACAGGTTCGGGTCGAGGTAGCCCCGCTCAGGAGTGACGATCCCGATCCGGTCGGCGTCACCGTCGTTCGCGATTCCGAGGTCCGCTCCGCCGTCGGTGACGCGTTCGACCAGCGCGTCGAGGTTCTCGGCGGTCGGTTCGGGTGCACTCCCCCCGAAGGTCGGGTCCGCTTCGCATCGGAGTCGCGAGACCGACGCCCCGGCACGGTCGAGTAACGCGTCGGTCACGCCCCGGCCGCTACCGTGCATGGCGTCGTAGGCGACCGTAATGTCGGATACGGCGTCGGTGTCGGCGAAATCGAGCGTGTGTTCAGCGTACGGCCCGACGAAGTCGACCTCGCGTACCTCGCCCTGCTCGGCGTCGGGCACCGACCGAGGCTCGGCGAGGTTCGCCTCGATGCGTTCGGTCACCTCCGGGAGAGCGGGCGCGCCGTCCGCCGGAACGAACTTCACGCCGTTGTACTCCGGTGGGTTGTGGCTCGCGGTGATCATACACGCCCCGGCGAGCCCGCCGTCGACGATCGTCCAGGCGACGAGCGGCGTCGGCACGTCGCGATCCGGGATCAGGACGTCGAAGCCGTTCGCGGTCAGGACCTCGGCGAGGTCACGGGCGAACCCCGGGGAACTCTCGCGGGCGTCGTAACCGACGGCGACCGGCGCATCGAAGTCCTCCTCGTGCAGGTAGGTCGCGACCGACTGGCCGACGGTTCGCACCCGTGAGGACGTGAACTCGTTCAAGATCGCGCGCCAGCCGTCAGTTCCGAAGGAGATCGCGTCGGCGTCCATACTGGGTCCTGTGTTGCCGGTCGCAAAAAACCACATACCTGTTGCCGCGATCGCCTGATTCGGTTCGGCGTATCGTCGTTCCGGGCGCGGTGTTGAGTTCTCGCGGGCCGCAGGCCCGCTCGAACGGTCCTCGGTCTCCGGCCTGCGGTCCGTACTTCACCTGGTTCTACGAAAGACTCATGATTCGAAAGACGCCTTTCCGCGCTCTCGTCACAGATCTGTTCGAATAGCTCACCACCGGATTGAGCTTCGCTAAATCCTGGATCGACGAATTCCTCGGCTCTCGGTCGCAGAACTTATCCTAGAGACTATCGGCATCTTTCGAACCACGGCGAAGCCGCCACGCGGTCGGCCCCTTTCAGTCTCGCCCGCGGCGGTTGTTCGACGAGCAATTGTGTAAGGGAATACTGCTCTGCCGACTCTACGCGGTGGGTTCACGGTTCCGGACTCGAATCGAGTCCTCGGAGCGCCGCGGTTCGCAACGAGGGTCGGCGATCGACAGGACGATCACCTCGTCTCGGAGGACGTGACCGATCGTAGCGAGTGCCTCGTTAGACCGGATCCCACCCGACGAACGCCTCCCCGGCTTCGATGTCGACGTCGAGGGCGTCGATGACACGGGCGAGCGCGAGGTATCCCGCGGCGGTGGCTCCGATGGCAACCAACGTCTGTTCATCGAAGCGTTCGGCGGCCGCCTCGTGAAGCGGGTCGGTCACGCGGCCGCGGATGACCGCCCGAGTGTACGAAAGCAATGCTTGCTCTTCGACCGGGAACGGACGCCGGTCGTCGCGCGCAATGGCATCGATCTCGGTCTGATCGAGGCCGGCGTCGGCGGCGATACCCGCGTGTTGGTGCCACTCGTAGGACGAGCCGATCTCGGCAGCCGTGGTTAAGATCACGATCTCGCGCTGGCGATCGGTGAGGCCGGAGCGATTCCAGAGGACGCCGAGGAAGGCACGGAATCCGTCGAGCACGTCGGGGTTGTTGGCGATAGCGCGGTAGACGTTGAGCGTCTCACCGGGTTGGAGCGACGAGACGACGAGATCCCGGTACTCGGAATCGAGGTCGTTCGGGTCGACGTATGGAACGCGAGCCATGCGATACTGCCCGGTTCGAACGCCTATAGTCGTTCGCTCCGCTCTACGAACCGCCCGCCGCGTCACCCGCTATCGCGAGCCAACGAAACCGATCGTGTAGGAACTCACGGCAACGAAGACGGCGAGACCGATCCGCGTTTCGAGGACGGGAGTGTCCCGCGACGGACAGGTTGATGAGCCCATCACGATAGGACCGTATATGTCAGATACTGACTTCGATCCCGTCCCTATCGAGGCCTTTTACGACCTCACGCGGGTGAGCGACCTCGCGCTCTCGCCCGACGGCGAGCGCGTGGCGTTCGTTATCGAGGAGTTCGACGAGTCGGCCGACGAACGCCGACAGTCAGTGTGTGTCGTTCCCGCCGACGGCTCACGATCGTCCCATCGGCTCACCCGCGCGTCGAACGCACACACCCCGAAGTGGAGTCCCGGCGGCAGTAGGTTGGGAGTGCTCGCCGCCCGCGAGCGCGACACCGAACTCGCGGTGACCGGTTCGGACACCGGCGACGGTGCGAGTGACGACGAAAGCGAGAGCGAGACGGACGAGAATGAAAACAGTGGGGACGACGGGAGCGGGGAGGACGAGAACGGCGAGGACGAGCCGAAGCCCCAGGTATGGGTCTTCGACCTCGAACTAGGTGGTGATGCTCGCCAGGTCACCGACCGCGAGGAAGGAGTGAGGGGATTCGACTGGGGACCGGACGGCGAGCGACTCGTCGTCTCGGCCCGGGACCCGACCGACGAGGAGAGCGAGTACCTCCGGGCGCGACGCGAGGAGGGGGCCCCGATCGAGACCGAGCGCCTCCAGCACAAGTTCGATGGACAAGGTTGGCTCGACACCGTGAGGACCTATCTGTTCGTCGTCGACGTCGAGACGCGCGCCGAACGCCGGCTGGACGACGCCTACGGGGGTGGCGCGTACGAGCCGATTACCGGGCTGGGACCGACGTGGGTGGGCGAAGGGCAAATCGCCTTCCTCTCGAACCGGCAGGAACGACCGGACGACTCGGCGGCGATGGATGTCCACACCGTTGATCCCGAGAGCGGAACGACAAGGCGGGTCACCAACGGCGAACTAACCGTCAGCGAAATCACATCCGCGCCGGCCGAAAGCGACGAGCGCCTCGCGTTCGCCGCCGGTGACGCTACGAACTGGTGTGTCCCGACGCAGGTCTACGCCTGGGACGGCGAGCGCTACGAGTCGCTCTCCGCCGACCTCGATCGGACGCTTACCCGGGGCGCGTCGCTACGGTGGATCGACGACGAAACCGTTCTGACGACCGTCGCCGACGAGGCACACACTCGCCTGTGTCGGGTCGGCACCGACGGGAGCGTCGAACGGATCGGTGGAGACGTAGCCGAAGACGCCTCGATCACGGCCTTTGACTGTCGGGAGGGAACGCTCGCGCTCGCGCGCAGTCACCCGACCGAGGGCCTCGACGTTCACACCGCCGCGCTCGACGCGTTCGTCGACAGCGAGGGCGAGGGTGAGAACGACGGGATACTACGGCGGATTACGGCGCTCAACGACGACCTCGTCGCCGAGCACGCAATGGCCGACTGTCGCCGGGTAGCCTACGAGAGTGATGGACACGAAATCGACGCGATCTGTTATCTGCCTCCGGGTTTCGATTTCGATAGCATCGACGCCGGTGAGGTCGAAGCCGGAGAAATCGGGACCGGATCTGGAGCGTCGGACCCATACCCGTTAGTGGTCTCGATCCACGGCGGACCGATCAGCTATGACGCGCCCGAATTCAGCTTCGAGTACGCCGTGCTCGCCTCGCGGGGCTATGTTGTACTCTGTCCGAACTACCGCGGCGGAACGTCTTACGGCCAGGCGTTCGCCGAGGAGCTATACGGACAGTGGGGTACCGTCGAGGTCGAGGACATCGTCGCGGGAATCGAGGCGTTGACCGAGCGTGGGTGGGCCGACCCCGAACGGGTGTTCGGCCACGGCTTTTCCTATGGTGGAATCGCCCAGGGATATCTCCTCACCCAAACCGACGTGCTGACCGCCGCCGCGCCCGAACACGGGATCTACGACCTGCGGTCGGCGTTCGGGACTGACGATTCGCAGGTCCAGACCGCCTCAGAGTTCGACCTGCCGTGGGAGGAGAGAGAACGGTTCGAAGCGTCTTCGAGCATCACCGACGCCGGGGAGATCAGCGC
>PXQR01000077.1:0-13263 GCA_003021235.1 Halobacteriales archaeon QH_6_64_20 | reverse complement strand
GCGATCCACCGCTTAGAGCAACTGACGGCGTGGTACGAACGCCACGACCCGGCACGAGAGAGCAGCGAAAAATGAAGCAACGGTCACGGCTCGACGACGCTTTTCGACGTTTCGTATCTCGCCTCAATCGTAGACGTTCCGCCGGTGGCCGACCTCGGTGACGAACAGCACGCCTCTTCGCGTCGCCAGTCGACTAACACGCGGTAGTCACCGACACGGAGGCGGTAATCGGCCGGTCCGCTCTCGCTCAGGCGCTTCAGGTAGTGCTCGGGGTCCCAGACGACGTCATCGAGCTTCGAGACGATGCGCTGAGCGCTCTCGGTTTCGAGGTCTTCGAGTTGCTCGGCGGCCCGATCGTTGTAGTCGATCTCGGGAAGCGAGTCAGCCATCCATCCCGAGGCGGTGATTCATTTCGTCGTGGCTCACGGTTTCGCCGCGTTCGATCTGCTCGCGACTCCGCTCGACGCGCGCTTTCGTCTCCTCGGAGAGCCGCGGGGCGACCGCCGCCCACCAGACGACGGCGCGCGCCCCGGTCTCCTTGCGATCGACGAGACCGGCCTCGCACATCCGATTCAACCGGGCGACCGTCGCCTCGCGGGTGATCGGTAACTCCTCGGCGACCTCGCTCGCCGTGAGAACTGGGTCGGAAGCGGCGTCGAACACTAAGAGGACGTCCTGCTCGGACGCCTTCTCGGAGAACTTCCCGGCGTCGTCGCGCTGCTGTTCGCTCATATGCCTGGTTCGTGCTCGCGTAGCTTAGCCGTTTCCCACGTGTGGCTCCGAGGCTCCAATAGCGCCCCCGTATTCATCAGAGGCGGGCCCACGTGGACGCTACGAAGGAGGTTAGTTTAGCATCTCCCCGATCTCGCCGAGCGAGTCGAGCACGTGATCGGGTTCGATTCCCTGCTCATCGATATCCGCCTCAGTACTCGCGCCGGTGAGGACCAAGACGGTGGTCATTCCCGCGTTGTTGCCCATCTCGATGTCGGTCTCCAGCGGTCTCTGCCATCTGCGCAGCGGGCTTGCCGACGACGGTCGGTTCCGTGCCGGTCATCCCCTGGATGGCCCCGATAGTCGCGCCCGCGCCGGGGATTATCTCCTCACCGCCGATGGGGTGGGTACGATCGGTGTTCGTCGCGACGAAGGTCGTCTCGGCGTCGAACGCGGCGAGCACGTCGTCGAGCAAGGCCTCGTTCAGATCGGGTTCGCGGCCCGCGACGACGACGTCGGCCGGCCCCGAGTCGGCCGGTTCCGTCTCGGCGTCGGCGTCGTCGGTTCCGGCGACGTCGGTTGCGGAGATCCCCGCGGCGTCGAGTTCGGCGGCGATCGGTTGCTGGCCTATCACGAAGGCCTCGGCGTCGGGGTGTTCGTCGGCGAGGTACTCGGCGGTCGCTGACGCCGCGGTGATCACCTCGATGTCCGTCGGCAATCCCAACTCCTCCAGGCGCTCGTCGAACGCGTCGCGGTCGATGTCGGTCCCGTTGCTCACGAAGGTAACGGCGACCCCGGCCTCGCGAAGCGCGTCGATGCCCTCCCGCGCGCCGTCGATGAGGTCGTCGCCGCGCCAAACGGTACCATCGAGGTCGATGATCGCGCCGGTGTACTCTACCATACGCAGTGATCCCGAGCGCGGACGACTTAGTTCGATGCCTTGCGGGACGGCGATCGCCGAGGTCCACTCGACGTGTAGCTCGGTGGCCGGCGCGTTCCGTGCGTTCGAGGCCACGAGAGACCCACGACATCGGGTTTCGCGAACGGAGCTTCGAGGTAGCCGGGAGTTTTTGTCGCCGGCAGGCGTGGCTCCGGTATGGACTTCGACGTCGTGCAAGGCGACATCGCCGCCGAACGCACTGACGCACTGGTGAACGCCGCGGGCACCAGTCTCGAGATGGGGTCGGGCGTGGCGGGCGCGCTCAGGCGGCGCGGCGGCGAGGAGCTGAACGAGGCGGCGAGCGAGGCGACGCGCCGAAGCCTGGCGGCCGCCGACGAACGGGGATGTGAGTCGATCGTGATCCCGGCGCTCGGGTGTGGCGTCGCCGGGTTCGATCTCTCGGAGGGCACACGGATCATCGCCGAGGAGATCGCCGGCTTCGAGGCCGATTCGCTCGCCGACGCGAGGCTGATCGGGTACAGCGACGACGAGTACGAACGGATGCGTGCGGTCGCCGAGGACGTTCGCGCTAACGGGGAGTCCTGACCGGATACGAGCGAGGCGACGAGCGAACCTCGAAACGAGCGGTTTCGAAACCGCCGATCAACGACCGGTGTCGTTTTAGGCTACGATACCGAATACCACGGCATGGCCGCGAACGCCGAGTCGGGTTCGATCACGGAGACGGATACCGATACCGACGTCGAGGCCGCGGGCGGGGTCGGTGTCAGTAGTGACATCGGCGCGAGCGCCCCCGAGCGGTGTCCGGTGTGTGACGCTGGCTACGAGTCGGTGTCGGTTCACGAGACCGGCCTGATGGTTAACCTGCTCGACAACGAACGCTATCGACGGGTCTGTTTCGAGCCGGTGAGCGAGGACGGTCCCCGAATCCGGTTCTATCACCACACCCACGAGCAGACCGCGTTCACGAAGTGAGGACGCCGATTTTTCGATTCTTCGCGGCGACCGCCGGCGAGTCCACGGCGCTATCGAGCCACGGCAGGGGAGCGAGTTCGAGGGCGATACGGCTTTTTCGAGCCGCTGCAATCACAGGGTATGAACTGCCCCGATTGTGCGAGCCCAGCGATCGCTTTCGAGGTCCCGGTCGAGTTGCGCGAGTACGTTCCCGGCGAGGAGAAGGCGGTCGCGCTCTGTACGCACTGCGTTACGCTACACCCGGCACCTGAAGCGGAGGCGACGGCCGATCCCGACTTCACGGGGATCACCGACGCGTTTCCCCGCGGCGAGGGGGCGATCGCGATGGCGCTCGCCGTGGGACTGCTCGATTCGTTCGCACTCTATCGCCGGGAGATCGAAACGCTCGTCGAACGAGTCGAGCGCGCGGGCACCGATCCCCTGTTAGTGCTCGATCGACTCGCCGCCGATTCAGGGGTGGAGCCAGCGACCGACCTCCGGCGACGCCGCCGACACCTCGAACAGACCCTCGGCTAACCCTTTGGTCAGCGCTCACCGGACGCGAACCGGGACGCCCCGGTCGTGACCGGCGGCGTGTGAGTCAACAGTCGGCGCACACGCCCGGGGAGACCGTCGGCACCGAGTAGCCATTAGTCGAGTTCCCGCTCGACTAACCTTCCGAATCGGCGGTGGTGTTCGCCGGACAGTGACCGAGCGGGCGTTCGGATGCCGGCGTCGGCGACGGCACGACGCGGGAGGATGAACTCGAGTCGGTCGATCGAGCCGTTCCCGGCGATCGCGAACGGGACCGAGCGGTCGCCGGGGCAGTGGAGGAAACCTCCGTGATCCGCTCGTCGGCGATCGAGTCGGGCGTCGTGGCGCTCGGATCCCGGCGGGCGGGCGGCGGCGACATCGACGGAGGAGCCGAACGGGGAGACGAGACGGCCGTCGGCTGGGACGGTGGCGGCGAAGCCGAAGCGGAGGACGGACCGGTCGCCGGCGAGGGCCGACGGCCGTCACGAAGAGCCAGTGACTCCGGAACGAGCGTTGATGGGGACGAGGAAGCCGACGGTGAGGCGACCGGCAATGAGGTGTGCGAGCCCGACCGGACCTCCGGCGAGTCGGCCCGCAATGGGACGGAGCCGCCGTTCGCCGGGGGTAGTGAACGCGCATCCGAGAGCGGCTGCCGGGAAGCCGAAGCGATTCGCGCCCGTGACGCCGTCGCTTCGGTCGAATCAGTGGGCGAACCACGCGGGTCGCTGTCAGTCTCGGGCGTCGAAGGCAAGCCAACGGTGGCACCGATATCGGCGTCGTCGGAACTCGATGGAACGAGTTTCGAGACGAACGACGAGCCCGGAGCGACGGCCGTGAGGGTGAGCGAGGCGATCACGACGGCCAAAACGAGTGGTCCGTCTCGATGCATCGGATAGGGAGTCGTATCGGTAGCCGCCGCGCTGGTGCTTCGTCAGCGGGATGCCTCGACCGGCCAGGGGGTCTCACAGGACACCGCCGGTTCGCGCGGTTCCGTCGGGCACAACAGGCCGACGTCGAGACACTCCGCCAGGTCGCTAACGGCATCGTCGGGCGCTTCGCCCGTGACGATGACGATCGGATACGCGTCGGCATCGATCGAGGTCGAATGCAGGTCGATCACCTCATCGGCGGTCGGAGTCTCGGCGACCGCCGCAATGACCGCGAGGCCACGCTCGTCGTCGGTCGCATAGAGGTCGAGCAGAAACCGGGGGGTCGGCTTCGATGCCGTCGCTGCTCGCGGGTGACCGACCCCTCGCACGCGCCGGAGACGGTCTGTTACCGGTATCGCTTCGACGAATCGTGCCGGGATTGGCTCTACACTGCGCTCGCCGACGGTCTCGTGCTCGCTCGCGACATCCTCGGCGGACGCTTCGCATCCCGGACAGGATTCCTCGTCGAGGAGACGTCCGCGCGGCGTCGCGTGCCCACACTCGGTGTGTTCGAGCACCGTCTCCTTGACCGTCTCCGGCGACGCACACGACGGGCACACCGTTTCGTAGTGTAGTTCCGTCAGCTCACAGTCGGGACAGCGGTGTACTTTCGCCCGGAACTCCCGTTCGAAAAGCCCTCGATCGGCGAGTGAGTCGAGCGTTCGTACTACCGACTCGTTCTCGGGAAGGTGCGTAGCGGCGTCGGGGTACTCGATCACGCCGGTTCGGTCGTCGAACGCGGGTTCGAGGTCCGCGATCGGACCGTCGGCCATCGCTTCGAGCAGTCCCAAGCTACCTGGTGTGATCATCGTCGATCTCCCCTCCGGACGCCATCCCCAAGGCTATAGACGCCCTGTCGTCCTCTATCGATCGCTTCGACCGACACAATCGGTCCTTCGAAGCCTCGAAGAGATCTAAATGGATCGTTGAGGCCTCCAGCTGCGTTTTAATCGGTTGTTAACCCGGCTGCCGAGGGCGGCTACACGAACCCGAACGCCGGCGAGGGCCATCAGTCACGGGTCACGGATCGTCGGTCGTCGACGCGGGCGGAATCCGGAGGACGAAACGGGTCGATGCACGAGAGGGTCCGAAAGCGCGTCGACCGAGCGGGCTCAGGTGCCCCTGACGGCAAACGTGAGACGTTGAAGGAAGGTCGTTCGTTCGCTCGGCCGGCCGCCGGTTTGGTGATCGCGTTCGAGCGTGTCGTCCTCGGTGAGTCGTAGCAGTGCGACGTCCGAGTCCGCCGCGAGCGAGGCGGCCTCGGCTCCGATCGACCCGGAGGTCGTGACGAGCAGGGGACGTGCATCGGACCCCTGCGCGGCCGTTCGTAACGCCGAGACCGCGTCAACGTCCGGCCACTCGTGGATCGCCGCGACGACCCGATCCCCCAGGAGGTCGTCCTCGGCATAGACGTGGATCGGGCGCTCGTCGCCCGCGGGACCGGTGACGGTCGTATCGATCGTTACCTCGAAGCCCTTCGCCTCTAAAGCCTCGACGGTCGCCTCGCGTGCGCGCAGTTGAGTTTCGACCCACACCTTCCCGACGTCGTCGAGGGAGTACCGACAACACACCCGCTCGATCGCCCGCCGAGGTGTAACGACCCGCGCACACTCGCGACACCGGAGCCGGTGGGCGGGTCGCTCGACGCGTTCGTCACAGTCCCGGCAGACGTATCGACGATAGCTGGACGTGTTGATGTCGAAGGAGGGTAGTGCCTCCTCACACCCCGGACAGACGTACTCACCGTACTCGCCTTCGGTCTCGAAGGCGGCGTGGAGCTCGACGCGCCCACAGTCGGCGTGTTCGAGCAGTTCCGTCTCGACGGTGTGAGGCGAGTTACAGCTCGGACACGCCGTCGTATAGGTTAGTTCCTCACCCGCACAGTCCGGACAGTAATAGAGCTTCTCCTCGAACGCCCGGGCGAGGAGGTCACGACGCGCCAACGACTCCAGTACCTCGGTCGGCGGACCGTCGCCCGTGTCGAGCGTCTCGGCGGCAGCCGGATGGCTCACGGCGCCGGTCTCGGCCTCGATCCGCGGGACACATTCGTCGATCCGTCCGTCGGCCAGGTTCGCGAGCAATCGCAGCGTACCGGGTGAAACCATTGACTCGTCGGCACGGTTCGGTTGCTCCCGTTATATACGCTTGCTCATTACTACTCACAGTTCGTTTCTGATATATTATACGCAGTCCGGCCGAGCTCGCCGGTCGATCCGCGCGCTATGGAATCGAGTCGGAGTCGAACCGCGCGAACGATAGCGGAGGAAAGCGCGGTGCAACGGATCGAAACCGGGTGCAACGGATCACGACCGGTGGCGACGGTCTTGAGGAGAGCGATCGACGACGACCGACGGTCGGCAAGGACGACGGACGACGGTCGAAGACGACCGAGTGCTCGACCCGGGAGCGGAGAGCGCAGTCAGGGAAGGCGGCGAGGCGAAGCGGATCGGGTTCGAAAAGCGCCTTAGATGCCGGTCGAGTACCGGAGGATACCGGCGATCCCGCCGAAGGCGACGTCGAGGCGCTCGCCGTCCTCGAAGTCGCTCGAAACGAACTTCGTCTCCGTGCCCCGGCTACCGGCGATCTCCATCAGGTGGTCGATGGCGTCCTCGCGTTCGATCGGTTCGGCGGGTTCGCCCGACGAGCAGGTGTGCTCGGGCGGAGCGCGCCCGCGGGCGACGAGGTCGTACTCCTCGCCGTCGGGACAGTCATACACCACTACGTCCTTGCGGAGGTCCTCGGAGAGAAGCAGGCGGTCGACCGCGCCCATGACGAGGTTCCGGCGAGTGGCCTCGAACCCGTAGGTCGCGAGATCGCCCTTATTGAGTTCGTCGAAGAACTCGGACATCTGGGCTTTGTCCTTCATGACCTCCTGATCGGCGAGCGCCTCGCTCGCGGCGTCCACGAGGTCGTGAAGCCCCGATTCGTCGGTGTAGGAGACGTCGAACTTATCTACTACCAAGTCGCCGACCTCGTGATGGAGGTAGTCGCCGTCGAGGAACTCGTCCTTGGTAGGCGAGGGGCCGCCCACCAGCACGCCGTCCATCTCGTGGCGTTTGGGTACGAAGAGATCGTTCGCCATCCCGGCGACCTCCTGGTAGAAGTTGTCGATCGCTTCGAGTCGCAGGCGGGCGAACCGTTGGGCGGACTGGCCGCCCTTTCGCTGTTTGCCGGGGACGAGCGAACTGGCGGACTTGACCGGTTCGACGCGTTTTCCCTTGAGCCATCCCACGTTTGCCTCCCGCCGATCGAGCACGACGAGTCCAAACAAGCCCTTGTCCGCGAGCATCTCCTCTAAGGGCTCGGTGAGAAACGCGGAATCGCAGTGATAGCGAAACGACTGGACCGGGTCGGGTGGCTCCTCCAAGACCTGGGTAACCATCTCGGTCTGACCACCGCCCGCGTCGACCGCCCCTGAGAAGAGGACCATACCGTTCTCGGGCGGGGTGTCGTAGTAGCGTAGTCGGGAGCGAATCGAGGAAAGGGCGTCCTGGACGTTCGTGCGGGTGTCTTTGGACTTTATGTTCGCGGCTTCGGAGTGTTCCTGGGTGACGTGGGCAACCACGTCGGAGATCTGTCTGTCGGGTGGGACGTAGATGGTCACTAGCTGGGTCCCCGAGCCCTCGTGTTCGGCCAGATCCTCGATGACCTTCCGGAACTCGTACTTGCGTCGGTCGTCGCTCGGCGACTCGGCGTCGGTGCTCATTAAAAGGTACTAGCGCGATGAGGCGTAAGTACCCTTTGGCGGGCGCTCGCGGATGCGGACCGATCGGGGACGCGACGGCGAGGACGATCACGAACGGCTCGACGCCGATCGCTGCACTCGACAGCAGCATACGGATAGCATACGATTATGTACGTCGGGGGAGTGATCGGGGGACGATGAACGCTATCGCCGAGTTTCGCGTTCCCGCGGAGAACTTCGCGCTGGCGGCGACGCTCGCGGCCTCGGACGTGAACTTCGAGGCCGAGCGGGTCATCGCCTACGATACCGATCGGGTCATCCCCCTCCTGTGGGGCCACCGGAAGCCCCGAGGACATCGGCGTTCTCGACAGGAAGCTCGACGAGGACCCGAGCGTCGAGAACGCCGAACTCGTGACCGATCTCGACGGCGAGCGCCTCTACCGGATGGAGTGGGTCAAGGACGTCCGCTTCGTCGTCCACATACTCGTCGAGGAGGACGCGGCGGTTCTCGGTGCGTCGGGTTCGCGGGAGTTCTGGCGCTTCCGGGCGCTCTTTCCCGATCGGGAGAGCGTCTCGGCGACACACGAGTTTTGTGAACGCTGGGATCTAGAGGTGACGCTCGACAGCATCTACGAGATGAACGCCGAACGCTACGGCCGATACGGACTCACCGCCGAACAGAGCGAGACGCTCGTCGTCGCGGTGACGCAGGGCTATTTCGACGTGCCCCGCGGCGCGACGATGGACGACCTCGCCGCGGAACTGGGCGTCTCCCGGCAAGCCGTCTCCGAGCGGCTCCGGCGCGCACACAAGGGACTGATCAGGAACACGATGGCGATCGGCCACGAGGCGGACGCGAGACGCAAGAGGTCATAGCGAACCACGAGAGGACTACTTATCGCCGCATGCATGCAAATGTCTGCGGTCGTCCGTGTCCGCGAATCACCTCCCTGCGGGCTGTTCGATGCTTCGTTCGGCTACAACCGCGTTATACCAACGTGACTATCGGTCGATCGAGCAGGCATCCTCAAGCAAATCACACAATACCGAGCCGCGTGCGTGAGGACACGGGAGCGCGGGTCCGCGCGAAGCGGACGCGGACCGACCCGTCGTCTCCGACGGAGAAGGTACAACCCATGATACCCACAGCAACGCTCGACAGTATCGTTACCCCACTGCAACTCGCCGGACTGCAGGGACTCGGACAGCAACTCTCATAGGTCATCGGGCAGGTCCTGTCGTTCCTCCCGGTGATTCTCTCGGCGATCGTCGTGCTCGTCGTCGGGTACATCGTCGGTCGTCTCTTGGAAGCCGTCGTCGTCCGGATCCTCGAGGGGATCGGTCTCAGCGACTATACCGGTGGTACTGCCCTCGAAAGTAGCGGCGAGGGCGGCGGACTCGAACGGGCACTCGGCAAGATCGCTGCGTATTACGTCTACTTCATCGCGATCCTCGCCGCCGACGTGCTCCAGATCCCGATCCTCTCCCAGTTGCTCCAGCAGATCGGTGCGTTCATTCCGGTCGTTATCAGCGCGATCGTCATCCTGGTGCTCGGTTTCATCGTCGGTCGGGTGATTCGGGACATCATCGCCGACCTCATCGGCGGGTTCAACCTCGGGCGCTATCTCCGGGACCCCCCGCTCGGACGCTTCGCCGACCAGGAAGGCGAGTTCCGGTAACATCGTCGGCACGCTCGTTGCGTACTACGTCTACTTCCTGACGCTCGTCACGGCGGCGAACGTACTCCAGATCGGCGTGCTCTCAGGGCTACTGAGCCGCTTCGCGGGGCACCTCCCGACGCTCATCGGCGGGCTCGCCGTACTGATCGCCGGCATCCTCATTGCCGACTTCGTCGGCGGCCTCGTCGCGAGCACCGACGGTCGACGGCTCACCGATATCTTCGGCGTCGCCGTCAAGATCTTCATCTACTACATGACCGCGACGCTGACGCTCAACACGATCGGCTTCGCGACGGACGTGCTTACGAACCTGTTAACGTCTTCGTCGTGGCGCTGTTCGGTTCGCTCGGGCTCGCGGTCGCGATCGGCCTCGGTATCGGCATCGGCTTCGGAACTCGCGGGTACATCTCCGAGAACATCGATAACTGGAGCTCACGGGCCAGTGATACGGTCTCCTCTACGATCCCCTACGATCCACTACGACGAAGGGGACCCGTCCGATCGCATCGAGCCGTGGTCCGAACGACAACAGCTATGGGAGGCAAGCGTCGCGTACCGAGCATGGCAGCACGCGAGGAGTCCGAATCGGTCCCGACGGGCTGGATAGTGATCTTTCTGGCACTGGTTCTCGGTCTCGGGGTCGCCTCGGTAGTCGTCGTCGGCGGCGGCGACGTCTTCGGGCTCGGCGGGAGTGCGAACGCGAGCGACGGCGGTGCGAACACCAGTGGTGGCGGAGGTAATGCCAGCGCCGGAAACGCGAGCGGTGGGGCCAACACGAGCGATGGGGCCAATGCAAGCGGCGGAACGGACATGAGCGGCGGCGGGACGAACGCCAGCGGTGGAGGCGCGAACGCGACCGGTAGCACGGCCAACGCCAGTACCGGGAACGGAACGGGAGCCGCCGGCAACGAGAGCGCTTCCCGGTAGCCGGCCGACCCGACTACCGATCGACACCCCACCGAAAGGCCGGGACGGCGGACCGAACCGGACCGTACCGTACTATTCGTCTCCGAACACGCGTTCGATCCGATGGCGGGAGATCGCGTGTTCGGTATCACCCTCGACGACGAAATCGGCCAGCACCGCGCCGAGCACGGCACTGAACTTGAATCCGTGTCCCGAGAACCCGGCGGCGACGTGGACGGTTCCGTGCTCGGGGTGCGTGCCGAGCAGGAAGTGTCCGTCGGCCGAGTCGGTGATGAGACAGGTCGTAAGGCCTGTTGTCGGCCCGGCACCGTCGGGGAAGTACGTTTCCGCGAACTCCCGGTGAAGCGTCTCGTCGGCTGCCGTCGGCTCGCGGGCCATCTCCTCGGGGTCGATCCCGTCGGAGGGCGGCGGTTCGACGCCGAACTTGAAGCCCGGCACATCGTGAACCGGAAATCCATACCCCGACCCGTGCTCACCCCGCAGGCTGAACACTGGAAACCGACGAGAACTGAACCGCTCCGGTCGACGCGGCTGAAGCCAGGCCATGACACGGCGGGCCGGTGTGAGGTGTTTCTCGAGGCTCGGCAGGAGGCGGCCGGTCCAGGCTCCGGCGGCAACCACCAGGTCGTCGGCCTCGTAAGTTCCTTTGTCCGTCTCGATGCGGACTCTCCCTCCGTTCGTTTCCACCCAGTCGCGGACGCGCTCGCGGGCGCGGATCGTCGCCCCGGCGGCGTGGGCGGCCTCGACGTGGGCGACGACGGCCCCCTCACAGTCGACGTAGCCGCCGTCGGGCTGGAAGAGGGCCTCGTACTCGTCCGGGAGCGAGTAGCCGGGAAAGCGCTCGTTCACCTCGCTTCCTGCGAGGTCGTCGTATGCGACGTCGTGCTCATCGAGCGATTCGCGCGCATCGTCGACGAACGACGAGTCGGGGGCGGCGGCGTGGACCGAGCCGGTGGTCGTGAGCAGGTCGCGGCCGGTCTCCCGTTCTAACGCGCGCCAGTGTTCGAAGGTCGCCCGCGCGAGCGGGACATAGGAGGGGTCTTCGGGCTGGGTCAGGCGGACGATCCTGGTGCTCCCGTGGCTCGATCCCTGTGCATGAGGAACGTCGAAGCGTTCGAGCCCCAAGGTGTCGAGACCGCGCTCTGCGAGGTGGTAGGCGGCGGAACTCCCGACGCCGCCGACCCCAATTACGATTACGTCGTAGCGTTCGGGAATGGTGTGCATGGCCGCTCGGGAGGCCGGAAGCCAGTTAGCTGTTACTCAGGTCCGTACTGCAAGCGGTCCATCGGATCGCAGGGAGTCGCCACGAGGGGAATCAGGGTCGCGGCTTCGAGCGAAGCGGTTATTCGGCGGTGATCGCCGCCGCGTTGGGGGCGTTTTGCATCACGCTACGCATTCCCTGTTGGGCCTTCTGTCGCGAGGCATAGCCCTGACCGCTGGCGGCGATGATGTTCCCGTTGCGGTGGACGAGCCGCCAGCGCCACTTGCCGCCGCGATCGACGTAGAGTTGGAACTGACCCTGTGACTTGCCGTCCCGATCCCGCCAGCCGCGGCGTCCGAGACGTCCTCCTGGTCAGGGTCGATCGGAGCGGCGACCTCTTCGCTATCGTCCTCGGCACTCGCCCGCGTCGGCGTCCTCGTCCCCGTCTTCGGAGTCGGAGGCGGTGTTGGTATCGGCTTCGGAGTCCGTCTCGGCGGTTTTGTCGCTTTCGCTCCATTCGATCTCGATTTCGATTTCGGTGCTCACCTCGTCGGGTTCCCCGTCTTTGGTTCCGTCTTCGTCCTCGTCGTCCCACTCGCGCTCGACTTCGAGTTCGAATTCGGGAGAGTCCGGGGGCGTCACCGTCACGCTCTGATCGTCCGCGGTGAGCGTGAGCGGACCGCCGTTGTTGAGTCCGTCGGCCAGTGATCGGAGTCGGCCGGCGATCTCGGCGCGTGTCTGTGGGCTCTCGAACTCGAACAGCGTCTCTTCGGGCATAACGGAGGTTCACAACGGAGACGCATAGAGGTATCCGCGCCGATTCGGTGGGGCTCCTTCGGACGGTGTTTAATTCCCTTCGGTGCCGGAGTCAGGACGGTCACCGTTGAGTGCCGGATCGAACAGGTCCTCGATCCGACAGTCGAAGTGTGCCGCGAGCGTGAACGCGAGTTCGAGCGAGGGATCGTACCGTTCGCGCTCAATGGCGTTGATCGTCTGGCGTGTAACGTCCACCGCTTCGGCGAGGTCGGCCTGGCTCTCCCCGACTGCCCCGCGGCGCTCCCGAAGGTCGCTTTTCATCGGTATCGGTGATAGATGTACGCGACACCGTAAACGCCCATCAGCGCCGGGAACGCCATCATGAAGCCGAACCACTCCGACGGCAGCGGGATATAGCCCGCCACGGCGAGTCCGACGACCACGGGTACTGTCACGAGCCCGGTGTAGCTGATAGCGGTGACGGTCGATCCGCTGGCACGATTATGGAAACGCTCGTCGCGCTCGTCGAACAGGGTCGCGTCGGCGGTACGTCGAACGCCGAACCCGGCGACGCACAGAACGGCGTAGACGGCGATGCCGACGTATAGATAATCAGCGACGGCACCCACGAAGGCGGCCACGCCAGCTAAAAGGAAACAAGCAGTGCTCAGGCGTCGATACGTCAGCGGGTCGTAGTTCGTGGTTTCGTTCGTCGTCATGGTGAGCCGTAGTCGTGTAAAGCGCTCGTTCCGTAAAGCTCGCTTTACAGTAAAACATGTTTTACACAAGTTATTAAATCTATCGGCGGTGTTCTCGGTCGATTCACAGAGGAGCTATAGCTCGGTCGGTCGACTTCCCTCGGTCGTGTGCGTTTCAGGGAGGTGAAGCGTACGAATCGCTCGCAGGTCGTCCAAGGTCGGTCGTCGCTACATGGATTCGGGAGCTGCGACGCCGAGCGACCACAGCGCGTTCGCCACACTGTGTCG